>CAZPHF010000016.1:0-41532 GCA_964586115.1 uncultured Flavobacteriaceae bacterium | reverse complement strand
TCGGTCCAAAAATACATATTTAATTTTAGTAACTGAATTAATCGTTTTCCTTTTTATACTGTCTTCCTTTGGCAATTTAGGCGGTAAAAATGACGGCCCAAATGAATTTACAACTTTGGCAGGCGTTCCAACTAATGATAGTCTTATCCTTTTGCCAGCCGCAGATCTGATGAATACTTATTTACACTTATTAGAAGGAAAGAAAATTGCTGTAGTAGCCAACCAGACAAGCATTGTGAGTGCAGGTTCACTTACAAATAAAAACCAGTTCACGCATTTGATCGATACCCTATTGACTTATGATATTCAAATTCAGAAAGTTTTTGCACCTGAACACGGTTTTAGAGGAAGGGTTGATGCCGGAGAAAAAGTAGCAGACGATAAAGATGTAAAGACAGGCTTGCCTATCATTTCACTTTATGGTAAAAACAAAAAACCAAGTCCGGTTCAATTAAAAGATGTTGACCTTGTTTTATTTGACATACAGGATGTTGGTGTCAGATTCTACACCTATATTTCGACACTAAGTTTGGTCATGGAAGCCTGCGCTGAGATGGAAATTCCGCTTTTGGTATTAGATCGTCCCAATCCAAACGGACATTATATTGATGGTCCTGTACTTGAGCCGGAACACAGTTCATTCGTTGGTTTGCACGAAGTACCTCTTGTGTATGGATTGACCATTGGTGAGTACGCTCAGATGGTCAATGGAGAAGGCTGGCTAAAAGACAGTATACAATGCGATCTAAAAGTCATCCGAAACCTTAATTATTTGCATAAAAGCAATTATAGTTTGCCGGTAAGACCCTCTCCCAACCTTCCTAATGACAAGTCAATTAACCTTTATCCCAGCCTTGGTTTCTTTGAAGGAACGGTCATCAACGCAGGAAGGGGGACTGAATTTCAATTTCAACGTTATGGGGCTCCATTTTTCCCTGACAATGATTTTAATTATACTCCTGAAGCTAATTTTGGCGCAAAATTTCCAAAATTCAAAGGAGAAAAATGCAACGGTGTTGATTTGAGTGATGCTGAACAGCAAGATAAGGTCAATTTGACCTGGCTTATTGATGCCTACAATAAGACACCAAAAGACAAAAGTTTTTTTGGCGAGACTTTTACGATTCATGCTGGAAATGAAAAATTGAGAAAACAAATTGAATCAGGAATGACCGCTGAGGAAATCAGAAATACCTGGAAGAGCGATCTTGAAAAATTCAAAAAAATCAGAGAAAAATACTTACTATATCAGTAGTGAGAGAAAAACTGCTAGTATTGGCTTGTTGAATTTAGAGTGGTAATTTTGCCTTTAATGTTTCCACGATATTGAATACTGCCGGGCAGATCTCAGTGTTTTTTAAGGTGAGTTCCGTCAGTTGAATAAACTTCTTTCTGTTTGTATGCGGATATTCACTGCAGGCTTTAGGCCTTACATCATAAATAGAACATGAATTGTCTTGATCTAAAAAAGTACAGGGTGCACTTTTTAAAACCATAAAATCCTCTTTGTCTCGCTGTAAATATAGGCTGATGAATTTCTCCTCCTTCATTTTAAAATACTTTGCAATCCTGCTAATATCTTTTTCGGTAAAAATAGGGCTCGAGGTTTTACAGCAATTGGCGCAAGTTAAGCAATCCGTTCTCTTAAATTCTTCATCATGAATTTCATTCATCAGAAGATCTAATCTTTTACGTTGCTTTTTTTTAAGTTTAGCGAAATATTTTTTATTCTCTACCCACTTTTCTTTCGCCTTTTCAGGCAATTCTTCAATTATTCTCTCCATTTCGATTCATCCTTGAATCAAAAGTACTGTAACTTATCCATTATCAAGTGAAAATAATTATTTTTGCGCTCTAAACATTGTAAATATCGTGGTTCAACATATACTAGATCCTATAGTTAAGGAAGGAATACAGTCAATATATAAGATTGATCTTGAAAAGGTCGAATTTCAAGAAACAAGAAAGGACTTTGAAGGAGATATTACCCTAGTGGTTTTTCCGCTCTTGAAACATATCAAAGGAAATCCTGTTGAAATTGCTAATCAAATTGGAAACTATGTAAAGGAACATGCTGACATAGTTAGTGGATTCAATGTTGTAAAGGGCTTCCTTAATTTGGTCGTTACTGACCACTATTATATCGAATATTTCAATCAGATTTCAGACTTTATAGATTTTGGCACTGTCAAGGATAAATCTGGTGCCATTATGGTTGAATACTCTTCTCCCAACACAAATAAACCGCTACATCTGGGCCATATAAGAAATAACCTTCTAGGGTATTCAGTAGCTGAGATCCTCTCTGCCTCAGGTAAAAAGGTGTATAAAACCCAGATTATTAATGACCGTGGTATACATATTTGTAAAAGTATGGTGGCCTGGATAAAATATGGTGAGGGACAGACTCCGGAAAGCGCTGGTCTTAAGGGAGACAAGCTGGTAGGAAATTACTATGTTAAATTTGACAAGGAGTATAAAAACGAAATAAAAATGCTGATCGCCCAGGGAAAAACTGAGGAAGCAGCTAAAAAAGAGGCTCCCATCCTGCTTCAAGCTCAGGAAATGCTGCTCAAATGGGAAGCGGGTGATCAAGATACCGTAAACCTTTGGAAAAAAATGAACCAATGGGTATACAAAGGTTTTGAGGAAAGTTACAAGGAGTTAGGAGTGGATTTCGACACCAACTACTATGAAAGCAACACCTATTTATTAGGCAAGGAAATTGTGGCAGAAGGGCTTGATAAAGGTGTTTTTTATAAAAAGGAAGATGGTTCTGTTTGGATTGACCTCACGGATGAAGGATTGGACGAAAAAATTGTATTGCGTGCTGACGGTACTGCTGTCTATATGACTCAAGATATTGGCACTGCTATTCAACGAATTAAAGATTTTCCCGATATCGAAGGACTGGTGTATACTGTTGGGAATGAACAGGATTATCACTTTAAGGTCCTATTCCTTATCTTGAAGAAAATGGGCTTTGGATGGGCTCAAAACTTACATCATCTGTCTTATGGTATGGTGGATCTTCCTGAGGGAA
The DNA here is from genome assembly GCA_964586115.1 of uncultured Flavobacteriaceae bacterium. GTDB lineage: Bacteria > Bacteroidota > Bacteroidia > Flavobacteriales > Flavobacteriaceae > Lutimonas. The sequence goes on along the minus strand of CAZPHF010000016.1, from coordinate 38,489 downwards.
AAATGAAATCCAGGGAAGGTACAGTCGTTGATGCTGATGACCTTATGAGTGAAATGACAAGTACAGCAGGTGAGATATCTGAGGAACTGGGAAAACTGGAAGGTTATACCGAACTTGAAAAACATAGTTTGTATAAAACCATTGGACTCGGCGCCCTTAAATATTTTATTCTAAAAGTAGATCCTAAAAAGCGGATCCTATTCGACCCGAAGGAATCTATTGATTTTAACGGGAATACGGGGCCATTTATACAATATACCTATGCCAGAATCCAGTCTATTTTGAGAAAAGCTGAATTCGATAAAAAAGAATTTATAGGAGTTGAAACGTTGCATCCAAAAGAAAAAGAATTGGTCAAATTACTTCAGGCCTATCCGTTAATCATTCAAAATGCAGCTGAAAATTTGAGCCCGGCACTAATCGCTAATTTTACTTATGAATTGGTTAAAAGTTATAATTCCTTTTACCAAAGTGTACCTATTTTTGGCGCTGATAATGAAGCGGATAAAATTCTTAGGGTACAATTGTCATATGCCGTAAGTTGTATTATAAAATCTTCTTTTAAACTTTTAGGAATTGACGTTCCGGAAAGAATGTAGGCCAACATGAAGTACAAAAAGTATCTGTCTTTTTTGATTAATAAAATAAAATCGGTAACTTCGTAGAGTTAATATAAACGAAAATACACTATTTTATGGTGTATTTTTTTATTAAAATTATTATGAATAAAAGAAAAATAATTGTCCCCCTCATTTTATTTTTATCTTTTTATTTTGGTCAGGCACAGCTGATCATGATAGACGACGAAACCGGCGAATACAGATACGAAGATGTGGCAAGGGCTGAAGGAATCAATAGCACAGAAATCAAGGCTAGGGCCAAATCCTGGTTGACAAATTACTTTACACAGATTGACTCTATTGTATCAGATTCATCAAGTATTAAACAATTAAATACCTATCATTTTACATGGAAATTGATCACCAAAAGTATAGATGTCGATCTGTTCTTTGATGCTTCAATCAAAACCAAAGACAATCGCTATAAATACGATTTTAGTAATTTCAGGGTTGGTAAATTCATCAAAGGTGACCTACAAGCCATTGACCTTAAGACTTATATTGAAAGATTTCCTCATGAATATCAAATTCTTATCGAGGAGCCTATCGATGCGGAAATGACCAAAGCGATTGGTAGTTTAAGCTTCTATGTCAATAATAATAAGTTGGAAGTGGACGAAGATGATTGGTAATCTTTATAGATAATCCAATACCCTTTCAAGAGCCATGCCCCGAGAAGCTTTAATTAAAAAAGTTGTGTCCTCAAAGGAATGCTGCTTGAATAATTCTGTAAAGTCTTCAAAGGATTTAAACAACAATAATTCTTCTCCGGAAATATCCGTATCAGAAAATGCTTCTCCTATCAGGTAAACGCGATCAAGACCCGAGTTCATAACCAGATCTACGACCTTTTGGTGTTCGATTCTGGTATCTTTCCCTACTTCAAACATATCGCCCAAGATGGCCACTTTTTTAGTCGCTGATAAATTCGCAAGATTTTGAATGGCTACCTCCATACTATTTGGATTGGCATTATAAGCATCCATAATAATCCTGTTTGAATTTCGATTGATGATCTGGGATCTGTTATTAGCAGGTACAAAACCTTCTATTGCATTTTTGATCTTTTCGGTTGGAACACCGAAGTATTTTCCTATGCTAACAGCTGCGGCAATATTTGCAAAATTATAGCTTCCAATAAGTTGACTTTCCATGTTAATTCCATCAAAACTGATGTGAACAAAAGGATCTGCCCCAAGAAATGTGACGTCATAATCATCTCCGGAGGTTCCAAATAAAATCCTGTCCATACCATTTGATTTCTCCATTTGAATGGGATCCTCCTGATTTACAAAAACCTTTTTATGATGCTTCTTCAAATGCCTGTACATTTCCGTTTTACCTTGTATTACCCCTTCAAAACTGCCGAATCCTTCCAAGTGTACCCTCCCAAAATTTGTAATATAGCCAAAATCAGGCAGTGCTATTTCGCATAAATTTGCTATTTCCAGCTGATGATTTGCTCCCATTTCAACAACGCCGAAACTATGTTCAGGAGTCATTGAAAGCAGGGTGAGAGGCACCCCTATATGGTTGTTTAAATTGCCTTTTGTAGCATAACAAAAAAACTTTTCAATTAAAACCATATTGATCAGCTCTTTGGTTGTGGTCTTTCCATTGCTTCCTGTCAAAGCTAGAATTGGAAAATTCAATTGTTGCCTGTGGTATCTTGCAAGGTCCTGCAAACAGGTCAAGGCATCCTCAACCAGGATCATCCGCCCGTCAACCTGATAAACTTCTTCATCGATTACCGCATAACTCGCCCCGTTTTCAAGCGCTTGAAGAGCATATTGATTGCCATTAAAACTTTCTCCCTTTAAAGAAAAATATATGGCATTACTCACTTCATCTCTGGTATCTTTTACAACCTTATAACTCTTCGTATACAGGTCATATAATTCTTTTATTCCCATAAAGTAAATGTAAAAAAAAACTCAATATCATCGCTGATATTGAGTTTTAAATCTATTAGAACCAAAATTCTTATTTCGACTCTTTTCTTCTTCTTGAGTAGGACATCTGACCTAATTTATCAGTAGCACATCTGAAACCGATAAAGTTCGTCGCCATATACTCAGGTAAATATCTTCTTTGAGCAGGGTCTAACCAAAAGGCTCTGTCTTTCCATGACCCACCTTTGAAAACTCTTGTTTGGTCACTGATCAACGTGTTTCTTGTTTTGGTATCATATTGCTGTATAATCAATCCGCTTTCACCAATTTGTCTTGGGATTTCTGGAGAGTTATACATCCTTGGCTTTTGTTCCGAATCATCCTCATCTCTGAAATATTGCTTGGTAGAAGCCAAGTCACCATCGCCACTATCAATATTATAAGCCTTTTCATAATTGTTTCTCATAAAGGCATCTCTTTTGGTTACAGGAACATACTTCACACTTCCAGGAAGATCCCTAGGAACAATCTTACCATTGTCAAGCGTATCGAATTCTATGCTATTGTAATCAACTATAACTACATTTCCTTCTTTATCTATTTGCTTTTTGTTAAAAACATTTCCTCTAAAGTAACTGAAATCATTTGCGTCATTATCGATGATTGGTCTGTAGACATCTGCAACCCATTCTGCTACGTTCCCACTCATGTCGTACAATCCAAAAGCGTTAGGTTTATAGGATTTGATTTTCATGGTAATATCAGCTCCATCATTACTCCAACCCGCTAAACCACTATAATCTCCTTTTCCTTGTTTAAAGTTCGCCATTTGGTCACCTTTATATCTTCTTGACTCTTCACGAGTCGAATGACCGTTCCAAGAATATTTCTTTCTTCCACGAATAGAATTGTATTCTCTGTTCTCGATCTCTGCCTTTGCAGCATATTCCCATTCTGCTTCTGTTGGCAGTCTGAAACGTTGGGCAAGGATACCATCTGATGTTTTCACATGACGACCGGTAAACGACCCTTCTGATTTTTTATCTTTCTTAGAGAAATCTCTGATCCCTTTATAATAAATACTCGAATCACCATCAAATAATAGGTTCGGATTTGTTAAATACGTTTCTGTATCGAATCGATTCGCTCCTTCAACTTCCAAAGAATCCATATCGAATAAAGTATGCAATACACCTTTATCAATCAATATTTTTTCATTGACCCTGTCAGTTCTCCATTTACAGAATTCTGAAGCTTGTCTCCAAGAAACACCTACTACAGGATACTCTGCATAAGCAGGATGTCTGAGATAGTTTTCTGTTAACAATTCATTGAATCCTAAAGTATTTCTCCAAACCAAGGTATCTGGCAATGCAGCCTGGTAGATTTTTCTGTATGTATCGTCAGATGGAGGAAAAACCTTTTCCAAATATTGAAGGTACAATAAGTACTCAATATTTGTCACTTCAGCCTCATCCATATAAAATGAACGAACTTGTTGTTTCACAGGAGTTGTGTTCCAGTCAAACATCACGTCATCCTGCACACTTCCCATGGTAAATGTACCTCCCTCGATCAACACCATTCCTGGTGGAGGTCCTAATTCCCTATAATTAGAATTCGCTTGAAAACCACCATACTTCGGATTATTATACTCCCAACCCGTTAATGTGGAAACACTCTTATTACTTTTAGTACAACTCGCAAGAAGGACAGTTGATAATAGTATGAGTAGAACTTTGTTACTGTTAAACTTTTTCATAATTATTAATTGACTATTTTTTAGATAAATACAAAAACTATTGATATGGATCATATAAGGTTCTCACCCCTAATTTTCCGGTTTCAATGCTTGTATAACGATTGTTTTATTTCTTTATTATGTGTAATGTTGTAAAATGTTTAATTTTGAATGATTTAAACCCCATATGTCCCTAAAAAAGAATCTCCTTTTTTTTATCCTCTTTTTTCAATGTTTGTTTTCATATGCTCAAATTTCTGAATCCAAGACATTTACCTTGTCATGGAACGATGAAAGTTCCATTCGGCTTAACGAGGAAATTTCTCTTGTTTTACCTTTAGTAGAAGATAATTTTTTCGACGAAAATAATATTCCACGTTCCACACATATATTCAACGTGCAAAACAACACAATAGTGCAGGAATACCAAATAAAAAATGTTAAATTTTCACCCCTACCACCTACTGCTTTAAAAAACATTCAGGTGGACAAAATTCCAACAGCTATAAAAAGTGCGTTTACGATTACAAAAGTAAAGAATAATTCTATAGCAATTCTGGACCTTACGGCACTTGTTCAGAATAATGGACGCATACAAAAGATCATTTCTTTTACCCTTGATTATACTTTAAATGCAAATGGGACAGGGGCTATAGCTAAGAAAAGTAACACTTCTTTTAAAGATCAATCAGTTCTTGCCAATGGTTCCTGGAATAAATTTAAGGTTGATACAACCGGGATCTTTAAAATTGACAAAGACCTCTTGCAACAAATCGGCATCAATACTTCAGGACTTGATCCTAAAAATATCCGTATCTATGGTAATGGCGGGAAAATACTTCCTCAATTAAACAGCGACTTTAGGTATGATGATTTAGAGGAAAATACAATTTTTATAGAAGGAGAACAAGATGGGGTCTTTGACGATGAGGATTATATTCTCTTTTATGCTCAAGGGCCTGACCATTGGGAAATCAACAAGGACGAATACATACTTTCTAAACACCTTACCAATATTTATAGTGACTATGCTTACTATTTTATAACCACTGACCAAGGTTTCGGTAAAAGAGTGAGTACCTCAACCGCCATAAATCAACCAGTTATTGATCAAATTAACACCTATCATAGATTTGATTTTCATGAATTTGAGAATGTGAATCTCTTTGCCAACGGCCAGCAATGGATGGGAGAGGATTTTAGTTCTCAGGATACCCAAAATTTTAATTTTGATTTTAATGATCTGGAAAGCAATGAAGAAATAAACATCAGGCTTAGGGGTGTTGCGATTTCAAGCTCTGATACGAAAATGACTATTAGAGTCAATGGACAGGAATTGATGGAACTCAACTATGACTTGGTATCAAGGAATTCTTTGAGAAAAGCTGATTCCGAAGAAAATTCACAAACGATCCTACTCAACAATGAAAATATAGCTATTCAGATCACATATAACAATTCGGGTAATCCTTCTTCAAAAGCATATTTAGATTTTATAGAAGTAATCGGGACTTGCAAGCTAGTGGCTCATGGTCGCCAGTTTTCTTTTCAAAATACAAATGCAAGTGATCCCGGAAGTGTTTACCAATATACGATTGCAAATGCGAACAATGTGGGAGAATTATGGGATGTAAGTGATCCGATCAATCCTAAAAAAATCTTAAATGAGGGCAATGCCAATGATTTTGTTTTCAAGGCTTACGGAGGTACCAAAACATACGCTTTGCTTGGTACAGAGGTATTTTTTATTCCTGAAACGATTGAAGATAATAGAGTAGTCAATCAGAATTTACATGGTTTAAGAGATATTGACTATCTCATCATCAGTCAAAGATATTTACTAGCAGAAGCCGAAAGATTGGCCGACTATCACCGTGAAAATTCAGGATTAAAAGTGGCCCTTGTAGATCTGAATGATATATATAACGAATTTGGTTCGGGCGCACCTGATCTGACTGCCATACGTGATTTTATAAGATTCCTCTATCTCAACACCTCAAATGACCAAAGTAGGATCAGGTATGTATGCCTTTTTGGTGATGCCTCTTTTGATTTCAAAGACAGGATTACTGATAACAACAATATAGTACCCGCCTTTCAATCTTATGAAAGTTTTAATCTGGCTACTGGTTACGTTACGGATGACTATTTTGGTATGATGGATGAAAATGAAGGCAATCTCGGAAGCGCTGACATGCAGGATGTTGCCATGGGGAGGTATCCGGTAACATCACTAAAAGAAGCGAGAGAGACCATCGATAAAACACTGAATTATTACGCAAATTCCTCTTTTGGAAACTGGAGAAATACATTAACCTTTGTAGCTGATGACCCAGATAATTTGGGTGAATTTGTATTACAACAGGCTCTTGATAAGATTACTGAAGAAATTGAAGAGACAAAACCATCCTTCAATATAAAAAAGATCTATGCAGATGCACATCGGCAGGAATCTTCGGCTGGTGGCGAACTTTATCCCACAGTAAATGAAGCCATCAATAATGCTGTCGAAACAGGTACACTGATACTAGACTATTTTGGACATGGTGGTGTGAACGGCTGGGCTGAAGAAAGAATCTTGGAAATCCCCCAAATTCAAAGCTGGAATAACTTGAATGTGCTTCCCTTGTTTATAACTGTTACTTGTGAATTTGCAAGATTTGACAACCCGAACCGACCTACTGCCGGTGAATATACTTTCTGGAATCCACGAGGAGGCACTTCGCATTTGATCTCTACAAGCAGGGAAATTTTTATCAGTGTAGGAGAAGTGTTTAATCAAAATCTTATTAGAAACCTGTTGAACTTTGAAGGAGAGAATTACAGTATTTCGGAAGCATTGATGTACACAAAACATCAATCCTTCACGGCACAACGTTTTTTTGTATATAGTTTTGGAGATCCGGCTATGCGATTGGCTCAGGCAAAGCCTAACATCAAGCTCACAAAAATGAATGAGGTCGAGTTGAGCAAAAGTCAGGATACCTTAAAAGCTTTATCAAGAATTAAATTGGAAGGTATGATCACCGATAAAAACAACCAACCACTTAATAATTTTAATGGTATTCTTTCTGCCACTATATATGACAAACCACTGGATAAAAAGACGCTTGACAATGACAATCTTGGAATACAAATGGACTTTACCGCAATTGAAAGTAAAATTTTTAGCGGTAGAGCCAGTATAGACAACGGACTCTTTTCCTTTGATCTCATAGTTCCTAAAGATATCCGAATCGCCTATGGGAAGGCCAAGATCAGCCTCTATGCTGATAACCAGTTGTCTGATAGAAATGGAGCAGATCTGAGTATCACTATTGGCGGTCTTGATCCGGATGCACCTTCAGATTCTGAAGGTCCTGAGATTAGACTTTTCATGAATGATGAATCATTTGTAGATGGAGGCAATACAAGTTCTTCTCCGGTTCTCTACGCCGTTCTGGAAGATAATTCTGGCATCAATACTTCTATTACTGCAGTTGACCATGATATTATAGCGATTCTAGACGATGACAATAACAATCCTTATGTCTTAAATGATTTCTATGAAACGGAGTTAAATGACTTCCAAAAAGGAAAAGTTAAGTTTCCTTTTCGTGATCTGGAGCCTGGTTTACACACGATTAAATTTAAATGTTGGGATACATACAATAATCCATCCGAATCAACGTTAAGTTTTATTGTAGTCAATGACAACGACTTAATATTAAGTAATGTATTAAATTATCCGAATCCGTTTATAAATTATACCGAATTTTGGTTTAATCACAACAAACCGAATGAAACACTAGATGTTCAGGTGCAAATTTTTACGGTTTCAGGTAAGCTTATAAAAACCCTTAACCGATCTGTGCAGTCAGACGGACTATTATCCAGGGAAATTTCCTGGAATGGTCTTGATGATTTTGGCAACAAAATTGGTAAGGGCGTTTATGTATACAAACTTCATGTTAGATCTCAGATATCAAATGCGCAGGCAGAAAAATTTGAAAAACTTGTCATATTACAATAACAATTTAGATCTAAATCCCTAAAAACCTAAATATTAGATGAAAAAAATAAGTCTAATTGCCATCGCCACATTTCTTGGAATTTTTAGTTCCCATGCACAAGATGAAGTAAATCCTATTACAACTGCTGCACCATTTTTATTAATTGCACCTGATGCTAGGGCCGGAGGTCTTGCTGATATGGGGGCCGCTACATCTTCAGATGTCAGTTCCATGCATTATAATGCAGCCAAATATGCCTTTTCAGAGTCACAGTGGCAAATAGGGATCAACTATACACCATGGCTCAGAAATTTAACCAATGACGTGAGTCTTACAAGTTTATTTGTTTCTAATAAAATTGACGAAAAAAGTGCCTGGGCAACTAGTCTAACGTATTTTTCTCTTGGATCCATCGAATTAACTGATGGTTCTGGTATTAGCTTAGGCTCCGAAAATCCAAATGAATTTGCTATAGATGGTGCTTATTCACTGAAACTAAGTGAAGTGATCTCGATGGCAGTTGGTTTGAGGTTTATTCATTCTGATCTTGCGGTTCGAGTAGACAATTCCGAAATACAGACTGTCAATACTTTTGCCGTTGATGTTTCAATGTTTTATCAAAGTGAAGAAAAGAATTACAATAGTTTTAATGGAAGATGGAGAGCTGGTGTTAATTTGTCAAATATGGGTCCAAAAGTCGAACTTGTTCTGGGTGGAGAAGAAAGCTTTATACCTACTAACTTAAAACTTGGAGGGGGCTTTGATTTTATTCTAGACAATGCAAATACGATAACAGCGGGTCTAGAATTAAATAAATTATTGGTTCCTACTCCACCAATAAGAGATAACGCTACAGGTGAAATTATTTCAGGAAAAGATGATAATGTAGGGTTTCTTGCGGGAACGGTTCAATCTTGGTATGACGCGCCTAGAGGGTTTGAAGAAGAAATGGAAGAATTTATCTGGCAGGCAAGTGCAGAATATTTATATAACGACGTGTTTTCTGTAAGAGCAGGTTATTTCCACGAATCTGCAAACAAAGGAAACAGACAGTTCTTTACTTTGGGTACAGGATTTAAATTTAGAAGTACGACCCTTGATGTTTCTTATTTGATCAATGCGTCAGATGTAAACAATCCATTGGAAAGTACATTGAGATTCTCCTTGACCATCAACCTAGGTGATTCATATGCTTACTTCTAAAAATTAATATTGACTTCAAAAAAAAATGGGTTCTACACCCAAGAGTGTTTACATTAGGCTACTTTGAATTTTAGGATTGAAAACCCTATATTTATGGAAAATAATTTTTTATAAGGCAGCACTATGCATGAGCATCAAATTTCAACAAAATTCACAGTGTTTGAAAGTTCAGACGAACTATCCACTTCTGAGAAAGAGTTACTTGATAAGGCAATAGAAGCAAGAGACAGTGCTTATGCTCCTTACTCGGGTTTTAATGTAGGTGCCTCTGTACTCATGGATAACCGAGATGTTTTTTTTGGCAACAACCAGGAAAATGCCGCGTATCCTTCCGGCATTTGTGCTGAAAGAGTTGCGATTTGGAGTGCTATGGCTTCTTTACCAAATGGAAAAATTAAAAAAATCTTTATTTCAGCACGTTCTGTCAAGACTTTGGTTGACCGACCAGTAGCTCCATGTGGTGCATGCCGACAAGCTATTGCTGAATACGAAACAAAACAACTCGAAGATATCGAGATCTTTTTTACCGGTGAAGTTGGTCAAATTGTAAAGGCATATTCTATCAAAGATTTACTTCCTTGGATGTTTGACAATTCTATGTTGTCATGAGCCAGGATATAAGCTCTCGTGATGACCTTTTGATCATTGTTCGCGATTTTTATGCCTCGCTTTTTGAAAGTGATGTGTTAAAGGATTTTTTTGAAGACTTTAAGGATCAAGATGTGTTGGAACATCATTTAGCAACCTTAGTAGACTTCTGGGACAACACCCTGTTTTATTCAGGTAGTTACAAAAAAAATGCTATGAAACCTCATATAGAACTTCATAAAAAGAGCCCTTTAAACTCCTTGCATTTTAAACATTGGCTGACGCTATTGACTGAGGCGATTGACAAGAATTATAAAGGTAAAAATGCTGAAACCATGAAAAACAGGGCACTTTCAATTGCTACAGTGATGAAAATAAAATTCAGGATTGAGTAAATTCTAAATTTCCTTAAATTTTACTATGCATGCATAACATATTTTTATATATTTGCAGCTGACCAATTTATCATAAACCTCATACAATGAGTTCAATAATCACCGGTACTGGAAGTTATATTCCTGAAGATATTAAATCAAATGATATTTTCCTTAAAAATGATTTTTATGATATGGGACATCTCCCTATGGAAGATAATAATGAGCTCATAATTGAAAAATTCAAAAACATCACGGGGATAGAAGAACGCAGATATCTGTCATCTGATCTTTCAAACAGCGATATCGCTGCTATTGCGGCTGAAAGAGCGATTGAGAATGCCGGAATTGATCCGGAAACAATTGATCAGATCATAGTTGCCCACAATTTTGGAAATATCATAAATGACAACAGGCAGTCAGATATGCTTCCCAGTATTGCTTCAAAAGTAAAACACCTGCTGGGTATTGCCAATCCAAACTGCGTTGCATATGATATTGTATTTGGTTGTCCTGGCTGGATACAGGGAATGATTCAGGCTGATCAATTCATTAAAACCGGAATGGCTTCACGATGCCTGGTCATTGGAAGCGAAACACTGTCAAGAATCATTGATCCTCATGACAGAGATTCTATGATCTATTCGGATGGGGCCGGTGCATGTATTATAGAAAAAGGTACGGACCAAAAAAAAGGGATCATGAGCTATGCCAGCCAAACCTTTACAACGGAAGAAACTAACTATATATATTTCGGGAAATCAAATAAAAACCCGACCGCTGATGACACTTATTTTCTAAAGATGCATGGAAGAAAAATTTATGAGTTCGCTTTGAACCACGTTCCTTCGGCCATGAAATTTGCCTTAGAAAAATCAGGTATCCATATCAACAAAGTAAAAAAAATTCTCATCCATCAAGCAAATGAAAAAATGGATGAAGCCATTATTAAGAGATTCTACCGCTTGTTCAAGACAGCCATACCAGAAGGAATTATGCCAATGAGCATCAATAAATTAGGTAATAGTTCAGTGGCGACTGTTCCTACCCTACTCGATCTGATCCTTAGTGGAAATCTTGATGGTCACGAAATTTCTGAGGGTGACGCCATCATCCTTGCTTCTGTAGGTGCCGGTATGAATATCAATGCAATAGTATACCAATATTAGCATCCTTCACTATATTTTATAATTGTGATCTGTAATTCACAAAATTGGTTAATTTTGGGGTAAACTAAACACCTGTCATGCAACTAAGTGAACAAGCCAAAAAATATTTGCTGGAAATCTCTAAATGGGCTAATTTTATTGCCATTGTTGGATTTATCGGCATCGGATTACTGATCATAATGTCCTTTTCAATCGGTACCATCATGGCCAGCCTTCCGGATGGATCACTGGGAGGATTCTCTCCTAAATTCTTTTCCTTTTTCTATCTTATCGCAGCAGGTATCTATTTTATTCCTGTTTTTTTTCTTTTTCAATTTGGTCAAAAAACGAAACAGGCCATAATGCAAGATGATCATAATTTGCTGACCTTCGGGTTGAAGAAATTAAGATCACACTATAAGTTCATTGGTGTTTTGTTTATTATTTTAATTGCCCTCTATTTTCTCCTGATTCTGTTTGGAGCATTTGGAGCCCTAGCTATGTGATGACCCCTAGAGCAACTGTCTCAAATCACTGTTTGCAGGTAATTCAAAGGGATTTTTACCTTTTTTAAATATCCTGGCATTAAGTGTTCCTTTTAAGAGCATTTGTTCGCCATTTACTGCTATCCAACTTCCTTCTCTAAGACCGATGACCGTTGTATCATTATAACTGTGGAATTCCTTTATTCTGGTTTCTCTGGTCTCTCCCTTGTGTTTGGAGTCAGGATCCGGATCAAGATAATGTGGATTTATATTAAAAGGTATTGCTCCCAATGCATCTAAGGATTCAGGGTGCACAATAGGCATGTCATTAGTTGTTTTTACATTTGGACCAACAATATTACTCCCTGCACTTGTTCCCAAATAGGGTTTCCCTTTTTCTAAAAACATTCTTATAGGAGCTATCAATTCTTGTCTATGCAATTGATCAAGTAACACAAAGGTATTACCGCCTCCAACAAAAATGGCCTCTGCCTGTTCAATCGCTTCCCTCGGATTGTCAAACTCATGAATCCCCTTAACTAAAAATGTAAAATCCTTTAAGGCCACTGCTACGATATCAGTATATGCTTCATAACTCATACCTCCCGGTCTGGCATAGGGAATAAATAGTAAAGTATCTATACCTTTAAAATATTCCTTTAAGTGAGGTAGTAAATACTCAAGAAAATTGCCTCCATAGATGGTAGAGGTACTGGCTACAAGAAGATTCTTCATATTAAGTTTTTAACAAAATTAAGTAAACATAGGCTTTAACAAAACATTATAACAAGATTAATCTTAAATTTACCCTCAGAATCGTTTCTTTGAATAATGAATCAATTTTCCCTTCTGTGTTTTCTTTTTATCTGTTTTTTGGCGCAAGGCCAAGAAAACAGGATATTGATCTCAGGAAAAATAAAAAATGATTCCATCCCAATTGAAAACGTTCATATTATCAATAAAAACTCTGGTAGAGGGTCGATTACCAATCGATTGGGACAGTTTAAAATGTCGGTAACAGATAAAGACACCTTAATAATTTCTGACATACAATATCAAAATAAAATTATTATTGTGAATCATGATCATTTACTCACCAAATATTTGGAGATCAATCTATTGGAATTAACCAATGAACTTGACGAAGTAATTGTCCAGCAATTTGATGATATGTCAGAAGAACTCGGGCTTCCCAATGCTGGTAAAAAGCCCTTAAACAAATTGGAAAGAAACCTCAACCACTACAGTCAGAAAAGCACCCCTATCGTGATTTTAGAAGCCTTGCTTTTTAAAAAAGGAGGAATTGATGATATCTATAATATCATTTCAGGGAATAGAAAACAGGATAGAAAGCTAAAATCACTGATCCAAGAGGACCAATTTCAGGCCGGTAATCAGGTATATGTAAAAAAAATAAGAGAACATTTTCAAGATGATTTTTTTATCAACTCTGTGAAAATCGAAGAAGAACATATCAACACCTATATCTTTTTCTGTTTGCCACAAGGCATTGGTGCCCTTTATGATAAAGGTCGGTTAATCGAAGTCATTGACATTTTACTAAAAACCAAGGATCAATATTTTGAATCATTGACCGAACTTGACTGATAATCGTAAAACTTTTTTCGGGAAGAATTGAAACATTAGGATCAGGTTCCTATTGTCTTCCATAGATATTTAGAGGCCAAAGTTTTGTAGGGATGCCAAACTGAAGCAATGTCAAGCATTTTACTTTTTAGCTCTTTTTTCTCCAATTCTATGTTGTAAAGACGTTTCATAGCATTTTGTATCCCCAGGTCATCCACTGGAAAAACATTAGGTCGGTCCATAGGAAACATCAGGATCATTTGAACAGTCCATCTCCCAACCCCTTTGATCTGACTCAGGTAGTCGATTATCTCTTCATCAGATCTTGTCTCAAGATAATCAAAACTCATATTATTGGCCAATTTGAATTCAGCCACATTCTTGACATAGTTTGCCTTACTATTCGATAAGCCAACACCCCTTAGCACTTCATGCTCCTTTGACAAAAGGCTTTCGGCATCCGGATAACCCTCGACGAATAAATCCGTAAAGCGGTTCCAAATAATTTTTACCACCTTGGTTGATAGTTGCTGCGAAACTATGGAAGCCAAAAGCGAATGGTATATATCAATAGTAAATTCATGACGTATTTCTGTATTCAGATCTATAATGGCCTGATACAAAATTGTATCCTTTTTAAGATGGTCAAGTATCTCTTTGTGCGGAACCAAGTTTAACAAATTATTAAATATATTTTGACAAGAGTCTGTGTACATTTGCCACATTAAAAATAACACTTTTATTAAGATGAAGCGCTGCCGTAACCTAATTTGGCTTTTGATCATTCCAATATTAGCCTTTGGAATACACAAACACTACATAAGCCTGACCAAAATTGATTATATAAAAGAGAAGAACACAGTTCAAATTACTATGAAATTCTTTCTTGATGACATAGAAGTGGCTCTTGAAAATCGCATACAACAACCAATGGAACTTGCATCTAAAGATGAAAACGAATTGGCTGACAAGTACCTGGAAAGTTATGTTAGACAAAAATTCAAAATATGGATCAATGAAAAGGAAATGATTTATTCCTATCTAGGTAAGGAATATGAAAATAATGAGGTATTCTTTTTTCTTGAGCTTGAAAATATTGATCAAATTAATTCAATAGAAGTAGAAAACAGTATGTTGTTTGAAACATTTGAAGAACAGCAGAATTATATCAAATTGAATCTTGAAAACGTACAGAAAACGTTCATTCTTGTAAAAGCAAATGTCAAAGAAATATTAAAACTATAAGCATTTTTCCAGTTAACAGTAAAATTACTATTTTCGGCGAAAATTCAGAAAAACAATTATCAAAACATGAAGAACTTTACACTATTTATTGCCATACTCTTTATAAGTATCAATGGTTTTGCTCAGGAAACTGAAGCTCCCAAAGAAATGCCTCAAGGACATTATAACATAAGTAAATTCAGACAATTAAAGCAGGAATTACCTACACCCAACACCTATAGAACGGCATCAGGCGCCCCTGGTCATGAGTATTACCAGCAAAAAGCCGATTACAAAATGGATATCATTCTTGATGATGAAAACCAAAGAATTTACGGGGAGGAAGTTGTTACTTATTTCAACAATTCACCTGATGACTTATCTTATTTATGGGTGCAGCTTGATCAAAATATTAGGGCACCGGATGCAAAAACCAATGATGTAAAAGCAGGAGGTGCATCAAGCATGTACAATCCAAAGAAATTCACTGAAAAATTCCTAGGAAAACCTTTCCCTGGTGGATTTCACATTGATTATGTGAAAAATACTGAAGATAGTGACATGAACTATACCATTAATGGTACCATGATGAGAATTGATCTTCCCAAAATCTTGACATCGGGTGAAAAAGTGAGTTTCAAAATCAAATGGTGGTATACTATTCCCAACCATGTTATTGATGGAGGCAGATCAGGCTTTGAGCACTTTGAAGATGGTAATAACAACTATATAATAGCTCAGTTTTTCCCAAGAATGGCCGTTTATAATGACGTTGAGGGCTGGCAAAATCTACAGTTTTTAGGAAGGGGTGAATTTGCGCTTGTTTTTGGAGATTATGAGGTAAACATTACAACCCCGGAGGATCACATTCTTGATGGAACCGGAGTAGTTACCAATCGAAAGGAAATGCTCACTTCCAAACAGTGGAAAAGATACGAACAGGCTTTAAAATCATATGACAATCCTGTGGTGATCGTTACCCAGGAAGAAGCCGAAGAGAATGAGAAAAAAGTTGCTAAAAAAACCAAAACCTGGAAATTAAAAGCTGAAAACGTACGAGATTTTGCATTTGCTTCGTCGCGTAAATACATTTTGGATGGTCAGGCTGTAAAGATTGGTGATCGCTCTGTAATGGCTATTTCCTTGTATTCAAAAGAAGGCAATCCATTGTGGGAAGAATATTCTACTAGAGTTGTGGCAAGTACTATAAAATCTTATTCGGCGCAAATGTTCGATTATCCTTATCACAAAGCGATTTCCGTACATGCCCAAAGACAAGGAATGGAATATCCGATGATCTGTTTTAATTATGGAAGACCTAAACCAGATGGAACCTATTCTGAAAGGACCAGAAACGGAATGATTGGAGTGATCATTCATGAAGTTGGTCATAACTGGTTTCCAATGATCATCAATTCTGATGAGCGCCAATGGGGCTGGATGGATGAAGGTCTGAATACCTTTGCTCAATTGTTTGCAGAGCAGGATTTTGAACCCGGTTTCCCGTCTCGTGGATATCCAAAGAATGTGGTTGACTATATGGCCGGAGACCAGACCAGAATTGCTCCTATTATGACCCAACATGACAATGTATTCAACAGTGGGTCAAATGCCTATTCAAAACCTGCAGCAGGTTTGTACATCCTAAGGGAGGTTGTGATGGGACACGATTTATTTGATCAAGCTTTTAAAACCTATGCAGAAAGATGGAGGTTCAAGCATCCGACTCCTGCAGATTTTTTCAGAACCATGGAAGATGCTTCAGGTACTGATCTTGATTGGTTTTGGAGAGGATGGTTCTATACCACTGACTATAACGACATAGGTATAAAAGATATTAAGAAATACAAAGTAACTGAAGAGCCATCAGAAGCAGTCATAACAACGTACAAAAGGTATGGAAGCACTGCTGATGACTTAAGAGGTAAATACCTGTTCCTGATTGAAATAGATGCTGATGAACAAACAGCTCAAACTACGAGCAATTCTTATAAAGACCTTGGAACTTTGAATGAATACCTTGCGGACAATTTTACGGAAACCGAAAGAGCTTCTCTAAAAAATACCAAATATTTTTACGAAATTGTTTTTGAAAAGCCGGGAGGTCTCGTAATGCCAATCTTAGCAGAAATCACCTATGCAGATGGAAGCAAGGAAAATAAATACTATCCTGCTGAAATTTGGAGATTCAATGATAAAGAGGTGAAAAAAGTATTGGGTTCTGAAAAAGAGATTACAGGAATCAAAATAGATCCAAATCAACTCACTTCAGATGTAAATCAAAAAAATAATAGCTGGCCAAAAAAAGAAAATGAATCTAAATTCGATTCCTTTAAAAAGAAAACCGATACAGACTAATCTTTATAACTAAAATATAAATCTATGAATATCACCATCAAAAAAACGCTTAGCACCATCATGTTATTCAGCACAATGTTGTTGATGAGTCAAAACCAATTTAAAGCAGACATGGAATCCTCCCTTATTAATTGGAAAGGATTCAAACCCACAGGAGAACACTATGGTAAGGTTAAAGTAAAAAGCGGTGCTTTCACCGTTGAGAACAAAAAAATTGTAGCCGGAGAATTTGAAATAGATATGAATTCTATTGTGGTACTCGATATCCCTTCGGATGACGAATCTAATGCTAAACTCGTAAGACATTTAAAAAATGACGATTTCTTTGGTGTAAAAAAACATCCTGTATCGATGTTTAAAATAACCTCGACAGAACCTAAGGGTGAAAAAACTTTAGTAAAGGGAGAGCTTACTATTAAGGAAAAGACTCATCCTGTTTCTTTTCTAGCTACTGTTACGGTTGATGCAAAAAAGCTAATGTTAAAGAGCGAAAATTTTACAATTGACAGATCCAAGTGGGACATCAAATACAAGTCTCAATCTTTTTTTAGTGATCTTGGTGACAAGTTCATTTCAGATGATATGGAACTTTCTGTTGAGGTACATGGAAACAATTGATTTTCAATTGTTTCAATAAAAAAGGGCCTTAAAGGCCCTTTTTTATTGAAATTCTATAGCATGTGTATTTTTCACTTCATTGATAATAAAGGTACTGTGTGCACTCCCTATATGATCTAAATAGGTTAATTTATCGTTTAAAAACTGGTGATAAGCCCCCATATCTTTGACGGTGATCTTTAAAAGATAGTCATAGTCTCCGCTCACATTATAACATTCTAAAACCTCTTTGAATTTGATCACTTCTCTTTCAAACTTCACAAGATACTCATGCCGGTGTTCCTTTAACTTGATTTGACAAAAAACAACAAAGCCAAGATCTACGAGTTTTTTATTGATCCGTACCGCATAGGCTTCGATGATTCCTTTGCGTTCCATTTTACGTATCCTTTCATAAATTGCGGTGGCTGATAAACCCAAATGGACCGACAACTCTTTAATTGTAATCTTACTATCTTTCTGCAAATAAGACAAAATACTTTTATCCAAGGTATCCAACATAGGTGATTTTTTTTCTAATAAAGAGATGATAATTTCATTCTGAATTCAAATATATCTAATATTTTTATTTTTTATAGTTTTATTTACTATTAATAAAACTATTCATTGTTTTTTATTCTATAATTATCTAATTTTACCTCATAATTTATTAACTAAAATCGTTTTATTATGGAATTCAATCCTGCTGACAACATACAAGATCTTCAATATTTTGGTGAATATGGAGGGGTCAACCCATCCATATCAGATTCGTCTACCTATACTTTTTTGGCGGCCAAATCGATGATCGATACTTTTGAAGGTAATCTGGAAGGATGCTATTTGTATTCAAGACATTCAAGCCCCTCCAATTTGTATTTGGGGCAGGCTCTTTCGGCCATGGAAGGTACTGAAGCAGCAAATGTTTCAGCCTCAGGAATGGGGTCCATATCGTCTGTGCTCATGCAATTGTGCTCTCAAGGGGATCATATTGTTTCCTCAAGAACCATTTATGGCGGAACCTATGCCTTTCTCAAGAATTTTATACCAAAATTTGGCATAAACACTTCCTTTGTCGATATTACAGATCATGACAAAGTGAAAGCCTCTATCACTAAACAAACAAAGGTTTTGTATTGTGAGAGCGTAAGCAATCCTCTTTTGGAAATTGCGGATATAAGGGCTTTATCAAAAATTGCTAAAAAACATCATCTTACGCTGGTTATTGACAATACTTTTTCACCCTTGCAGATTTCACCTGCAGTTTTAGGAGCTGATGTAGTGATCCATAGTTTAACAAAATTTATCAATGGCACCAGCGATACGGTTGGTGGAGTGATCTGTGGTACTAATAGTTTTATTGAAAGTTTAAGAAATGTGAATGATGGAGCCAGTATGCTACTCGGTCCGGTAATGGATAGTTTGCGTGCTGCCAGTGTTATGAAAAACCTAAGAACCCTTCATATTCGCATGAAAAAGCACAGTGAAAATGCCCTGTATCTTGCACAGCAATTTGAGCTAGATGGCTATAAGGTCATGTATCCGGGTTTGAAAAGTCATCCCCAACATGAGCTTTACAAGTCACTTTACAATAAAGAATATGGCTTTGGCGGATTACTCACCCTTGATGCAGGATCACTTAAAAAAGCTGATGATTTGATGGAATTGATGCAAAAAAGAAGCCTTGGGTATTTGGCAGTAAGTCTGGGCTTTTACAAAACCTTGTTTAATGCCCCGGGAACAGCTACATCTTCTGAAATACCTGCAGAAGAACATAAAGCAATGGGCTTGACCGATGGACTCATACGTTTCTCTATTGGACTGGACAATGATATAAAAAGAACTTATGAGGATATGAAGTATTGCTTAAAAAGTCTTGACATCTTGACTCATGCTAAAATATAAGTCAAGATAGCAGTTTTCAAAAATTACGAATCCCTTAAGTCAAGGAACCTAAGAAGGCAGTTACATTTGCTTCAATTCTACTCAAAAGATTATCGGTATCTGCCTTTTCAAAGGGCTTACCGGTAATATTTTCATATAATTCGATATAGCGTTCAGAAATTTCGTTGATCTTATCATCTGACATTTCAGGAATCACCTGTCCTTCAAGGCCCTGAAATCCATTCTGGATGAGCCATTGCCTTACAAATTCCTTTGAAAGCTGTTTTTGCATTTCCCCTTTGTCCTGTCTTTCCTGATATCCTTCTGCGTAAAAATATCTGGATGAATCAGGGGTATGGATCTCATCGATCAAAACGATTTTTCCATCGCTGGTTTTTCCAAACTCGTATTTAGTATCTACCAATATCAAATTTCTTTCAGCGGCCAGTTCTGTACCTCTTTGAAAAAGCTTACGTGTATAATCTTCAAGTACCAGATAATCCTCCTTGGAAACAATTTGCTGGGAAATGATCTCTTCTCTTGAAATATCCTCATCGTGCAGCCCATCTATAGCTTTTGTAGATGGTGTCAGAATAGGTTCCGGAAATTTATCATTCTCCTTCATTCCTTCTGGCATGGCAACACCACATATCGTTCTTTTTCCATCTCTATACTCTCTCCAGGCATGCCCTGATAAATACCCTCTGATGACCATCTCTACCTTAAATGGCTCAGCCAAATAACCAACTGCTGCGTTTGCATCAGGGCAAGCAATCAACCAGTTCGGAACCAAATCTTTAGTTGCTTCCAACATGGTTGCCGCTATCTGATTTAGTATCTGACCCTTATAGGGTATCTGACGTGGCATGATCACGTCAAAGGCTGACAAACGATCACTGGCAATCATTACCAGGTATTTATCATTAATAGTATATACTTCTCTTACTTTTCCTTTATAAACATTCTTTTGCCCTGGAAAATTGAAATCTGTATTGTTAATGGTATTCATCACATTTGAATTATACGTTTTCTTAATCTCTTTCAATATTTTTATAGGCTCCGATAATATCTTTGACCAATTGATGTCTGATTACATCCTGTTCATCAAGATGAACAAATCCTATCCCCTTAACACCTTTTACAGTCAATAAAGCCTCTTTCAATCCGGAAATTTGACGACGCGGCAAATCTATTTGCCCTGGGTCTCCGTTGATAATAAATTTAGCATGCTTACCCATACGGGTCAAAAACATCTTCATTTGATTATGAGTGGTGTTCTGGGCTTCATCAAGAATGACAAAAGCACTGTCTAAGGTACGTCCTCTCATAAATGCCAAAGGGGCAATCTGTATGGTTCCGTTTTCAATAAAGGATTCCAGTTTTTCAAAGGGGATCATATCTCTCAAAGCATCATATAATGGCTGCATATATGGATCCAGTTTTTCTTTAAGATCTCCTGGTAAAAAACCCAAGTTCTCACCTGACTCAACAGCAGGACGCGTCAGAATGATCCTTTTTACCTCTCTTTCCTTTAAAGCTCTAACCGCAAGTGCCACGGCGGTATAAGTCTTGCCGGTTCCTGCGGGACCTATGGCAAATAACATATCGTTATCTTTCATAAGATCGACCATTTTTCGTTGGTTCACTGATTGGGCTTTGATCAGTTTTCCCGAAACACCATGGACCAATACACCATCAGAATGTTTTGAATTTTTGTCATGGGAAACGGTCGAAAGTATGCGCTCAATACTATTGTCATCAAGTTTATTATAGCGATGAAAATAAGTAATCAAAGAATTGAACTTTTTTTCAAACTCGTCCAACATAAGTGATTCTCCATAGACCTTGACTTTATTGCCTCTTGCAACAATCTTCAATTTGGGAAATGATTTTTTCACCATCTCAATATTGCGATTATGAGGGCCAAAAAATTCACTTGGAGCCATATTCTCCAGTTCAATAATTCTTTCGTTCAATCCTAAAATGTTTAGTTTAAAAATTAAGCCTTAAGTGCTTTTTTACTATTTTAATTTCATTAGATTTGTACAACAAAAATAGCACATTTTAGCAGCAATATACCAATTGTTAAAAATATTATATTCCCCTAGCAGGAATCATTAAAAAAAATATGCCAATCATAACTTTAACAACCGATTTTGGGACAAAAGATCACTTTGTTGGTGCTATCAAAGGGTCTATTTATGGTGAATTAGAGGAAGTTCGGATTGTAGATATTACCCATGACATCACCCCTTTTAGCATCACGGAAACAGCCTATATTCTTAAAAACGCATATAAAAATTTTCCTGCAGGAACCATTCATATTGTTGGTGTAGATTCAGAAATAAGCCTTGAGAATAAACCCCTTGCCATTGAGATGGATGAGCAATATTTCATCTGTTGTGACAACGGAATTTTGTCAATGATTACCAATGAGATTAATCCTGATAAAATTGTTGAGATTACCATTCAGGAACCTGAAGACATCAAATTGCCTATTCTTGGGATGTTTATTAAAGTGGCCTGTCATATAGCAAGAGGTGGCACACTTGACGTCATCGGAAAAAGAATTTCTGAAATCAAAAAGATCTTTGAGATCCAACCCCAGGTAAATGCTGAAAAGACTCAAATCGTAGGCAGTATTATTTATATTGATAATTTTGGGAACGCAATCAGTAATATCTCCAAAAGTACTTTTCAGAATGTTGCTAAAGGAAGGGAATTTGAAATTGTTGCAAGAAATTATAAATTCGTAAAAATTTACGATAAGTACAATGATATTGTCGATTTTAAGATACCCGTTGAAAAAAGACAAGATGATGGGAAAAAGTTAGCCATTTTTAACTGTGCCAATTATTTGGAAATTTCTATTTACAGAAGTAATTTGAAAACGGTAGGTGGAGCATCGAACTTGCTGGGGCTGGATTATCGAGATAATATAACCATACGTTTTATTTAATCCCTGCGAATATGCTTGTTAGAATTGTTAAAATGACTTTTTCTCCTGAACGTACCGATGAATTTCAAAATCGTTTTCACAGTATCAA
Source organism: uncultured Flavobacteriaceae bacterium (assembly GCA_964586115.1). GTDB lineage: Bacteria > Bacteroidota > Bacteroidia > Flavobacteriales > Flavobacteriaceae > Lutimonas. The sequence goes on along the minus strand of CAZPHF010000016.1, from coordinate 15,749 downwards.
GCATAAAATAATTGAATTCGAAGGTTGTGATTTACTTGAGCTCTATCAGGACAAAAATGATTCAAGTATATTTTTTACCTATAGCTACTGGCAGTCGGAAGAAGATCTTAATCGCTACAGGAATTCAGATTTTTTCAAGGAAGTTTGGAGCAGCACGAAAAAAATGTTTTCGAAAAAGCCGGAAGCATGGAGTGTTGATAAAATCGTAAGTTTGGATCAACAAAATATAATTTAAAGCGGATGTTAGCTATTTTAAAAAAAGAACTTAATTTGTTTTTCGCCACTCCTATTGGATATCTGGTGATCGCCATATTCCTTGTAATTAACGGATTGTTTTTATGGGTTTTCAAAGGTGACTTTAACATATTGAATGCTGGTTTTGCTGACCTCAACAGTTTCTTTTTTATCGCACCATGGTTCTTTATATTTTTGATTCCGGCCATCACCATGAGGACTTTTTCGGATGAGATCAGATTGGGCACCATCGAAATCATCAAAACCAAACCCATCAGTAGTTGGGACATCATTGTTGGGAAATACCTGGGTTCTCTACTGTTGATTATTATTGTTTTGATTCCGACCATAACCTATGTGTATACGATTGGACAATTGGCGGGAACTCCTGAAAACGTTGATTATGGAAGTATTATAGGCTCTTATTTTGGCTTATTATTTCTGGCAAGTGCCATTACTGCTATTGGGATGTTCACTTCTACCCTTTCAAACAATCAAATTGTTGCCTTTATCATGGGCTTAGCGCTTTCATTTTTTATGTTTTATGGCTTTGAAGCTATCGACCAACTAATTAGTTCAGAAACTTATGATGTGAAAAATATTGGGCTGTATGCGCATTTTGTGAATATCGGCAGAGGCGTTGTTGACACAAAAGACATTATTTACTTTATAAGCATTACCTTTTTCTTTCTCTATATCACCAAAACCAATTTTGATCACAAACAATAAAAGACAAGCAATGCCCAATGAGCAGAAACAAATCATATAGCAAAGTATTCCTTGTACTCATTATAATCATTGCGGTCAATTTTGCCGGCAGTTATGCCTACAAGCGATTTGATCTGACACATGATAAGAGATACACTCTTTCAAAAGAAACGAAAAGGCTGGTAACCCAGATTGAAAAACCAGTCTTTATCAAGGTATATCTTCAGGGAGCTTTTCCAGCAGAATTTAAAAGACTTCAAGTTGAAACCAATCAGTTCCTGCAAGAATTGAACGAGATCAATGACCTTGTTCAGTTCAGATTCGTAGACCCTTTAAGCGCTTCAAAAGACCTTATAAAAAAAGGACTTCAGCCAAGTCGTTTAACGGTTGAGGAAGATGGGAAAGTTTCTGAGGCTGTTATTTTTCCATGGGCCGTAATCAGTTATGATGACAAAGAAGCAAATGTGCCCTTATTGGTAAATGCTATTGCTCCAAGCCAGGAACAACAACTACAGAATTCCATAGAAAATCTGGAATATGAATTTATAAATGCCCTTCATAAAATAAGTGAAGAAAAAACCAAAACGATTGCTATATTAAAAGGAAATGGACAACCTGATGACATTTACCTTTACAGTTTTCTGAAACGTCTTAGTGAATATTACAAATTGGCGGAATTTACCCTAGATTCTGTAAGCAATAATCCAGCGAAAACCCTGAGGGAACTTTCAAATTATGATCTATCAATCATTGCCAAACCCTCCTTGACTTTTGATGAAAAAGAAAAATTCGTTCTTGACCAATATATCCTTCAAGGTGGCAAAACACTTTGGTTATTGGATAATGTGTATGCCGAAATGGATAGCTTGATGCTAACTGGTGAAACTCTGGCCTTTAATCGAGACCTAAACCTTACTGACATGCTGTTCAGTTATGGGGTAAGAATCAATTTTAATGTAACTAAAGATTTATATAGTGGCAGTATAAGGCTGGCTGCAGGCAAAACGGGTAATCAAGTGCAGTATAAAAATTTTAGATGGCATCATTTCCCATTGATCTACCCTGACAACTCGCATTCGATTACCAAAAACATTGACCCCGTTTTAATGAAATTTCCAAGCAGTCTCGATACACTTCATAACTCTATTAAAAAGACCATCTTGCTGCAATCGTCTCCTTTGGCAAAAATCATGGGTACTCCTGTTAACATAAGCTTGAATGAAGTTGCCATTGAGGCGGATAAAAATGCATTTAAGGATGCGAATACGAATTTTGGTGTGTTACTGGAAGGAGTCTTTACTTCGGCGTATGCCAATCGTATCATGCCTTTTGAAATTGACAACTACACCAGGTCTGGCAAGGAGAATAAAATGATCATCGTCAGTGATGGAGATATAGCAATTAATGAAGTTTTCAGAGGAGAACCATTACCCCTTGATAAAGACAAATGGACAAATCAAACTTATGGAAACATTGATTTTCTATTGAACAGTGTTCACTATTTACTTGATGATAGTGGCCTTCTTAGTCTACGGTCAAAATCACTACAGATTCAATTTCTTGATAAAGAAAAAGCCTTTGAGGAACGAACTTATTGGCAACTTTTTAACCTTGTTCTCCCACTTCTCATACTGTTTGGTTTTGGATTACTTTTTAATTTCCTTAGGAGAAGAAGATACAGCTGATACATAAAGTCATCGCCTAGGATTTGACTCCTCATAAATTTTTGTTAAAATAATCGTCAATTCATAAGGATACCCTAGAATTCATGTAATTTTATGGATTATTAACGAAAACAAATAACTATGCAAACCAAATTAATTACTCTATTATTATTTATTGGTGCTTTTACTTTACAAGCACAGATCCAAACCCCACAACCGAGCCCATCATCCAAAGTTCATCAAACTATTGGCCTTTCAGAAGTAGCTGTTGATTATTCAAGACCCGCCATGCGTGGTAGAACTATTTTTGGAGATCTTGTTCCCTTTGGAAAACTTTGGAGAACAGGTGCCAACATGAGAACAAAATTCACGACTGATTCAGATTTAAAAATCGATGGTAAGGAATTGAAAAAAGGAACCTATGCTATTTTATCTGTTCCAAATAAAGAGGCCTGGGATATTATCTTTTATACAGAATATCAGGCAGGAGGAGCTCCGGCTGAACTTGACGACAGCAAAGTTGCCCTAAGATTTTCAGCAAAAACTATGGCTATGGAATGGCCGGTAGAAAACTTTACAATTGGTTTTGGAGATCTTGCTGATGGCGTTTCAGGAAACATGTACATCATGTGGGACAAAACAATGGTCATGGCCAAAATCGAAACCCCAACGGATGAAATGACAGTTAAAAGTATTGAAAAAGTGATGGCAGGACCTTCGGCTGGCGATTATTTTAGTGCTGCTTCCTATTACAGAAGTTCAGGTAAAGATCTAAATAAGGCATTGGAATGGGCTACAAAGGCAGTTGAAATGAATCCTGATGCTTTCTGGATGTCTCGTCAAAAATCTTTGATACAAGCTGATCTAGGTGATAAAAGCGGCGCCATTGCTACAGCAAAAATATCTTTGGCGGCTTCTGAAAAAGCTGGAAATGCAGATTATACCAAAATGAATCAAGAATCAATTGCTGAATGGAGCAAATAAAATAAAGACCTATGAAAACATTTAATCTATTGCTTGCGCTCTTTTTTGTTGTTTCAACAAGTTGTGCTCAAACCAGCCCAAGGCTTGAAGCCAAAGGAACTGTTAACGGTACTCAGATCATGATCGATTATGGAGCTCCCAGTGTTAAAGGAAGAACTGTTTGGGGTGAACTTGAAAAATATGGTCAGGTCTGGCGAGCAGGTGCCAACGAAAATACCACTGTTACATTTGATAAAGATGTGAAGATTAATGGAAAGAGCCTTCCTGCAGGAAAATATGGTTTTTTCATTATACCAAACGAATCCGGTGAATGGGTAGCCATTTTTAATAAAAAGAATGATGGATGGGGTGCTTACTCCTATACAGAAGCTGAAGACGTTTTAAGAGTTATGGTCAAGCCTGATTTTGATGCTAGCGTTCAGGAACAACTGATGTATGCCGTTGATAATTCAGGTATTGTATTTGCCTGGGAAAAGGCTCGCCTGCACCTTGCAGTAGAATAAGAAGCAAATTAAAATTAAATAAAAAAAGCCTCAAGATTACCTGAGGCTTTTTTTATGATCTATTATGCTGCTTTTTGTTTGCTAAACATTTGAATAAAAATGGCAAGAGCAATGACTAGAACACATCCCAGAAGATTCAGCCATAAGTATGGTAATATGTCCATTATAAATACTCCTATTATTAAAGCCTGTGTGATTAGTGCCCCAATGAATACGGCATTACCACGGATATATTTTATAAAGAAAGCGATCAAAAATATCCCAAGAATATTTCCGTAGAAAATGGAGCCAATGATATTCACCAATTGAATCAGATTGTCGAACAAATTGGCAACACTGGCCACAAATATGGCAAGTATACCCCAACCAAGAGTAAACCATTTGGTTACTGACACATAATACATATCCTCTCGTTCCTTTTTATCATTCCTCTTATATAGATCCATTGTTGTAGTTGCCGCCAAAGCATTCAATTCAGAGGCTGTTGAAGACATTGCTGCCGATAGGATCACAGCCAGTAACAAACCGATAAGCCCTCTTGGTAAATTATTGAGAATAAAATGAATAAAGACATAATCTTTGTCATTCACCTCCTGAGAAGGGTCCGCCTTTAGAATGATTTCTTTAGCTGCTTCCCTGTTTTCAAATTCTTTTGCTTGCAAGTCCTTGATCTTATCCTGTAATTCTAAATGATCAGGACGTTCAACAAAGTCCATCTGCAAGGTTTTCTTCTGCTCCACAATAGCCACATGCTGATCGTTAAGTTCAGTATATTCCTCAGCGAAATCCGAATTCATAACAGCTCCGGTTGCGGCTGGATTAAAGTTTAGTGGAGAAACATTGAATTGATAAAAAACAAATACCATAACACCAACCAAAAGAATAAAGAATTGCATAGGCACTTTTAAAAAGCCATTGAACAGCAATCCTAACTGACTTTCCCTTATCGATTTACCTGACAAATATCGCTGTACCTGAGATTGATCAGTTCCAAAATAAGATAACATCAAAAAAGTACCTCCTAGAAAGCCCGTCCATATGGTATATCGGTTATTCAAGTCAAAAGAGAAATCAAGTACCTCCATTTTTCCACTGGCCCCGGCTATCGCTATGGCTTTTGAAAACGATATATCTTCTGGCAAATAACTCAAAATGATAAAAAAAGCGGTAAACATGCCAATAAAAATGATGCCCATTTGCTGCTTTTGGGTCACACTTACGGCCTTTGTCCCCCCACTTACAGTATATATAATCACTAGGAACCCTATAATAATATTGAGTGTAAGAAGATCCCAGCCCAATACTGCTGAGAGAATTATAGCCGGAGCGAAAATGGTTATTCCGGCCGCTAAACCCCGTTGAATAAGAAATAAAATAGCTGCTAAAGACCTGGTTTTCAGATCAAATCTTGTTTCCAAATATTCATAGGCAGTATAAACATTCAGCCTGTGATAAATTGGAATAAATACCATACAGATGATGATCATAGCCAATGGCAGTCCAAAGTAGAATTGTACAAATCCCATACCACTGTGAAAGGCCTGTCCCGGAGTTGAAAGGAAGGTAATGGCACTTGCCTGGGTTGCCATGACCGACAAGCCTATGGTCCACCATTTTGCCTCATTGCCTCCTTTGATAAAATCCTTTACATTCTTACTCCCCTTTGTTTTCCATGATCCGTAAATTACAATAAACGACAGTGTGACCAATAAAACTACCCAATCTAATATTGCCATGGATCAAGAATAAAATTGCGTTATGATGTAGAAAATAATAATATAAATAATGTTAGCAACTAACAGATATGTATATAATTTTTTCCACTTTCGAGAAACTATTTCCTCTTGCTTCATACCTTATTTTTTTAGTTTAGTTTCGAAATCATTCTTTCCCATGGAAATCATATTTGTAAATAATTTATAGGCACCTGGAACTCCTGCGGGAAGTTCTCTAAAAAAAGAAAGTCCCGTATACATATAATATCCTTCCCCATATTTAGCAACCAAAAGACTACCTTTCATAGGGTCATCACCGTTTTCCTGAAATGAAAGAATCGGTGAAAACTCTTTCGCCCATTTATTCGGAAAATACAGGCCTCTTTCTTGGACCCAACCATCAAAATCCTTAGCTGTAATTTTATTAGGATAATTCATCACCTCATGATCCTTGTTTAAAAAACTTACTTTGGCATTTTCATCTGTGATACGATCTCTTGACAATTCGAGCATATAGGGAGCCAGATTATCTTCTAAGACCAAACCCCTGCTGGTATTATATTGAACAATTACATTTCCTCCCTGATGAACATAATCCAAAATTGCGGCTTGCTTTACTTTTAATTCAGGAACTGTATTGTATGCCCTGATACCCAAAATAACGGCGTCAAACTGTTGTAAAAGGCCGGTAGATATATTTTTTGGGACCACTTCAGTAACCACGTAGCCAATTTGTTTCAAATACTTTGGAACTTCATCACCGGCTCCTTTAATATAAGCAATCGACTTTCCTTTCTTGACAAGATTTAACCTGGCAACCTTAGATTCAGACGGTAAAAGAACCAATTGTTTTGGTATATGTTCATAGTTTAATTCTACCATTGATTGATCAAACTTCTGACCATCAATCACTACAAAAGGTCTAACATATCCTTCACTTTGTTCCATGGTTGGTGTAACGGTAAATTCAAAATTCACTTCCTCTCCTTTAGAAGTCATAGTGAAACTGATCTCATTGGGCGATACCATCCAGCCTTCAGGCACATTCATATGAACAGTTCCAGAAATATTATCCCGAAATCCTTTTACAGTTACCGGAATTTGCCTTGCCTCGTCTTCACTAAAAATAACCACTTTCGAAGCCATATTTGATACTGCTTTTGGAACAATTTCGAAAGGCTGGTAGACTTCTCCTTTCACAGGATCATTGTACTTATAAATTACATTTTTCTCAAAGTCAATGGAGACTCCATTAAAATCTATGGTGAATACCACCTTATGCTGGGCTAAGGAAATCGGATTGCCAACCAAAGAAGGATTTTCAACCTTATACATGCCCAGACTCCCCTTATCCTCAAGCCAATAGGGTGCTGTAAGTTGTGATTCTGACGAAATGTACAATTCCACCTGATCCTTAAGCCCTACATTATAAGCCAAATCCTTGTTAAGTTCAATTGTTTTTTGCTCTGGTAATAGTTGAATCGATTTCAATGTCATTTTCTGATCACTTCTATTGATCGCTTCCAGATTCAGGGAAACTTTTTGATCCCTGGTGGCATATGCCTGTTCTGCAATAGCTTCTATATACAAACCTGAACAAGCTGCAATCACATCCTTAATTTGTTTCAACTTAAGCCCCTTCCAATGAGCATCTTTTAATTCATTGATCAGTGAATAGGCCTCGATCAGATCCGGAATACTGCCGGACGGCTCTTTAAAATCAAATTCTTTTTCGACTTTTTCAAGGATCAACTTTATGGCTTCTCCCCCTTCAACTCTGGACCAGCTGGTATCGACCCCTTCAAAAATATTTTTTTGATCAGAAGGCATCTTCCCTTTTAAAAGTTGAACATACTCTTTTTCACTTCCTCTGGTTCCTGTACTTCCGAAGCCTTGGGATTTATGCATACTTCTGCTCAAAGAAGATATTTCAGAGTTTGACAACCCTAAAGATGGATAATAAGCTCCTGTATCAAACGAAAGCATTCCAGATTTATCTGCTTTATCAAAATTCTCTCGACTACCATAAAACCACCAATGGGTGTTAAAAAAGACACGCTGGGTAGTCCAGGCCGGAAGGTTATACGACTTAAACTCCTGATCGGCAGCCAGATCAAAAGCTTCCAAACTCAATATAGCCGAAGAAGTATGATGACCATGGGTTTTTCCAGCAGAATTGGCATCAAAACGATTGATAATAATATCCGGTTGGAATTCTCTTATCACTTTAACTACATCCTTAAGCACCTCTTCCTTGTCCCAGATCTCTAAAGTTTCATCAGGATGCTTGGAATAACCAAAATCGTTAGCTCTTGTAAAGAATTGTTCTCCTCCGTCAGTTTCCCTGGCTTTCAGCAATTCATTGGTTCTGATCACACCTAATAGTTCTCTGATCTCCGGACCAATAAGGTTTTGGCCGCCATCACCACGGGTTATGGACAAATAAGCAGTTCTTGCATGCACATTATTGGAAAAATAGGATATCATCCTGGTATTCTCATCATCAGGATGCGCTGCCAAATACAATACTGATCCTAAAAAATTGAGCTTCTCAATAGATGCATAAATTTCGGCACTATTTGGTTTTTTAGGTGCCTGAGAAAATAGTGGCATGCACAGTAATATCGAAACCGATATTGCTGCTATATACTTGATCATAAGTGATTTATTTTTCATATAGTTTTTTAATATTGTATCCAATTATGCTGCTAAAAATTATAAATATCTCCTGATCATATTCAGCGAATAATTACTGTAAACTTCTACTTTAGAGGACACCTGGACAAATCTAAAGAAATATAGTGTTCTTTTGTCGACATTAAGAAAACCTTAACATTTAAGATTGTTGATAGACTGGCCAAATAAATTTTCAAAGTTCAACATTAAAATAATATATTTGTATGCTTGTTGCCTTCCTTAAGGTAGAAATACAATTTTTTAAATTGTTTCGGTTTGATTTGATCAGTTAATCATTCAAAACAATCGGGATAGCAGCGTTAATATCAACATATTTTTAAATTAAAAAGAATGAAGTTTATAGTTTCCAGCTCTCAATTATTGAAACAGTTACAAATTCTTGGTGGGGTGATCAATACCAATAATACCTTGCCTATACTTGATAACTTTCTGTTCGAGTTAACTGATGACCAATTGAGAATTTCTGCCTCAGATCTTGAAACCACCATGAGCACTTCCATAGATGTTGAAGCAGATGCATCAGGAGCTATTGCTGTGCCTGCAAGACTGTTGTTAGATATCCTTAAAACTTTCCCTGAACAGCCTTTGACTTTTAAAGTTGAAGACAATAATACGATTGAGATCAATTCTGACAGTGGTAAATACGCTTTGGCTTATGCTGATGGTGAAGAATTCCCTAAAGCTGTTGAACTGGAGTCTCCAAGCAGTACAACATTAAAAGCCAGCATCCTTGCAACCGCTATATCAAAAACGATATTTGCCTCAGGAAATGATGATTTAAGACCGGTGATGAGCGGGGTGTTTTTCCAACTAAGTCCTGAAAATCTGATATTTGTTGCTACTGATGCCCATAAACTTGTAAAGTATATTAGAAAAGACGTTAGTGCCAATGAGGTGGCTGAATTTATCATGCCGAAAAAACCTTTGACACTATTAAAAAATATTTTATCAGGTCATGATGAAGATGTGATTATTGAATACAATGACACCAACGCTAAATTTAGTTTTGGAAACAGCACCTTGATTTGCAGACTAATTGATGGAAAATACCCTAACTATGAAGCGGTAATCCCAAAAGAAAATCCAAATAAATTAACGCTTGATCGTAATTCTTTCTATAATTCTGTGAAAAGAGTTTCCATATTTTCCAGTAAAACTACCCATCAGATTCGCTTGAAAATGGCTGGAACTGAATTGAAAATTTCTGCTGAGGACCTTGATTTTTCTAATAAAGCAGACGAAAGGTTGCTATGTAGTTATGAAGGAGATGACATGCAAATAGGTTTTAACTCGAGGTTTCTACTCGAAATGTTAAATCATTTAAATTCAAATGATATTCTTTTAGAGATGTCTTTACCCAACAGAGCAGGAATCCTTACTCCTATCGACGGTTTGGAAGAAGGTGAAGAAATTACCATGCTTGTCATGCCGGTTATGTTGAGCAATTAGGGTTTTTTGAAGGATTAAAATTATAATGAAACCATGACTTTTATGTTGTGGTTTTTTTTATTTTATTTAGTTATCATGTGAAATCTCCTATCTTTGTAAAAATAGAATAATCATTTTGAATTTTTGTTTGTTTAAAAATCGTCAATTTATAGGATTGACCCTAATTCATACCATAACAAAATTTCATGCTCCGATTTTTATCGGGGAAAATCAAAATTTATAGTATGAAAACCAAATATTTATCAATTATACTACTTACGATAAGTTTAATTAGCTTTTCTGCTTTTTCTCAAACAGAGAATGATGAGCCATTGTTAGGCCTCCCTGGAGATAACCTGGATCTTTACGCTGTATTGAACCTTTTTCAGGAGTCAAAGACTATTGAAGATTTTGAAAAATCATTGAACGGAGAAAAAACCGGAATTAACAATTTAGATCTTGACGGTGATGGTAATATTGATTTTATAAAAGTTGTTACCGAAAAAGACGGAGATGATTTTTTGTTTATTCTACAGGATCCAATAAGTGACAAAGAAACTCAGGATGTTGCTGTTATCTCAGTATCAAAAGATGCAGCAGGTAAAGTATCAATGCAGATCATAGGCGACGAGGATTTATATGGTAAAGATTATGTTGTTGAACCCCGTTCCCAGCCAACAGAATCAGTTACGGCGAACCCGGCATATGTCGGTACTGACCCGGTTACTGTGAATGTAGCAGCAACAACAGAGGTAATAGTGGTTGAATCTGCACCAGTAGTTCAATATGTATATTCACCAGTTTATGTACCTTATTACCCACCTTATTATTATGGATACTACCCTAATTATTGGAGAACCGCTGCTGTAATTGGAATTGGCATATATAGACATAATAATTGGTATCATCATGGTCATTATCATGGTGGTCGTGGTCATACATCTGTCAACATAAATGTCAATAATCGTAACAACTACAACAATTACAATAAGAACAAAAGAAATACCTCTAACAAGGTTAATAACAATATCAATAAAGGGAATTTCAGTACTGCTGGTAAAGGGGGATCGCGCCCATCAACATCACAAGCTGGTCGTGGATCAGGGGCTTCAGCTTCGAACAGGGCATCAACAAAACCTTCGACATCATCAGGGCGAACCAAAAGTGGAGCCTCATCATCTAATAGAGCTTCATCATCTAATAGGGCCTCATCATCTAATAAAGCCTCAACGTCGCCGTCTAGCAGGCCATCAACATCACAGGCAACAAGATCATCATCAAATAGGTCTTCCGCATCAAGATCATCCTCACCATCGCGCTCTTCGAGCGCAAGCCGTTCACGCGGAGGTGGCGGAGGTGGCAGAAGACGATAAGTTTGTTTTGTACTAAATAAATAATCCTATAAAAAAAGAGGCTGTTCAAAATGAACAGCCTCTTTTTTTATAATTTTTTTAACCTATTCATCAAAAGGCATATCAGAAGCACTCATGTCTCTAAGACATACATACTTGCCATCTCTTTTTTCGAACAGACTCATATAATTTCCTGTACTTATTATAGTATTAGTAGAATCAACAACCGTGTAAGCACCTATTTCCAACACTTGAATGCCATCCTTTGATGCAAATACTTCATTAGTTTTGAATGAGATCATATTAGAATCTGAATTCAGATCAGGTTTCAAAAATGCCAATCGTTCAGCTTTACTTGTAAGGGGAGCCATGTTTTGATAAAAGGTAACCGCGTCATCCGCATAGTATCCAATTTTTTTCAATTCTCCGCTATTATATATTTCGGCAAATTGATTTTCTCTGGCTTGAATTTCTTTTTTTATTTGCTCTTTATCGATCCCTACCTGTGTTGATTTTTCCTGATTAGTATTACAAGAAGTCATCAATAAAACCAGACAACTTAATACTACTCCTTTTACAAACATGTCTTTCATAATAATTCCTAATTAATAAATTTAAATCTCATTATCATGTCAAAAATAACATAAAAACAGCAATTTATTTGACAAATATGCATTTACATCCAAAAATGTTTAGTTATTATATTGTTTTTAAATGATTGCTTTCCATATGGATAAGTGAATTATAACCAAACTGTAGAATAATATAATTTGCTAAACAAAAAGAGTTCCCAATAAATAGATGCCTTTTACTAACCTGACTCACAAGCATTTGATTCGTGACTGTTAATTTTCAACTAATGAAGTTATTTTGCTGCAAAATTGATCAAAACACTACCCCCTCAGCATCTTTTAACATATTAATAAACAAACTTTTATGGATTTTTAATCTCTTACTATAGTTTATAAATTCAAATGATATCCTTTTAGAGATACCTTTATCCAACAGAGTAGGAATACTAACCCTTATCGAAGGTTGGGAAAAAGGTGAAGAAATCACCATGCTTGTCATGCCGATTATGTTCAGTAATTAAGCGTTCAAAATAGCTAACATTCTAATTTTGTACCGATTAACTTACGGCAATATTTTGCCAATTCAACTGTTATTAGTATATTCGCCTTAAGAAAATAGTTGAATCCCCTAAAGTTCAATGTATTTTTTAGTAAAACTGATCAACTAGTATTAAGGTAGTAATCTAAATATTAGTGCTTTATGTATTGCATAAAAAGGAAGTTGAACGAAATTGCGCCTATGAAAAGAAAACTACTCGCTACTTGCATCTTGTTGGCTGTTACCTATATTTCCTTTGGACAAATGGATTATTCAAACGTGAAATTCAGGAGCTTTATTTATAAATATAAAGAAGCCGATCCAAGAACTTCAGAACTTGGAATAGAGAAAGAAATGCTTACTGAAATTGTAAAACTGCTGGGAAAAGATATTTATTCCAAGGAGCAGCAGGATGAAATCGTCTATAAAACCTGGTTAGCCATGGCTAAACCTAGGGTTTTTGATTATGTTTTTAAGGACTTTGCCGTATCTTCAAATAAAAATTGGGGTTCTGAGAATGCCAATGGAGAAGTTGTACTGGAGCCCAACCCATATCTCACGGATTGGACCGTAAGTGATGATGAGTATCCTTATTTTCAATTGGCGCTTAATAAAATTCTTGAGCACTTTCACTTGATGACCTACGGAGATGATGCAGAAAGCGTTGCCTCCTCCTTTAACGAATTATTGATCACAAAAGATTTTAAATTTACGGCTCCCACAGATGATGACTGGGCCTATTCTTATATAGAAACAGTTAATACAGAATTACAAAAAGAAGGATTGGTAGCCCTCGTAACAAAAGGCTATTACAACATCATTGTATGCGATATAAACAATAAAGATCAGCTCACAGAATTGTTCGAAAAGTTTAGATGGGAATTGGTTCAACCCTAATTGCTATCTAAAACTCCCCTCATTAATCTGCTTTATTATTTTAAAGCAGATTTTTTTTTAAATTTATCCAATAATTATAACTGTAAACCGTTTAAATTGCAATCAGATTCAATCTGTTAATTCAAAACAAGGTGAAAAAATTCGTCATACTAATTTTTGTTCTTCTTTATGGCATTTGCGCCTTTCCTCAACAAAAGGATTATACAGCGATCAAATTCAAAAGTAAATTGAGGAATTACACTAAAGTATTACCAAAAACAAAAGAGTTTGGTATTGATAAAGAGCTGTTCGTTGAATTGGTAGACATGCTAACATTGGATATATTCTCTGAAAATAAAAAGGCTGATTTATCTAACAAACTATGGCTAGCTGTTTCCAATCCACAGAAATTTGATTTTGTCTACAAAGATTACTCTTTAAAAACAATCAAAAACTGGGGGGTAAAAATAAAGTTTGAGGATCCAAATTTTGAACCGAATCCTTATTTGGCGAAATGGACGGTTACCGAAGATGAATTTATATACGCTCACTGGGCGCTTACTCAAATTCTAACCTATGAAGGCTTAATGGCCTATAGTGAAAAAGCCAAAGTGGCTCAGAAGGCTATTAATGAATTAATTTTATTGGAAAAATTGAAATTTTACCAAGCTAAAACTGATGAATACGCATACGACTATCTACACCGAAATAATGAACTGCTTAAAAAGCGAGGCTTGGTAGTGCTCATCTACAACTACCACTTCGACTATATTGCCTGTAATATTGACAATAAAGACAAAGTGATAGAATTACTGAGTAGAATGAAATTAGAATACATCGTCCCATAAAGTCCAAATTATTCATCTCACACGACAAAGGCATCTTTTTCACCCGCCAAATCCAATAAACAGCATATAAAATATTTACTAAAGTATCTACCTGTATTAGGCATTTAACAGCTCTGTAGGTATGATACCAATCTTTAGAATTTGTTTGCATTCTCCCTTGTAAAGCACTTTCTACTTACCTGTTAACAAAACCTAGTTTTTAATTTCATACTTATTGCAAGTATCAATGATCATCAGAAGAGATTGATATACTTTGATGGGAGAAGGCCATAGGTTTCATAGAAACATTTGGAAAAATAGGCGGCACTGTTAAAACCAGTATCAAAAGCAATTTCTGAAATATTTCCCTTTTTTTCATCCAAAAGCTTGATAGCCTTCTGTAATCGATATTCCTTAAGAAAGATATTAAGAGATTTTCCAGTAATAGATTTTACTCTCCTATACAGCTGAGATTTACTGAGGCCAAGAAAAGAGCTGAAATCATCAACTTTAAGATTACTCTGATTCCAGGATGATTCAATGAATTCCATAAATATGTTTAGAAATTCTTCATCTGAAGGGTTCAAAGATCTTAACAATTCTGAGTGAATTACATTTTGTATAGGTTCACTTTGATATAATTGATTTACCTCTGAAGACAAAATAATTGTACCATTCACCGCGCTGCATAATCTTTCAGCCATTTTGATAGTCTCTTCAAAAATACTTTCCCCTTGTGAAACAGGCAGGCCTGCACTCAAACCTATCTTTAGATGCATTTCGATTGATCCAGAATTTAGTGATTCAAAAGCTGTATGGAATGCCATAGAACATTCCAAAGCTTCAGGAACCGATCTAAATGAAATCAACGTTTTGAATAGTTTCTCTCGTACAATTCGCCCCTTAAATTTTTCAACCAAATCATGTATGCAAATATGAAATTCATCATAATCTTTCCTATTCATATTCGGCCTCTTATGCTCCAAGCTATCGAAACAAATTTCTGAAACCATTAATACCCGAAAGGCAGGGTCAATGACAATATTCAGTTTGGTATTATTATCATTTTCGGGATCTTCAATACGTCCTAAAAAAGATTCTACTACACCTGGATCTACTTCAATAATACTATTTGGTATGGCTCCATGTGCCTTATTATGCATGTCCATCAGTGCCTCCTTGCTTGGCGCGTGTATAAGACAAAAAGCCGTCTTACGCTGATCGTCGAACCAGTAAGTCAATCCACGACATCCGAACTCATGCTCAATCTTTAAATCCTCTTGATGAATATGGGCAACATGCTCAGCATTCACTCCATCTTCAAGATCATGTCTGTCCATATAAATTGGCATAAATAAAAAGTTTTAATTAATTGAAAATAAGATTATTGTGTCTAAGTTAAGAAAAATATCACATATTTGATAAATATATATTTTATCATCCCCTTTAAAGTTAACACACTACCCCAGCAAAGTTATACGCATAAAAAAAACCGCCATTAAGGCGGTTTTAAAAGGGTTAGTTTATTTTGGCAAAATTATTCTAATACTTGATGGCCTTTTTATTCAATACTGTACCATCTTCTAAAACTGATTCTAATATTAAAACTGTACCCGGTTTAACATTCTCGATGTTAATTTCAAATGATGAC
>CAZPHF010000015.1:0-42497 GCA_964586115.1 uncultured Flavobacteriaceae bacterium | reverse complement strand
ACATTGTTTTCTAACGTAAATAAATGATACAAATAGCTTCTCTCCTTACTATTT
Source organism: uncultured Flavobacteriaceae bacterium (assembly GCA_964586115.1). Taxonomy (GTDB): domain Bacteria; phylum Bacteroidota; class Bacteroidia; order Flavobacteriales; family Flavobacteriaceae; genus Lutimonas. Next base: position 42,443 of record CAZPHF010000015.1, on the reverse strand, counting down.
TCTTAAACAAAAAAAATACTCAAATCTAGGGGACTTGAGTATTTCTAAAGAATAATTATAAAATTGTTCTTTTAAAAGGGGAAAAAGGAAAGGGAGTTAGGAGAGAAGTGAAACAAGGTTTCTAATAAACAAATAACCGCTCTCCTTACTATAAATATTTCAACTATTGAAATTAAATTCAATTCTAACGAAGGAGCAAGATAGGAAAAGATTTATTAATATTCAAATATAAATGTGAATAAATAATTTTCTATATAAATTAAAACATTGAATATCAAGTTAATACAATTTTAAAAAAACAAAAAATGCAATAAAAAAAAGAGCAAATACATAATAATAGATTTTTTATATCTTTCGAACCATCAAATTAGTGGTTTATAGGTATAAATCTCGCGGTTTATGGGTACATGAAAAAATACCCATTTCCGCTATTGATTTATAGCTTAATAGCAGATACATTTGAAGTGTTAGCTGTTACGGTTGATATACATATACATACAAAACAAATCTAAAAGTTTATTATTATGAAAAATTTTACTATTGCAATTGCCATGCTGTTGGTTATGGCTTCATTTACAACCAACTTAACTAACTCATCTTCAGTGGTTTTATCTGATTATCAAGGAACTTTACTAGAATCTGCTCCTGTATTAGAAAACAATGATGGAGACGTTAAAGTTACCTTTACTGTAGATCAAAATGTACTTGTTTCTTCGGCATTAATTGGATCTTCTAATGAAATCTTTCTAGTGGAAAATGGTGATTCAAACTCATCAAAAACAGTGACTCTTGACCTTCAACCTGTTGATGGTAAAGTACAAACTGCTTTCAATAACATTTATGAAAGCAATTATGATGTAGCTGCGATGGATGCTTTATTGAATGCAAGTGAACCAGATAGAAGACCTAAAGGAATAATCATCTGGGAATAATTGTAAACACAATATAAACAGATTTAAAACGTTTGTTTATTAAACTATAAAGAGATCCGAAAAACTAGTTTTTTTCGGATTTTTTTTATCTGAGTTTTAAAGAAATGTCTTAAATTATGGATAAAATAATTACTGTTCATATTGCCGACGACCATCAAATACTTATTGATGGGGTCAAAGCAGTTCTCAGTTTAGAACCAAATATGGAAGTAATCGGATTTTCCTTAAATGGGAATCAGGTTGTTTCTTGGTATGAGGATAATTCTTCTGACGTGCTGATATTGGATATCAATATGCCTGAGCTAGATGGTATAGAGGTATTGAAAAAACTCAAAAACCTAAAGGAAAGACCCGAAATAATCGTGTTATCTAGCTATGACGATGTCAAGCTGGTAAAGGAAGTATTGCAAATGGGAGCGAAGGGCTTTGTTCCTAAAAAATCTGCAGGAGAACATATCGTGAATGCCGTCAATAAGGTGGCTGGCGGAAACCAGTATTTTACAGATGATATCAAGGAAAAAATGATGCAAACGCTTTTGAACGGGCAGGTTAAGAATGAAGGTAGCCAGGATGGCGTGTTAATCAGTTCGCTTACAAAAAGAGAAGTTGAGGTTTTAAAACTCGTCGCCCAGCAATACAGTACAAGAGAAATAGGTAATGAATTACATATTAGCGAAAGTACAGTTGAAACGCATCGCAAGAATTTAATGAAAAAAGTAAAAGTTAAAAATAGCGTTGGTTTGGCTATATTTGCCTTGAAAAATGAGGTTATATAATTTGATATCAAATCTGTTTTTGAATTGCGGGAGATTAGTAACCTTAATACTTCTTCTTATCATATGTTTTCCTATTTGTGCTCAGGAGAAAACCCAGGGAACCCAAGAGGCAATTTATATTCAAAATAAGCTGAACCAAGTTGACTCTTTAATTAATACAGGGCAATTTGATAAGGCCGATAACCTGATACAAAATACGCTCAACACTTTTTCTTTTAAGCAAAACTCCGAACAGCAACTAGCCTTTGATTTTAGAAGGGCAAAGAATTATTACCAACAAAATAATCAGGAAAAGGCAACAGAAATATTGCTAAAAGGACTGGATAGACTCAAAAGCAATCCGTTTTCGAGTTTAAACATTAATTATGCAAATTTATTAGCAAAAATATTTGCAGATGCCCAAAATTTTGATAAAGCTATTTTTTACAATAAAATTGCACTTAAAAAGGCAACTTTGAACAAGGATACCATTGGAATTACAAAATCCTTGATCCGCCTAGGTAGTTTTTATTACGCTAAAAATGAAGAGGATAGTGCAAAAATATTTTTTAGAAAGGTAGTTCGTTTTCCTGTCACGCCTAAAACTGAGGTGAGAATTTCAAACGCCTATAATAATTTGGGAGTAATTGCTCAAAACAATGATAATTATCCCTTAGCTAAACATTGGGCGAATGAGGCACTAAAGCTAAAAATTAAACAAGATGATATGGAGGGAATAGCCACTTCAAATGTCAATTTGGGGAATTTATATCATTTTGAAAATGATTACAAAACAGCTATTACCAAGTATTTGGAAGCATTTGAAGGAGTAAAGGACGATACAACGAGAAACGTTGATCATATCAAAATGATCATATATGTAAATCTCTCGGTTTCTTATGATTCGATCAAAGATTATAAAAATGCCTATAATTATTTGCATAAATCGTATCGATTAAAGTTTAAATTGACTAATGAACAACTAGCGGAAAATATTGCTGGAGTTGAAGCCAAATACAATCTAGCGGTTGAAGAACAAAAAACCGAAGAAGAAAAAGGTAAGACTTTTAGGGCTCAGGTCTTATTTGGAGGTATGGCATTTATAACGCTCATCTTTGTTGTTTTCGCTTTTATCTTCTATAAAAACTATAAGTTAAAGGAACAAAACAGACTGGATCAAATCCATAATAACTTACAGACCAGGATCATTAACGCCACCATTGACGCCAAGGAAAAGGAACGTAAATCTATCGCAGAGATCCTTCATGACAGTGTGAGTGCGCTTTTATCATCTGCCAATTTGCATTTACAGGCCTCAAAGTCGCAGTTGAACTCCCATGTTCCGGTCGAAATTACCAAGGCTCAGGAAATTGTGAAAGAGGCTTCGGTTAAGATCAGAGATCTATCCCATGAGTTGATTTCTTCTGTCTTGTTGAAATTCGGACTAGCTTTTGCCGTTCATGACCTTTGTGAAAAATATTCTAATTCAGAAATTCAGTTTATCAGTGATGATAATGGTATCAAAAGATACAATCAGGAATTTGAGATCAAGATCTACAATATCATAGAAGAACTGATTAATAATATCTTAAAGCACAGTGGAGCCAAGAATGCTTCTATCAATCTTATCGAAAGAAACGGAGACAAGTTACTGATTCAGATCATTGACGATGGTAAGGGTTTCGACATAAAAACAGCAAGAAGAAAGGATGGTTTGGGTCTCAGTCATATTGAGGCAAGGATCAAGATCATGCAAGGGGTATTCAACATCAATTCAAAACAAGGAGAAGGAACAAGTATCTTTATATCAGTCCCAATATTCAAACCTGAATTGATAGCAGCTGTTTGACCTTACCTTTTCATTTCGATGATCTCCAGGTTTTTAATATCAGTATTTTCAATTTCAAATCTAAGCATGGTTCGAACTTTGTGAAATCCATGTCTGCCCACAGCACCGGGATTCATATGTAATAATTTAAGTTTTTTATCATACTGAACCTTTAATATGTGGGAATGACCGCATATAAACAATTTGGGAGGACGCAAAGTGATAGATTCTTTAACCCTTGGATTGTAACGATAGGGATAACCACCAATATGAGTCATCCATACCGACACACCTTCAACTGTAAATCTATTATCTAACGGAAATTCCATCCTGATATTTTTGTCGTCAATATTACCATAAACCGCTCTTAGATGGCTTACTTCCTGTATTTTATTTGTGACATCAAGATTTCCAATATCTCCGGCATGCCAAACTTCATCAGCATTTTTACAATAATTCAGGATCTTTTCATCTATAAAGCCATGTGTATCTGATAGAAGTAATATTTTTTGCGCCAAAGGAGTATTGATTTAATTAATTATCTTTGCTTGGCGTAAAATTAAAGGTTTTTGAGATACTTTATTGAACTTTCTTATCAGGGTAAGCACTACCATGGATGGCAAATACAAGCTAATGAAATTTCTGTTCAGGAAACCATTGAAAAGGCCCTTTCATTATTACTGAAAGAACGGATTGCTGTGATTGGTTGTGGGAGAACAGATTCAGGAGTTCATGCAAGACAGTTCTTTTTGCATTTTGATGTTGAAAAGCAAATAGATAAAGAAAAGTTAAAGTATAAGTTAAATTCTTTTTTACCGGAGGATATTGCTATTTTTCAATTGTTAAGGGTGAGTGATAAAGCTCATGCTAGATTTAATGCCATTTCCAGAAGTTATCAATACAGAATTTCACTTGAAAAGAATGTTTTTGAGAATGACCTGAGTTTACGGATGTGTCAAATTGACCTGAATATTGAAAAAATGAACGAAGCATCAGCCTTTTTGATGCAATACACTGATTTTAAATGTTTCTCCCGAAGTAAAACGGATGTTAAAACATACGATTGTAATATAAGCGAGGCCTATTGGACATTAAACGGGAAACATTTAGATTTTTTCATTACATCAAATCGTTTTTTAAGAAATATGGTAAGAGCCATTGTTGGTACACTGCTTGAAGTTGGAAAGGGTAGGATGACGCTCAATGAATTCAAAAATGTAATTGAGTCTCGCGATAGAATTAAGGCTGGTGCTTCTGTAAAAGCCAAAGGATTGTATTTAACACGGGTCATTTATCCCGAAAGTATTTTTATAGAATAAAGATGTCAGAAACGAAGAAGGATCATAAAAAAGTAGTGGGTAAGGTGTATGATGTGAAGCTGTTTTCCAGATTGATGCGCTATGCCAGAAACTACAAACTTCAGTTTAATCTTTCTGTTATTGCAGTATTGTCTGTTGCGCTTCTTGCAGCCGTAAGACCTGTACTGCTAAAAAGAATCATAGATGATTTTATCTCTAAAAAGGATGCTGAACAGCTTGTTGTATTCACAAGTTTAATGTTATTCGTACTTGTATTGGAAGTGTTTTTCCAGTTTCTCTTTATCTATTTTGCCAATTGGTTAGGACAGAGTATCATAAGAGATATGCGATCCCAGCTCTTTAGACATTTGCTTAATTTTAAAATGCAGTATTACAATAAGTCTGCAGTAGGAAAACTAGTCACCAGGGTGGTATCTGATATCGAGACTATTGCCAGTGTATTTGGCCAGGGTTTGTTTATGATCATCAGTGATCTGTTAAAAATGTTCGTCATCGCAATGGTCATGCTGTATATGAATTGGCAATTGGCTTTGATCGTTTTTGCGATATTGCCCGTGTTGATTTTTGCAACAAAGATCTTTCAAAAGGCAATGAAGTCTGCTTTTCAGGATGTGAGAACGGAAGTCTCAAATCTAAATACTTTTGTGCAGGAGCGAATTACGGGCATGAGAATCATTCAACTATTTTCGAGAGAAAAAATAGAGTATGCTAAATTCAAAAGTATCAATGACAAGCATAAAAAAGCCTGGATAAGAACTGTTTGGTATAATTCAATATTCTTTCCGATAGCAGAGGTTCTTCCTTCTATCGCTATAGGTCTTGTGGTATGGTATGGTGGTTTAAACGCTGCCACAAGTAATTCGGTTACAGCCGGTGAGATCATTAGTTTTATTATGATGAACAATATGTTATTCAGGCCTTTACGGCAGATTGCAGATAAGTTCAATACCCTACAGATGGGTATGGTTGCGGCCGAGAGGGTATTTAAGATTGTCGATGCCAATGAAAGTGAGAAAGATGAAGGAAAGACCATGGTCGATACCTTTAAAGGAAAGGTTATGTTTAAAGACGTTCATTTCAGTTATATCCCAAATGAGGAGGTTATCAAAGGAATTTCCTTTGAGGTGAATCCAGGTGAAACCGTTGCGATCGTGGGTGCTACAGGAGCAGGTAAGTCTACCATAATTAATTTATTGAACCGCTTTTACGATATAAACAGTGGTTGCATTCAAATTGACGACATAGATATTACAAATTATAATCTTCACTCCTTACGAGATCAAATAGCTGTTGTATTGCAGGATGTTTTCTTGTTTTCAGACAGTATTTATAACAATATTACGCTAAAAGATGATTCTATTTCACTAGAGGAAGTTCAAAAATCAGCCAAGATCATTGGTATTCATGACTTCATAATGTCTTTACCGGGCGGTTATGATTATAACGTAAAGGAAAGAGGTGTGATGCTATCTGTAGGTCAGCGACAGTTGATTGCGTTTCTTAGGGCTTCAGTCAGTAAACCCGGGATACTTATTTTAGATGAGGCAACTTCTTCTATTGATTCTCATTCAGAAAAACTAATTCAGGATGCTACCGAAAAGATCACTAAGAACCGAACATCCATTATTATCGCACACAGGTTGGCAACGATTCAAAAGGCAGACAAGATCATTGTCATGGAAAATGGAAAAATTGTAGAACAGGGAAGTCATTCAGAGTTACTGGATAAAAAAGGATATTACAGCAAACTATACAATATACAATTCGTTCAGAAACAAGCGAGTTAAGGTATTTGGTAGTTAATTGAGGTCATCTTTTATGATCTCAGCCAATTCACTGAAATCCTCAAACAGGATAAAGGCTCCGTTATTGACATAAGAAACCTGTCCTGACTCCTCCGAAACGATAAGGGCAAGCGCATCTGTCCGGATGGTAATCCCCAGTCCGGCCCTGTGTCTAAGCCCAAAGTGGGAAGGTATTTCAAGGGTATTTTCGATAGGAAGAATTACTCTTGTAGCTGTGATCAAGTCATTTTCTATTACAATTGCTCCATCGTGAAGCGGACTATTTTTATAGAATATACTTTTTAAAATTGGCTTATTTACTTTAATCTGCATTTCATCACCGGTCATTTTTACGAATTCGAGGCTGTTGTTTCTTTTAATTACAATCAGTACCCCAGTTTTTAACTTCCCCATTTCTTCACAAAAAGTAACGATTTCATCAACGTGCATATTGGCGGCAATGTCGGTCTTAAAAAACTTTAAATGTTTTAAAAAACCTTTTTTTGAAGCAATATTGGTAGAGCCTACCATTAGAAGAAATTTTCTGATTTCCTGCTGAAATACTATGATGAGCGCAATAAACCCACCTCCTAGAAATTTACCCAGAATATCACTTAATAATTCCATTTCCAGGGCCTGCGTCAGTTTCCAAATAAGGTAGATGATCGCTATACCAATAAAGATATTGATGGCGGCAGTACCGCGAATCAATCTGAAAATATAAAAGAGCAAGACAGCAACTAAAACAATATCGAGAATGTCTAGAAAGCCAATGTTTAAAAAATTAAATTGATCCAATTCTGAGCTAGTTTTTGTAAATGTATGAATTATTTTACAGTATAAACATATTCAACAGGTGAGCAGTTGATTTCATTCTCCATAAGAAAAACCTTTGTTGTTAGATAATCTTGATAGCTTGTTTGAGCATCATAGGTAAGTAAGATTTGCATCTTTTCTTCCGGCTTACACGGAGAGTCATTTTCTAAGGCCAAAAGTAGGGATTCCCATGATAGAACTTCGTTATTCATTTTAATTTGATCTCCCCAAATTTCAAGAATGACAGTGCAAGCTTCAGATATTTGATCTTTGCTGCCTATATTTTCCATTAGAAAGGTTGTTTGGGGAAAGGGTGAAAGAGAAATTTGCTTAGTCGAAGTGTCTGCGTAACTAAAATAATTCTTCATCCCCTCTTTTTTATGCATTGAATCTTTATTTTTATTTTCCTGCATTTCTATTAGTGAGGGAATCACCTGGCTCATGGTTAACCTTCTGTCAATATTAAAGATCCAATGGGTGTTAAGGATTTTATTATTCTTGTTTAGTTTGGCTGAAGCTTTTCCATTAGTGGTTTCCATAAAGATCCAAATACTTGAATGATTTTGTATCTCTGAAATACCTGGTATATCAATCAAAGGTAATTGCACTGGTTTTTTTTGACAACTGGAAATCAGTATCGAGCTTAAAAAGAAGGTAAGGTAAATTCTTTTGATCATAAGTTGGTTCTATTCATCATTTTTTCATGTATCGTTATGGCTTCCATAGCTTCTTTAACATCATGGACCCTTAAAATACTAACACCTTTTATAAGAGCAATCGTATTGACTGAAGTAGTAGCATTTAAGGCGTGTTCCGGATCCAGATCAAGTAGTTTATACAACATTGATTTTCTCGAGAGCCCTGCAAGGACAGGAAGATCCATACAGGAAAAAAGTTCGAGCTTTTGCAACAGTTCAAAATTCTGATCAAGTGTTTTACTGAACCCAAACCCTGGATCCAATATAAGGTCATTGACCCCAAGTTTCCTTAGTTCGAATACTTTTTGGGAAAAATAGAAAATGATGTCTTTGATAAGATTTTTGTATTGTACATTTTGCTGCATGGTCTGAGGAGTTCCTACCATATGCATAAGTATATAAGGAACCTGAAGTTTAGCAATCGTAGAAAACATCTCTTCATCCAGGGAACCGCCAGAAATATCGTTCACCATACATGCTCCTGACTTTACTGCCTCATTGGCAATATGGCTCCTAAAAGTATCAATTGAAATGAGTGCATTGGGAAATTCCTTTATGACTAATTCGAGCACAGGTAATAGTCTTGACAGCTCTTCTTCCTCAGAAATATGATGCGCATTGGGTCTTGAGGAATAGGCACCCATGTCAATAAAAGTAGCTCCTTCATTGTGCATTTTTTCAACCTGCCTTAATATTTCCGGAGCAGATCTATACTTACCTCCATCATAAAAAGAATCGGGAGTCAGGTTAAGAATTCCCATTACTTTTGGACGATCGAGATCTATTAATTGACCTTTACAATTGATATACATGTTTGCTGTCTTTAGGATCAACTGGCAACGGTATTGACTACCTTACTTAAAAATGGTGCCTGATAGGATTGCATTTTATTGATGAGGTCTTCAATTGATTCACTTACCATGATCATGTCTCGGTTTTCCTGTTTTAAAAAGCCTTCCTTTACCATATGATCAAGCTGCAACAAGGCATGGTGGAAAAAATCATTGGTATTTAGAATACCTATGGCTTTTTTCTCGATCCCAAGTTGCCCTAAGGTAAGGGCTTCGAAAATTTCATCTAAAGTTCCAAAACCACCAGGTAAAGCTATATACCCATCCACAAGTTTACTGATCTTGACCTTTCTTTTCGACATTTTTCGGGTAACGATCATTTTTGATATTTTGGTATGCGCTACTTCTTCATGTTTAAGCAGACCGGGAATCACTCCTATAACCTCTGAATTATTTTTGATCATGGTATCTGCGATGACACCCATAATTCCAATTTTACCGCCGCCGTAAACAAGACCAATCCCTAGTTTTGAAAAATAGTCACCTAATTTTACAGCCGCTTGGGCATATTCTTGGTTGAAGCCTTTGCTTGAGCCACAAAAAACAGCAATACGTTTCATTTTAAAAGGGTTTAACTGGGTATATATTTTGTAAAAATAAGCAAACCGGCGATATTATATCATGAGATTTTTATAAATTCGTTTTGACAAAAAAACTAAATTCTCTGATTTCAACATACATGCAGAATACATCTAAGCAATATGATGAGGTAACGGCTAAATGCCGTTCTCTTTTTATTAATAAAATGAGTGACTACGGAAGTGCATGGAGGATATTAAGACTTCCTTCATTAACCGATCAAATATTCATCAAAGCGCAAAGAATTCGACAACTGCAAGAGAATGATACGCGTAAAGTAGATGAAGACGAAATTCCAGAATTTATCGGAATCATTAATTATTCAATTATGGCGCTGATACAATTGGAGTTGGGCGTCGCTGATCAACCGGATCTGAAGGTAGATGCGGCCACAAGCTTATATGACAAGCATATGTTGACTACAAAGACCTTGATGGAAAACAAAAATCATGATTATGGAGAGGCTTGGCGCGATATGAGGGTGAGTTCCCTTACTGATCTCATTCTTCAAAAACTATTGAGAGTGAAGCAAATTGAAGATAATCAAGGAAAGACCCTTGTATCTGAAGGAATAGATGCGAACTATCAGGACATGATCAATTATGCTGTTTTTGCCTTGATATTAATGAATGATTAATTCGACGAAATAATGAATATTTTGACCCATATAGCGCGCTTATTGGTTGCTGTGACTTTTATATTTTCAGGATTTGTAAAATTAGTCGACCCCTTAGGCTCAGCCTATAAATTTGAGGAATATTTTGGTGCAGATGTTTTAAACCTGGAGTTTTTAATTCCTTTTGCGCTTCAGTTTTCGGTGATTCTGATTCTTGCCGAAATCATGCTTGGAGTAATGTTATTGGTAGGTTATAAAGCCAAACTGACTGTATGGAGTCTATTTTTGATTACACTTTTATTCTTATTTTTAACCTGGTATTCAGCATATTATAACAAAGTTACAGATTGCGGTTGTTTTGGTGATGCGGTAAAATTAACTCCTTGGGAGACATTTTATAAAAATGTAGTACTTATTGTTATGGTGATTTATCTCCTTCTCAGGGTGTATGATATTCACCCTATTTCCTCTGAGATTTTAGCCAAAAGAGTAAGTTTGGTTTCTCTCTTACTATTTGTTGGTATCCTGTTTTATGTGCTACGTTTTCTTCCGATTATTGATTTTAGAGCTTATGCGATAGGAAAGAATATTCCAGATGGTATGGTGATTCCTGATGGTGCTGAACAACCTGTATATGAAGATACCTGGATTTATAATGTAAATGGGGAGGATAAAATATTTAATACTGACGATAAGCCTTGGAATATTGAAGGGGCTACTTTTGTAGATCGAAAAACAAGAACCTTAAAAGAAGGTTATGTTCCACCAATTCATGATTTTACCATGGAAAATGGAGGTGAAGATATCACAGAGTTATTGATGGAAAAGGAAAAACTGATGTTGGTGGTAGCCTATAATCTCAAAATCACCAATGATAAGGGGATGATGGAGGTTAAGAAGTTTTCTGAAAGGGCTATGGAAAAGGGCTATACAGTATATTGTTTTTCTGCGTCTACTCAAGAAGATTATGAAAAAATTAAAGAAACATATAATTGGGATTTTGACCTGTTATTCTGTGACGAAACAACCTTAAAAACTATTGTAAGATCTAATCCGGGTATTCTAACCCTGGATAAAGGAACGATCAAAGAGAAATGGAGTTGGAGACAGATAGAGGGTGTAAACTTAGACTGATAAACAATGAAACAAGCATTATTGGTATTTCTTGGCGGTGGTCTAGGCAGTGTTACAAGATATTGGCTCAGTTTAAAACTGAATAATTTTGAAAGTGCAATTCCCTACGGTACCTTATTGGCCAATGTTTTAGGAAGTCTCATAATAGGTATAATCTTTGGGTATTCAGCAAGAACAGGGTTGTTGAACGAGAATCATTCACTATTACTAGCCACAGGATTTTGTGGCGGATTTACCACTTTTTCAACTTTTGCCTATGAAAATCATATTTATTTAAAGGGAGGAGATTACTTTGGTTTTCTGCCCTATATAATCGTCACTTTTATTTTAGCTATATCAGCCGTTTTTTTAGGGATGTATGTCTCAAAATTTATTTAAAAATCAATGATCAAAGGTTTTTACCCCGGCGAAAACCGCTGTATCCAGATGATTTGATTTTGGAGGTACCGGGCAAGAATATTTTTCGTTATAGGCACAATAAGGATTGTAAGCCTGGTTAAAATCGATAACAATAGTGTCACCCTCGGGAAGCCTTAGATCAATATACCTACCCCCTCCGTAACTACTTTCTCCATTGGTAAGATCTGTAAAAGGTAAAAACAAATAGTCCTCATAATCCGGGGTTAACAATAATTTTTCATTTTGATAAATTTCCAAGGAATAATTCTTTCCATTTAACTGAAAACTGGCGGTAGCATGTAACTTATACACTGGTAACCTGTCGGTAGTAGTTTTCATTTGAAAGGATTTGCTGTCTTTATGAAAAGTCAGTTTAGCCGTTACCATAAAATTACTGTCAATTGGAAAAAAGTTAAGTGATTCAAAAGTAGCTAAATCTTCCTCAGTGAGCGGCGATTCTTCCTTACTGGAAAATTCTTTATTCAAATTCTGTTGAAATTTCTTTGCTTCTTTGAGTTGCTTTGCATCCTGTGCAAATAATAGTGAAGCACATAATAATGAAAGGATCAATAGAGGTTTTTTCATTGCTTAACTTTTAAGTCAAATATACCCATAAAAATCCTAAAGATTTCAAGATTCTATAGGTGAATAGATTTTATTGATCTCATTTAAATCATGAAATATGGAGAAAGTATATCTTTAGCCAATGTTTGCGAAGATCATCAAACCCTATAAGGGACTGTCAGCAGAAGTTTGGTTAATGGCACTTACTATGCTCATTAACAGAGCGGGGGCGATGGTGGTACCCTTTCTATCTTTGTACCTTACGAATTTTCTTGATTTCTCACTCGCGAAGGTAGGGTGGATCATGTCTTGTTACGGTTTCGGGTCGGTTGCTGGTGTTTTTATTGGCGGGAAATTGGCAGATAGGATAGGGTATTATAAAGTGATGTATTTTAGCTTGTTTGGTACCAGCCTCGTTTTTTTTACGATTCAGTATATCACGGGTTTTTACAGTTTATGTATCGGAGTATTTTCACTTACAATCGTTGCAGATATGTTTAGACCTGCCATTTGGGTGGCGCTAGATGATTATAGCAGTGAGGAAAACAGAACCCGCTCGGTAACCTTAATCAGATTGGCGATCAACCTTGGGTTTTCAATGGGCCCTGCCCTTGGAGGATTACTGATTACCTATGTAAGTTATCGAAGCCTCTTTTGGGTTGATGGGTTGACTTGTTTAATTGCAGCACTGATCATCATCAAATATTTAAGTCAGAAAAGTCAGGTCAAGAAGGAGCATGAACATATTGGCTTGCCAAAATTGTCACCGTATAAAGATGGTCGTTTTCTCATTTTTTGGTTCGCCATGTTTTTAATTGGCTTTACTTTTATGCAATATTTTTCTACAATACCATTGTATTACAGTCAGCGGCTTGGTATGGATGAAGACAAAATAGGACTCATGCTTGCCATGAACGGAATGTTGATTTTTTTATTGGAGATGCCTATTGTCCATGCTCTGGAGAAGGGAAAGCTTGAAAGCCTAAAAATCGTCGTTGGGGGATCTTTTTTACTTGCACTCAGCTTTCTTACGCTAAATATAGGACCCTGGATCGGGTTCGCCATTATAGGTATCATTTTCATGACCTTCGGGGAAATGCTTGGCTTTCCTTTTTCTAATTCATACGCCCTTGACCGATCGAAGCTAGGAAATCAGGGAGCCTATATGGCCCTATATAGTATGTCATTTTCGGTGGCTCATATTTTGGGTCCTAATATAGGGATGCAGTTTTCTGCCAAATTTGGCTTTGAAGCAACCTGGTACCTTATGACAGGTATTTGTCTAATCGCCTGTTTGATTTTGCTGTTCTTACAAAAAAAAGAATCCTCTTAAATTATACCGGAAAGCTTAACCTGGCCAGATAGTCATAATGTGGTCCTATTTTAACGAGCTCACATTTTAAATTCAGAAGGGTAGCCTGATGTTGTAGGTTGTAAAAATCAATGTAAAGCCATGGGTATGAACCACTATTTTCGCCCAGATAAGCTGATTGGAATTCAACCTCGCCATAATAATGCTGCACTTCTGAAAGATCTACCTCCCCGTTTTCATCTTCAAACATGTAAATAATGTCTGAAGAATCCACTAAAATTTGACCTCCAGGGGCAAGAAGTGATTTTAAATGTAGTAAAAACTCAGGAATCTTTTTCATAGAACCGCAGATACCAGCTCCATTCATTAAGGCGAGAATAGTATCATATCGCGTACCTTTTAGGTCCCAAAGGTTTATCATTTCTGCATTGTCAAGACCTCTAAGCCTGCAAACATCTATGGCGCCTTCTGATATATCAACAGGTTTCACGTAGAAGCCTTGATTTTGCAAGTGAAGAGAATGGCTACCGGCTCCGCAGCCTAAATCCAGCACTTTTCCAAATGCCATTTTCAAGGCAGTCTGTTCTATATCAGGCATTTCTTCAAATGAACGAAAAAGATATTTTACGGGTAATTCATCCCAACCACCTATTGAAGAATAAGTGCCTATTACTGTATTTTTACCTTTGTGAAAATCCACGATAGCCTTGCCAAAAACGTCGATGATATTGTTATTCTTCATAAAAATATATTATTCTGACATTAATTTTTTAAATCGATCATTGTTTTCCAGGGTTTTCAATGACACATTGTTTTGAAGCAGTTCTTTATTGTCATAACCTGTGTCTAGTAATTTTTCCAAATAATCAAGTGCCAGATCAGGCTCACCGATTTGAACGGCATTTTCTATTTTTTTGATATAGGGAAGGGCGTATTTCGGATTGATTAATATACAAATGTCATAGCAAAATATTTTTTGGTTGATATTCTTTATACTGCTATCATGATTGGCCGTTTCAATGGCATGTGCAAATATTTTATATAGTAGGCGGTTGTACATGGTTTGTTCCATGGGAGAATCTGACACTGTTTTCTTTTTCAGCTTCTCGATTCGATTTTCCCACCATCCCAAATGATATGATCTCTTATTTATATCCAGACTGAATCGATCCAATAATTCTTCGGTAAGCAATATTTCGGTTTCTAACAGTGTCTCGTTCTTTTTTTTCTGAGATTTATAGGCGCTACTTTGTGTAAGATAATTTAATCGTTTCTCGATAGTGTCCAACTGATAATATCGTTTAAAATTATGTAGTATCCTTCGGTATTCATTTGCAGCCGACAGAAGACGATTATCTTTTTCTTTTGTTCGTGCCTGATCATAGAATTTATGATAGATATTTTTTGTAATCGCCGAGTCAACAGGTAATAATAGATTTTTATAAGCCTCCAGTTGCAGCCAGTCAAAGGCAAGTAAAATTTGATCTTGAGTAGGCCAACTATGGTTTATATCAGGGGTGAATATTTCAAACGGTAGCTGTGTTTTAACGAGATATTTACGAGTAAAGATTAACTCGTAAAAATTCATATCTGCCTCTCCCATTATGGTAGCATAAGAAAAGGATTGAGTGGTAGGCAATTCCCCGAAATTTACAGTGTAGGCCGCACCACAAGAAACCACTCCTTGAATTTGATTTGTTTTTATGGCGATTGATGAAGCGAGTCTGGCGCCGCCCGAAAATCCGGAAGTATATACTCTTTTGGGATCCAGTTTTAGGCTCGTAAAGACTTTGCTGAACAATCTGTCAACGATGTCATAATTTTGTTCAAAAGGGCCATTTTTAGTATTGTTGGAGCAAATAAGTAAATAGCCATAAGTTTCTGCTGAAGAAATGAAGGGATCAATACCTGTTTTTCCTCTGGCTAAAGGTTCAAAAATAAAAATAACCGGGGTAGGTTTTGCGGGCTCATATGATTTAGGCATATAAAAGGAAAAACTCTCGCCTAACTTTTTGTCAACCCAAATGGTATCGATTATTTTACCTTTTTCAAATCGATCTCCTTGCGAAAACAGGTTTGCACAAAAAAAGAAGATCAAAATGCTAAAAAATGCTCTCAAGAAGATTAAATTAATACTCCAAGATATAAAACTCTTGAATAAATGATGTTAAATCGATCTTAATTATTTCCTGGCCCAAGAGGGGAACTCTGTCAATGAAATGCTAAAAATAAATGTTGCCAGGTAATAAGTGGCCAAAGTGACGATGATGATTCCTATAAAATTCAGGGCAAGGCCTGACCTCGACATATCAAAAACCTTTAGCCTTTTGGTTCCAAAAATAATGGCATTTGGTGCGGTGGCCGAAGGGAGCATAAAGGCCAGAGAAGCTGAAATAGTGGCTGGCAGCATAAAAAGCAAGGGGTTAATTTCTATACTCATTGCTAATCCTGCTAAAACAGGTAAAAAAGTTTCAACTGTGGCCACATTTGAGGTTAATTCAGTGAGAAATGTAATCAGTAATGACACAGATATAATAATAACGAATGGATGAACATCCTTGAGCCAGATTAGCTGTTCACCAAACCATTCAGAGAGGCCGGATTCTTTAAATCCACTTGCCAGTGCAAACCCTCCTCCAAATAGTAAAATAATATCCCAGGGGATACTTTCGGCAGTTTTCCAATCCATAATAAATTTACTATTTCCGTTTTTGGAGGGAATCAGAAATAATAAAATGGCAATACTAATGGCAACAGTTCCGTCGTTTAAGTATTTTGGGTTTTGAAAAATGTTCGACCATCCTTTTAAAGTAATAAACCCGAAGTCTACATCAGCCCGTGTAAACCATAGTAGGGCAAGTAGCCCGAAAAATACCGCAACGATTCTTTGTTCTCTTACCCAGGGCCCAAGCGAGGTATACTCTGACTCTATATCTTTTGTGTCAATAGTGGCCCAATTAGACGATTTATTTTTTATAAAAACCAAATTTAAATAACCATAGGAAATAGAAAGTAAGATGATTACAATAGGAAAGGCATAAAAGAACCAGGAAGCAAATGTAATCTCAGGTGCATCAGGGAAGTAAATGACAAAAATCCTTGCAAATGACAGGTTCGGCGGAGTACCCACCAAAGTTGAGATACCACCAATAGAGGCGCTATAGGCTACAGCCAGGAGCAGTCCGGTTGAAAAGGATTTTATATCAGTGTTTTGATTGACTTCCTCAAGTTTTAGAATGATAGACATGAGAATGGGAACCATAAGCATGGTGGTGGCAGTGTTCGATATCCACATAGATAAAAACGAAGTAGCCAGCATAAAGCCTAGCATGATCCTTGCCGGACTATTTCCTACTATCAATAATAGTTTTAAAGCAATTCGGCGGTGTAGATTCCACTTTTGCATAGCCAGTGCGAAGAGAAATCCTCCAAGAAATAAAAAGATAATATCATTAAAATAGTTCGAAGCAACAACCTTTCCGTTCATTACTCCAAGGACAGGAAAAAGGACAAATGGAAGCAAAGATGTAACTGCCAAAGGAACTACTTCAGTAATCCACCACAAGGCCATTAACAAGGCCACTGCCAGTGTATAAGTGATGGCTGGTTGATCTTTATCCAGCTCAACAAAGAACACAAGATATAAGAACAGCACAGGTGCAGCCAGAAACACAATGGTTTTTATATTTTGGCCTTTTGAACTAATCTTTTGATTCAACATAGATTATTCTAAAACAGTTAATTCAATCGAAGAAGATGTGAAAACCGTATGGGTTTGTGTTTTAAAGTCGCTTTCCTTTGCTTTGTAAATGTTGGGAACATAAGTTTGTGGATTCAGATCGATCAGCGGAAACCAGGTGCTTTGAATCTGAACCTGAAGTTTATGTCCTTTTTTAAAGGTATGAAAAACGTCCTGAAGTTTAATGTTTACGGCAGTTTTTTGGTTGCTAATAAAAGGTTCTGGTTGAGAAAAGCTGTTTCTGAATCTACCTCTCATTACTTCACTTCTTACCATCAGATGATAGTTGCTCATCTTGAGGTGATCTTGAAGATCTTCATTATTGTTTTCTGTATCTACCGGATGTACATCGACTACTTTGACGATCCAGTCAGCATCTGTACCTGTGGTGGCTACCATGAGCTTGGCAAGAATGTCTCCGGCCAAAGTAAGGTCTTCTTCAAGAACGTCAGTTTCAAAGACTAAAACGTCCGGCCTTCTGGCGGCAAACCTCTGATCATCAGTCATGTATTTTCTTGGCGTAAATACCGTTTTGATATCTTCAGAATAGGGTACTGGTCTTTTTAGGTCACTTATAAATGAAATCTTTTCTTCCTCATACAAAATTTTCGATAGCTTTTGATTTGCGGATAAGTACCAATTTTGCTTTGAAATATTTTCAGGAGGCCAACTATCAAAGGTATACCAGGTTTTTTTACCTGAGTCAAATACATAGGCTTCCGGAAGTCCTGAATTATGATCGCCGCTGTTCTTTAAAAAGTGCTCGAAAAAACGCGACTCAATCTGTTGCTGAAAAAAGTCAGAAATAGAATCCCCAAAATAGTAATTCCCCACAGTGTTTTTTATTTTCGACCTCGCCCAGCCACCGTGGTCCCATGGTCCGAACACCAAAGTGTTATAGTTGTCAGGATTATGAGCTTCAATGGTTTTATAGGTTTCCAATGGTCCGTAAAGATCTTCAGCATCAAACCAACCACCCACGACCATGGTGGCCACTGTTGGCTTAATGTTTTTAAGGTGCTGTATGATTCCTTTCTTTTGCCAAACACTGTCGTAATTTGGATGATCAATAAGTTCTTGCCAGAAGAAGTCATCTACCAAACCTTCTTTACGCAAGCCGGGATTGTCCACAGTTTCATATTGAAAGTATTTGTTTAGATTGCTTAAGGGCCCGGCATCTAAAAAAAACTGGTATTGATCTTCGGTTTTGAGATCAGGTAGTTTATACCAGGCCGTATCAACAGGCTGGTCTTTCGGCGTTCCAAACAAGGCAGTGGCTCTAAAATAACTCAATAAGTATGCCCCGTTATGATGAAAGTCGTCAAAAAAGAAGTCTCCAATACAGGCTTGTGGAGAAGCAGCTTTTAAAGCCGGATGTGCATCGATGGTAGAATAAGTGGCATAAAAACCTGGATACGATATGCCCCAGGTTCCGACCTTGCCATTATTATTATCGATATTTTTAACTAGCCAGTCAATGGTGTCATAGGTATCAGAGCTTTCATCGATATCTGTTTCAGACTGCTTATTAGGTATATAGGCTCTCATATTATCATAAGTACCTTCGCTCATCCATCGGCCTCTTACATCTTGATAAACAACAATATATCCTTGTTTCATCATGTATTTATTAGGGCCTATTTTCGAGGGGTATTCATTTTCTCCATAGGGCCTGGAGCTGTAAGGAGTTCTTTTTAAAAGTATGGGGTATGGCTTTGATTTGTCTTTTGGGGAATAAATAGTTGTGTGTAGTTTGACCCCATCACGCATTTCTATGATCACTTCTTTTTTATCAAAATGATCTTCTACATAAGTGTCTTTTACAACTAGATCGTCAGATTCATCTTTTGATGTTTCTATACAAGAAGAAAATGGCATACAGCTCAACAGGAGCAGCATGATCAGAACTAGTTTGTTTTTCATTGAGATGTTTAATTATTGTCTTAAATCTACAAAAGAAATCTAAGTACTTAGTTTTATTTGAAATCGAATCCTATCTGCTAAAATTCATTATCGAAAATAGATACAGTTTACATATTACGCCGGTATTGTCCTCCAACTTCAAAAAGTGCAGCAGTGATTTGTCCTAAAGTGCAAACTTTGGTAGCTTCCATGAGCTGTTCGAAAATATTTTCATTTTGGACGGCTGCCTCTTTTAGTTTTGCTAATTCCATGGAGCATAATTCTTTGTTGGCCTTATGTAATTTTTCTATAACCTCGATCTGATATTGTTTTTCAGTTTCAGTAGCACGAATCACTTCCTGTGGAAGTATTGTTGGAGATCCTTTACTGTTCAAAAAAGTATTTACCCCAATGATATCAATTTGTCCGTTGTGCTTCATTTCTTCATAGTACAAACTTTCTTCTTGAATTTTAGATCTTTGGTACATGGTTTCCATGGCACCTAATACGCCTCCTCGTTCAGTGATCTTGTCGAATTCCAAATACACGGCCTGCTCCACAAGGTCAGTTAATTCTTCGATGATAAAGGAGCCTTGCAAAGGGTTTTCATTTTTTGCCAATCCAAGTTCCTTATTGATGATCAGTTGAATGGCCATGGCTCTTCTTACTGATTCTTCAGTAGGGGTTGTGATGGCTTCATCATAGGCATTGGTGTGCAATGAATTGCAATTGTCATAGATGGCATATAGGGCCTGTAGAGTTGTTCGAATATCATTGAAATCGATTTCCTGGGCATGCAAGGACCTTCCAGATGTCTGGATATGGTATTTAAGCATCTGTGCCCTTTCATTAGCGCCGTATTTTAGTTTCATTGCCTTTGCCCATATTCTTCTTGCTACCCTACCTATTACAGCGTATTCAGGATCGATCCCATTCGAAAAAAAGAATGATAAGTTTGGACCGAATTTATTGATGTCCATACCTCTGCTCAGGTAGTATTCCACATAAGTAAATCCATTAGATAGGGTAAATGCAATCTGAGAAATAGGATTTGCTCCTGCCTCGGCAATATGGTAACCTGAAATCGAAACCGAGTAAAAATTTCTAATCAGATTATCTGTAAAATACTGCTGAACGTCTCCCATCATTTTAAGAGCAAATTCTGTACTAAAGATACAGGTGTTTTGTGCCTGATCTTCTTTAAGGATATCCGCCTGAACGGTACCTCGCACTTTCGACAAAGTATCTTTTTTGATGGTTTTATAAATTTCAGCAGGCAGCACTTCATCTCCTGTAACTCCTAGTAACATGAGTCCAAGACCATTATTACCTTCTGGAAGTTCACCTTGATATGAAGGCCTGGCACCCTCTTTTTTGTTATAAATAGCCTCAATTTTCAGTTCAACTTCCTCTTGTAGGTTCTTATCAATGATGTACTTTTCACATTCCTGATCTATGGCGGAATTCATAAAGAAACCAAGTAACATTGGTGCAGGCCCGTTGATCGTCATAGATACTGAGGTCATCGGATTGGTGAGTTCGAATCCTGAATATAGCTTTTTAGCATCATCAAGACAACAGACAGATACTCCTGCATTCCCTATTTTTCCGTAGATATCAGGTCGGTGATCCGGGTCATGGCCATATAGAGTGACCGAATCAAAGGCTGTTGAAAGTCTTTTTGCAGGCGAATTCAAACTTACATAGTGAAATCTTCTATTGGTTCGTTCAGGACCACCTTCACCCGCAAACATTCTAGTGGGATCTTCCCCTGTTCTTTTAAAAGGATAAATACCTGCTGTAAATGGGAATTCACCTGCCAGATTTTCTTGCAGGATCCATAACAGTAAATCACCCCATGCCTTATATTTTGGCAAGGAGATCTTTGGAATTTTCAAATGAGAAAGGGTAGTGGCATGTGTTTCTATTTCTATGACCTTGTCTCTTACCTTAAATTTAAACACCTCATCTTTATAAGCCTGTTTTTTGATTTCAAAACCGATAATATGCTCCCAATTGTGGGGAGACAGGTTCATTTTAGTCTTATTAAATTCGCGCAGTAACCCATCAACTAATGATTTTGTCTCCTTATCCTTTTGTTTCTCAGCCTGAGATAAATTCAGGCCATTTGAATTCAGGCTGATTTTGTTGCCTGAAAGACTTTGTAAAGTAAGGTAGATACCATAAAGCTTTTGGGCCAGATCACTTTGCTCTTTGCTCCATAGATCATATTGCGTATTTGTATCGGATATTTCAGACAGGTATCGCACCCTTTTCGGCGGAATGATAAACAACTTTTCACTAAGATCTGCACTTACTTCCATAGTGGTCAGAAATGACTTATCTGACATCTCATCTAGTTTGTCTATGATGTATTTATAAAGATTATTGGTGCCCGGATCGTTAAATTGCGAGGCGATAGTCCCAAAAACCGGCATGCTGTCTGCTGAGACTTCCCAAAGTTGTTGGTTTCTTTGGTATTGTTTTTTAACGTCTCTAAGGGCATCAAGTCCTCCTTTCTTATCAAATTTGTTCAGAGAAATTACATTGGCAAAATCCAGCATATCTATTTTCTCGAGCTGTGTTGCTGCTCCATATTCAGGAGTCATCACATAAAGAGAAAAATCAGAATGATCAAGAATTTCGGTATCAGACTGGCCGATACCTGAAGTTTCCAAGACTATCAGATCAAATGATGCTGCTTTTAAAATATTAACCGCTTCGTTCACATGCTTTGATAAGGCAAGATTTGATTGACGGGTAGCCAAAGAGCGCATATATACCCTGTCATTATTGACCGAATTCATCCTGATCCTGTCACCCAGTAAGGCGCCACCTGTTTTTCTTTTTGACGGGTCAACCGAAATTATTCCTATGTTTTTCGAAGGAAAATCACTTAAAAATCGTCTTACAAGTTCATCCACCAATGATGACTTACCTGCACCTCCTGTACCAGTGATACCCAAAACAGGTGTATCACTCTCTTTTTTATTGAGTTTGGAAAATTTAGAGTTAAAAATATCCGGATGATTTTCAGCCAAAGAAATAAGTCTGGCAATGACGGGTTTGTCATTCGCTTTGAGCTGCAGCTCCATCTCACCTTTTTTTTCAGGCAAGCTAGAAGGGTCAAAATCACATTGCTTGATCATATCATTAATCATTCCTTGCAAGCCCATATGCCTTCCATCATCAGGAGAATAAATTCTTGTAATACCGTAAGCCATAAGATCTTCAATCTCTTTGGGGAGGATGACACCACCACCACCGGCAAAGATCTTGATATGAGACCCACCTTTTTCCTGAAGCAGGTCAAACATGAATTTGAAATACTCATTATGACCTCCTTGATATGAAGTCATGGCAATGGCATTGGCGTCTTCCTGGATAGCTGTATTGACAACTTCTTCTACACTCCGATCATGCCCAAGATGAATTACTTCCACCCCGGTTGACTGGATTATTCGTCTCATGATATTGATTGCTGCGTCATGTCCGTCAAACAAGGATGCAGCAGTTACGATTCGTATTTTATTTTTAGGAATATAGGGCTTAATAATCTTCATAAAAGGGTCTAATTTCTTTGATGCAAGGTACTGATTTTACAAAATAAATCAGCGGAGGATTTGCTTTTGAATTACAAGATTGTAAATAAGATAGTCCTATTTGCTTTAAACCTAACTATTTCTCCAAAAATATGGGGTGAAAATTATCAATACTGTAAATAATTCTAACCTTCCGCAAAGCATAAGCATGGATGACCACCACTTCCCGAAAGGTGGTAAACTAGCATAATTGTTCACAGGGCTAAGGTCGCCAAAAGCGGGCCCTACATTTCCCAAAGAAGACGCTGCAGCTCCTACAGAAGTCATGAAGTCCATACCCATAAAGCCGAATACCAGTGAGCCGACGGCAAATACAATGAGGTATAAGATAAAGAAGGCCATAATATTAAATACGATGCCTCTGGTTACCGTTTTAGTATTATAACGCACAGGTACAATCGCATTGGGATGCAGACTTCTTTTAAATTCCAGAAAACCGTTTTTGATCATAATGATATGCCTTACAATTTTAACACCACCTGCTGTAGATCCGGCTGAAGCTCCTAAGAACATCATAATTAAAAACATCACGCTTAAAAATGGTGTCCAAATTGTAAAATCCGCCGTAACGAATCCGGTGGTTGTTACCACGGCGAGTACCTGAAATAGTCCGTGTCTGAAAGCGCTTTCCAATTTCCCATAAATCATTGGGTGGGCAATGACTTGTATCTCGGTTGGGCTCACTGAAACATTTGCATAAAAATAAATAACCAGGGTTGTAACAATTGTAAGACCAACAATAACTGTGGCATAGTATTTAAATTCTTCATCCTTCCGGTAACGTGAAAAATTTCCTTTTACCGCAAAATAACTGAGCACAAAGTTGGTCCCTGCAATAAACATGAAAAACAGGATGATATATTGGATCAATGGCTGGTCATTCCAATGGGCAATACTAGCATTTTTGGTTGAAAAACCACCTGTAGATAAAGTGCTCATGGCATGGTTTATGGCATCAAAATAACCCATACCTGCAAGTTTTAAGAGTATAGCTTCTGTTAAGGTTAGTCCAAAATAAAGGAACCACAATCTTTTTGCTGTATCGGCAATCCTGGGATGTAACTTATCGGAAGATGGTCCAGGCGCTTCTGCTGCAAACATTTGCATCCCACCAATACCAAGTAGCGGAAGAATAGCGATGGCCAGAACTATAATTCCCATACCTCCTATCCAGTGTGTGGTGCTTCTCCAAAAGAGTATACTTTTGGGCATGATCTCAATGTTATCCATAATGGAAGCCCCTGTTGTTGTATACCCAGACATAGTTTCAAAAAAAGCATCAGTAAATGAAGGAATCGCTCCCGATAACATATAGGGAAGGGCTCCTGATAAAGACATCGTGACCCAGCCAAGTGTTACCACAAGGTATCCCTCACGCTTTTTAATCTTTTTTTCAAAACCTTTGGTAACGAATCTCAACAGCAAACCGATGGTCAATGTAATCCCTCCTGCGAAAAGAATTGCGTTGAGGGCTCCATCTTCAAAATACCAGCTCACCAATGCTGAAACAAGCATAAAACCCCCATTGAACAGAAGTAGCATGCCCATGAGCTGCAATATGATCTTAAAATTCAATTTTTTCATCTAAGAATCAGTTAAAGAATCGCTCAACTTTAGAAATGGTATTTGGAAAACAGCAGATAACGACTTTATCATCTTCCTGTATTTTAAAGTCCCCAAGGGCAATAATACCAGTGTTATCTCTAATGACACCTCCAATAATTGCATTTCTTGGAAATTTAAGGTCCTTGATCTTCTTTTTGGTAATTTTGGCCCCCTTATGTGCATGAAATTCAATAATTTCTGCGTTTACATCGTTTAGAATAGTCATTTCCAGGACATCTCCTTTTCTGATATACCTAAAAATACTATTGGCCGCGAGCAGCTTTTTATTGATCAAAGTGTCAATCCCAATATTTTTACTCAGGCTAAAATAATCTACATTCTGAACCAGGGCAATAGTCCGGTCGACTCCCTTCGATCGCGCCATCAGGCACGACATGATATTGGTTTCTGATCTTCCGGTTACCGCTACAACCGCATCCATTTCTGAAACATTTTCTTCTTCCAGTAATTCTACATCTCGTCCGTCACCATATATGATCATTGCATTTGGCAGCTCATCTGCCAATTCTATGGCACGCTTTTTATTGTATTCTATCAATTTAATATTAAGGTTTTTACCGCAAAGGTCTCTTGCCGTTTTTTCACCTATTTTACTACCACCAAGAATCAATACATTTTTAATGGGTTTGTTTTCTGTGTCAGATAGTCTATTTAACTCTTCAACGCCCTTTTCCAGCGTTATAAAATATACTTGATCTCCTACCTGAAATATTGTATCCCCGCGCGGGATAATCGTTTCGGTGGTATTCTTTCTTTTGATTGCAATCGGCATGAAATTGATCCCTGCGTAAATTCCAGCAGCTTCTTTAACTGATTTACCTACAAAGGGAGCGGATTTTGAAAGAATCATGGCCACCATGGTGAGCTTACCACCTTCAAACTCATGAGTTTCGTTAAAAGTCACTTTTTCAAGAAGTAATTTGATCTCATTTGTTGCCAGTTCTTCAGTGGATATCAATTCATCAATCCCTAATTCTGAAAAATTAATCTTCTCTTTATTATCGGTGAATTCAGAATTGGTTATTCTTGCAATGGTCTTTTTGGCTCCAAGTTTTTTAGAGATCACGCAAGCTGTAATGTTTGTTGTTTCTGAGGAGGTAACCGCAATAAAAAGATCTGAATTTTGAATATTAGCATCTTTTAAAGCCTGAATAGAGGTTGCGTCTTGCTGCAGCGTTTTGATATCTAATTTGGAATCAGCGTAAAGTAATCTGTCTTTATCCCGATCGATAAGAATAATCTCATGCGATTCATAGGAAAGAAGTTTAGATAAGTGAAATCCAACTTCTCCGGCCCCGGCAATAATTATTTTCATTTATATTTTATTGATTGAACATTTCAATAATCGAACAAACGACTTGAATTTCATCATATTGAATATGCAAATGTATTGTATTTCTTTTATATCATGAGGTTAATCTTAGCACTAAAATTACATAAAAATAGAAAAAGAGATGATCATAAAAGAATGGAGTGAAGATGATCGCCCACGGGAGAAATTGTTTATGAAAGGGCGTTTAGCCCTTTCAGAAGCTGAACTACTGGCAATTTTGATAGGATCAGGAAATAGAAAAGATTCTGCTTTGGGGATTTCCAGGAAAGTTTTGTATGAAATTGACCATAACCTGGCTGTTTTGTCGAGGATCAGCGTTCAGAACTTGATGAAAGTCAGAGGGATTGGTAAGGCCAAGGCAGCTGTAATTATTGCAGCACTCGAATTGGGAAGGAGAAGAAGAAAGGTAAATAGCCTTGTAAAGACTAAGCTCAACAGTTCCAGAACCGTATTCGAATTGATGCAACCATTAATAGGCGAACTGGACCATGAGGAATTCTGGGTATTGTTGCTTAATAATGCCAATCATATGGATTATAAATGGAGATTGAGTATGGGCGGAATAACGGCTACCTTGGTAGATGTTCGGCTTATTTATAAAAAGGCCATTGAGCATGGAGCTACAAGTATTATACTTTGCCATAACCATCCTTCCGGAAACCTTCAGCCGAGTCAATCGGATATCATGTTGACCAAAAAGGTCATAAAAGGAGGGGATATCCTTGATATCAAAATACTTGATCATGTAATAGTTGCAGAGCAGGGTTATTATAGTTTTGCAGATGAGGGAAATTTGTAAATGAAAGGTTGCTGCTTTTAAAATCCGGCTTGTCGTTTCTTTTCAGGAAAGAGATTTTATAATACGCTTTATAAAGTTTACATTTGGATTGTCAAACTTACCGAACATGCTGTTAGTATATACCCATAAGATCACCCCAAGGTTAACATATACCTTTAGACACATATTTGTTCGAATCCTCAATGTTGAGGTCAGTTTTACGACAAAAATTGAAGAATTTATAGCTCATGACGGGATTAAGTTTAGCTATACCAAACAGCCTTTGGGAAGTGAATTATTCGTTAAATGTAACGATTTGTTATTTACTCAGGGTATTGATTATTTAGATATCAACCTAGTGAGCTGGGAAGAAGTACCCTGTTTTTTTCAAACGAATTTCTCGGCTGAGATTCCCTGTGACCTTTTTGCGGCAAGTTTTTATTTGATCAGTCGTTATGAAGAATACCTACCCCATGTCAAAGATCAATTCGAACGTTTTCCCGCATCAGAAAGCTTGGCATATCAACATAAATTTTTAGACCGACCTATTATAGATGTTTGGGCCTATAAATTCAGAGATATATTGATCTCTCATTTTGAAGGTTTTAAAGAAGAGCTCAAAAGTGTGGAAAGAAAATTCAATTACATTTCTACTATCGATATAGATAATGCCTATCAGTTTAAGCATAAAGGTTTTACACGAAGCATAGGAGGTATTTTAAAAGACCTTAGCGAGTTTAACATAAAGAATGTTTGGTTGCGTTTTCTAGTGATTTTCGGTATTCGAAGGGATCCTTTTGATATGTATAAGAGGTTGTTATTAATGAAGAAAAAGTATGGAATCAAGACAATTTTTTTCTTTCTATTGGGAGACTACAGTACCTTTGATAAGAATATTTCACCTGGAAATACGAATTATAAATTGCTCATCAAGAACATAGCTGACTATGCTGAAGTAGGTATTCACCCATCTTATTTTAGTATGAAAAATGACTTGAAGACTAAAAAAGAGAAGGGGATTCTTGAAAGTATAGTGAATTTTCCAATATCCCGTTCAAGACAGCATTATTTAAGGATAGAAATACCAGAAACTTATCAGAACCTTGTCAATCTTGAAATTACAGAAGAATATTCTATGGGTTATGCTTCCCACTATGGATTCAGGGCGAGTACTTGTACCCCATTTTATTTTTATGACCTTGATTTTGAAATTCAAACCCCTTTAAAAGTATTTCCATTTGCTGTAATGGACGCAACATTAAAAGATTATTTAAATTTCACCCCAAAGAGAGCTTTTAATACTATCATAAAACTAGCAAAAGAAGTAAAAAAAGTTGACGGTACCCTGATCACTATTTTTCACAATGAATCAGTTAGTGGATCAGGAAGATGGAGAGGTTGGGGAAGGTTGTATGAAAGTCTTTTGATCGAATTAAAAAAGGTGTTGTGATCTTGAGATTTATTATGTTGGCAAATAATGTGTTTTATACTGCTTTTTCTTTATG
Organism: uncultured Flavobacteriaceae bacterium; assembly: GCA_964586115.1. Classification (GTDB taxonomy): domain Bacteria; phylum Bacteroidota; class Bacteroidia; order Flavobacteriales; family Flavobacteriaceae; genus Lutimonas. Next base: position 14,371 of record CAZPHF010000015.1, on the reverse strand, counting down.
ATCACTTATGTTCCATATCACAAAATTGACAAAACAAAATATGATTATTGTGTTAGTCACTCCAGTGAATCCAGAATATATGCCTTGAGCTGGTATCTTGACTGTGCGACAGACTGTTGGGATATGATAATGGAAGGAGATTATGTAACGGTCATGCCACTACCCAGAAAAATCAAATATGGAATGCCATATGTATACATGCCTGCCTGGGTACAACAATTAGGATTGTTTTCGTTAAAGCAAATTTCTGAAAAAACACGTAAGGAATTTTTAAAAAATATCTCTAAAAAATTTCTTTGGATTGATTATCATTTGAATTCAGGTCATAAAGGAACTATTGGCTCTGTTATGGTCAAAAAAAATTACCTGCTTTCACTACAAGGAGGGCTCGATGAAATACAGGATAACTATAACAAGAACAGGAAAAGAATTTCAAGAAAGACATTTGACCATTTGGTTCTGGACAAGCAGGGAGAATTAGATATTTTTATTGATAACTATAAAGATCAGCATAAACCATATGCCATTTCTGACGATGCTATTGCTCGCTTGAAGTGTCTTTGCGGCGCGAGTAAAGAGCATGTTCACATTTGGAATGTGTTTATGGGCAAGCAATTTATGGCTGGACTGGTTTGGCTCGAAGATGCAAATAGAATCACTTATCTTGCGCCTTTAGCAGATGAAAAGGCCAAAAAACTGAATATCCCTACTTACATAATTAATGAATTGATCAATGATTTTCAAGGTCGGCATATGCTGTTGGATTTTGAAGGATCTATGGTATCCGGAGTTGAAAAATTCTATCAGAGTTTTGGTGCATATTCAGAATCCTATTACTATTTTAAAAAGAGATTTATTGACCATGTCTAATCCGATACGAATTTGTTTTTTGGCCGATCGGCATGATTTGTATGACGACCGAATCTATTGGAAAATGGCAGTACCTCTTGTAAAAAAAGGATTTCAGGTGCATTATCTACTTATTGGTGAAAAGGCTCAATCAGGTATTACTTCGGAAGGTATTCATTTTAAGATTTTTAAACTTAAAACCTTTTCAAAAAACAGATTTTTCAATTTCTTACTAAAAAGACTGAACCCCGACAACAACTATAGGTCAATGCTCAAAGCAGCTAAAGCAATACAGGCAGATATCTATCATTTTCACGATTTATGGATCAATAGAATAGGTCTTAAATTAAAGCAACTTGCCCATAGACCAGTTGTTTTTTACGACGCCAGAGAGCCCTATGCAGAAGATTACCTGTCATATGTTACAACTCCATTTCCATTTTTCCTTAAATTATTTGCATCCTGGGTCGATCAATGGGAAAAGAAAAAGGCAAAAAATTATGATCTGGTCATCGCCAATGAACCTATAGTACAACAAAATTTCGCAAAAGTGATGGGTGAGGAGCGATCTGTAGTGTTGTATAATTATACTGACCTGATTGAAGAGACAGAACTTGTACCATATCGCGATAAAATTTATGATCTTTTTTATTGCGGTGCAGTTACAAAGCAAAGGGGAGCATTTGAAATACTTAAAGCAGTAGCACTAATCAAAGAGGAACTCCCTAAATTCAAAGTTTTATTTCTAGGAAACTATTTTCCTTTTTCCCTTAAAGAGGAACTGCAGGCTTTTATCGTTAAAAACGATCTGAATGATTTTGTCGAGCTGAAGGACGCTGTTCCCTATAAAGAAGTGGCTCATTATTATAATTTGAGTAAAATCGGATTGGTACTTTTACAGAGAGTAAAAACTTTTGAGATCAGTATGCCTATCAAGATCTTTGAATATATGGCCTTTGGTTTACCGGTTATCGGAAGTGATTTTGGCCATATGAAAGATTATATACAAAAGGATAGATGTGGAATTGCGGTAGCACCCAATGATACCAAGGCCATTGCAGATGCCACTATCAGTATTTTAAAAGATCATCAGCTATACAGTCAGTTCAGTGAAAACGGGAAAAGAGTGTCTCAAGAGAAATACAGTTGGAAATTGGAATTCAGAAAGTTGCTCGAACATTATAATCACGCTTTGAATGAACGCTGACCAAGAAAACATACAGCCTGCTTTTCAGAAGGATTTTCTATGGTATTTATTAGGATCTATAGTGCCCTTGCTCATAGGATTTATCAAAACACCTGTCTTCACACGGCATTTTGGTAAAGATTCTTTCGGTCAGTTAGGTCTTGTAACGATCACTTTTGCTTTTTTAGGCATGTTGCTGTTTTCATGGATAAGTTCCTGCCTATGGCGTTATTACAGCAGATATGAAGCATCAGGGCGATTGACTATACTCTATAGTAATTTATTTTTTTTGTTTTTACTATCATTGGGCTTGTTGACTTTGATTTCTGCTATCTGGCTTTGGGACTCAGATAATTATTTGATACAGCAACTGATAGTCTATTCATTTTTACAAATGATTTTTAATCAACTATTTCTGGGCTATATGGTGGTAGTGAGGTTAATTGGAAAGTCAGGGTATTACAACATATTTCAGGGAATCAGGGCTTTGTTTGGCCTTTTGATCGCCTTGATACTAGTGTTTTACCTCAATGCTGAAATCACCGCTTTGGTGAGCAGTTTGGCCCTGGCAGATGCCCTTTCTCTTTTGTTTTTGACCTTTTTAAATCCGGCTAAGCTGAAGCTCGGTTTAAAAGAGATAAACATTTCAGTATTGAAAGAGCTTTTGCACTATGGAAGTATGGGTTTGATTCTAAATATCAGTCTTTTGAGTATTTCTTATAGCGATCGATATATCATTGCCATGTTCTATAATTTAGAAGAAGTTGGAATATATGATCAGGTTTCTAAAATTTCTCAATTGTCGGTAATGGCCTTGATTACAATTTATTTCAATACGATTAATCCAAGTCTATTGAGAAGGCTGGATGCTGACTTTAAAGGTGCTTTGATTCATATACAAGCATATATTTTGGCCTTTGTTTTTTTTGGTTTCCCCATCGTCTTCTACCTCTCCTTATTTTCTGAGGAGATAGCGGATGTATTGCTTGGTGAGGCTTTTAGGGAAGGCTATCTATTGATGCCCTATATTTTTTTGGCAACCTATCTGTACGGACTATCTAATTTTTTTGAGCTGAGGTTGAAATTTTCGAATAAGCTTTTGAAATTGAGCTTTGTGGCGCTAATCACAGCTTTGTTTAATATTATCTTAAACCTGATTTTTGTGAGTAATTTTGGCTATCATTGGGCAGCTTATACAACCTTGTGCTCCTATATGATCATGATACTGATATTGTTTTATGGAGATCCGGAGGTGTGTATGATGCTACGGCAGAAGTGGAGACTTTTGCTAAAAATAATTGGATTATTAACAATTCAGTACCTTATCTATGTTCTTTACGTTGATAAATTGAAGCTCCAACTAGAAGCCAGAATAGGTATAGGGCTTATATTTGCTTTTGTGTATTTCCTGTATTTTAGAAAAGACATTTTAAAAATAAAAACACCCATAACTTGACAGCATATGAATATAAAACATATATTTTTCGACCTTGACCATACGCTATGGGATTTTGAAACTAATTCAAACAAGACCTTTTCCTTTATTTTTGAACGGAATAATTTGCAGGTAAATTTTAATGACTTTATTGAAGTGTATAAACCGATTAATTTCCGCTATTGGAAGCTTTTTCGTGAGGATAGGGTTAGTAAAGCAGACTTGCGCTATGGCAGGCTAAGAGAAGCCTTTGATGCCATAGGATTTGACCTTAGTGATGAAATGATACACCTTCTGTCTGAAGATTATATCACTTATCTGGCGGATCACAATACGCTGTTTGACAATGCCGTGCCGGTACTTAACTATTTAAGCCCTTTGTATACCATGCATATCATAACCAATGGCTTTGAAGAAGTGCAACACAGGAAACTTCAAAATTCTAATTTGCTTCCTTTCTTTGATCAGGTCATCACCTCAGAAAAGGTTGGCGTTAAAAAGCCTAGCCCCTTGATATTTGAATATGCCTTGAAAATTGCAGGAGCCAGAGCGCATGAAAGTGTGATGATCGGAGATAATTTTGAAGCCGATATTCTCGGGGCCATGAATGTAGGTATGCAGGCTATTTTTTGTAAATTCAACGGTGAAATTGCAACAAAGAAGGTACCCATGGTTGATAATTTACTAGAATTAAAAAATTTACTTTAAGAAGTGATTTTTAATGATTTAGGAAAATAAATGTATATTTATCACTTGTTATAAAGAATATTGCTAGATAATCCCCTCATGATCAGAACATACTGTATATACCTGTTGTTTGTCTTTTTGTGTTTAAAATCGATGGCTCAAAATATGCAGATTTTGTACGATTTTGATCAATTACCGCAAACTTTAATGCTCAATCCAGGATCAGTAGTTGATTATGATAAACATATTGGTATTCCGTTTTTATCTAATATATATGGGATGGGAGGCTCCTCGAACCGGGAAGTGAACTACAACAACTTAGTCGTTGGTTCGGATAATAATACGGATTTTCTCAGGAATCTACAGGAATTGGGTTTGAATAAGAATGAAGTATTTCTTTTCAATCAGCAAATAGAAGTCCTGAATGCCGGTTTCCGATTAAGAAATCCAGATTATTATTTGAGTTTTGGTATGTATCAACAAACAGATGGCTTTGCAAGTTATCCACAGGATTTAGTGGATTTATATTTAGACGGAAATGACCAAGATCAGAATGGAACTCCTGAATTCAATGAGCCTTTTAATGCGAATCATGTGAATACTGTTTTTGAATTGGTGGGGGTGTTTCATGTAGGTATTAATAAAAAAGTCAATGAGAAACTCACCATTGGAGGAAGGTTAAAATTATTGTCAGGCTCCCTCGGGCTTGAAACAAGTTCTAATAAGGGAACTTACCAACTCGATCGGGGTGGTCCTTTAAATGATCCCTATGTTCATACTTATCAGGATATGGCGGTAAGATTAAACACTTCAGGATTGTTGGATTCCTTTGATTTGAGTGATGACATTGGAACAACTTCAGAATTAGTGGCAGGTTTGTTCTTTTTGAATGGGAGCATGGGTGCGGCTATAGACTTTGGATTTACCTATAAAGCAAGTGATGAGTTAAGTTTTTCGGGGAGTTTACTTGACCTGGGAATGCTTTCATTTAAGCATAAATTAACCACTATAGATTTTGAAGAAGCGATCATCCCATCAGAAGACTATTATAACCCATCTGGAGGGTCACTTGATTACTGGAGAACTTTATGGTTGTCTGATCAATTGCCTTTAACTACAGACGAAAAAAGCTTCTCATTTACCAGATCCCCCAAACTAAATGGTTCGGTTCGCTATGACATGAAGAGAAAGGTAAAACAGGAAGAAAGAGCATTCCGAAATGTAAGAGCTGATCTATCACCTGATTATTTAACGAGCTCTTTTGGAATGCAAGTCTTTACAGAATTTCGACCGAAATATCCTATTTGGGCCGTAACAGGATTTTATTCAAGGGAATTCACAAATTTCCTCTCAGCTAAGGCAACCTATACGGTCGATAAATTTTCATATTATAATATTGGCCTTGGAATTTCTGCTCATATTAAAAGTTTTAATATTTATGCAACTGCTGATAATTTAGTAGCTTTAGCCTCTATTAAAAACAGTAATTACCAATCTTTTCAATTTGGTATGAATTTTATTTTTAACTAAAAATTATGGCAAGAATTCTGCAAGGCGCAAGTATTTTTTTTCTTTTTTTAATCTGTTTCTCTGGATACGCACAAAATGAGTTAAACCCCTTTAAATATATCATCGTTCCTAAACAATATGATTTCCTTAAACAAGAAAATCAATACAGGGTCAATTCTATGACGAAATACCTTTTTGAACAAGAGGGATTTAGAACCCTTTATCAAGGCGATGAGTACCCTGACGATCTAAATGCCAATCCATGTTTGGCGGTAACTGCAATTGTACTTAACGAGTCGAGTGCCTTTACAACTAAACTTTTTATAACGCTTAAGAATTGTCGTGATCAAGAAGTATATAGAAGCGCAGAGGGTAAAAGTAAGATTAAAGAGTTTGACAAAACTTATATCGACGCGCTTAAAAAGAGTTTTGTATCCTTTCAAAATTCGAATTATTCTTATGACGAATCTCTTGTGATAAATGCAGGGGCAATAGGTATGGTAGCTAATGGACAGAAGAATACGAAATTGGAGAATCCTACTCCTGTAATGCAGCAAACCGAGCAAGAGTTAAATTCAACTTCCCAACCTATTCCAGTTGCTGAAAACACTACCGAGTTGAATCCTGTTGCTGTAGCGGCTATACCCATTGTTGTTGCAAAAGAGCCTAAGGTAGAAGAACCGGCGGCAGTGGTAGTTGAAGAACAAAAGGTAGAAGAGGTAGTAGCTGAGGGAACAGAAGAACCTAAAGCAGAAAAGGCAGTAGCAGTGGTAGCAGCAGAAAAGGTGCTACTGAGCGAAGAGAAAACAGAGAATGGTGAATTGTCTGGAGGGGCAAGGGCTTTTAAAAACGAAACAACCACATTTTTACTTGTCGATCAAGGGGCTCAAATGCAGGCATTTGTAAGTGAAAGTAAAAATAAAAATTATAAGCCTGGTGAACTTATAGGCACTTTTAAGAAAACGTCATTACCCAATGTGTTCAGGGTATCCTGGAAGAAGGCACTAGAAGGAGTCGAGAGTACTACCGCTTATTTTGATGAAAAAGGTAATCTTAAAATTGATATTGAAAGAAGTGATAAGATTGAAGTACTTACGTTTACCGAAGTGAAGTAAGCCTCTCTAATAATCATATTTTGATTGCCATCTTTTTTTAAGGATTTCCCTGAATTGATTTTCTCGAGGATTGTTTCCCGGTTCATATAACCTGCTGTTTTTGATTGCATCAGGTAAAAATTCCTGTGCCACGAAATTTTCGTTAAAGTCATGCGAGTATTTATATTCCTTGCCGTAGTTGAGGTCTTTCATCAATTTTGTGGGTGCATTTCGCAAATGCAAAGGAACAGATAGATCACCAGTGTTTTTAACCAGTTGTTGGGCTTTGTTAATCGCCATATAGGAGGCGTTGCTTTTTGCTGAATTTGCCAGATAAACTGCACATTGACTAAGAATAATCCTACTTTCTGGATGACCGATAACCGAAACTGCCTGAAAAGTATTATTGGCCAGAATCAGGGCTGTAGGATTGGCATTTCCAATGTCTTCCGAGGCCAGAATAAGCAAGCGTCTTGCAATGAATTTAACATCTTCACCACCTTCTATCATCCTTGCCAACCAGTAAACAGCTCCATTAGGGTCACTGCCACGTATTGATTTGATAAAAGCTGAAATAATATCATAATGTTGTTCGCCGGTCTTGTCATACCTGACCATATTTTTTTGAACTTTACTCAACACCAGGTCATTGGTAATAGTGACACCTTTATCTTGTGAATTGACCACCAATTCAAAAATATTGAGCAATTTTCTGGCATCTCCACCTGATAACTGCAGTAAGGCTTCTGTTTCTTGGAGTTTCACTTGTTTTTTCGAGATATATGCATCCTTTTCAATAGCTCTATCGAGCAGGGCAATAAGGTCATCCTTGTCAAAGGCATTTAAAATATAGATCTGGCATCTCGAAAGAAGTGCGGGAATTACCTCAAAACTTGGGTTTTCAGTGGTCGCACCGATTAGTGTGACCCATCCTTTTTCAACTGCTCCCAAAAGCGAATCCTGCTGAGATTTACTAAAGCGATGAATTTCATCAATGAACAAAATTGGATTTCTTTGGGTAAAAAGCCCTCCGCCGGTTTTTGCTTTTTCAATAATGTCTCTCACATCCTTTACACCAGAATTGATAGCGCTGAGTGAATAAAACGGCCTTCCGGATTCCTGGGCGATAATATTGGCCAGAGTGGTTTTACCAGTTCCCGGTGGCCCCCAAAGAATTAATGACGGAATAAGACCATTTTGGATGTGCGTGGTAAGCGCTCCTTTATTCCCAACAAGGTGTTGCTGGCTAATATATTCCTCTAATGATTTCGGCCGTATCCTTTCTGCCAATGGTTCGTTCATAGTGTAAAAGTAAGTTAAAATGCCAAACCCTGAAAGTGAAGAATTAATTGAATGGAGAATTTTTCACAAGGGATCTTGTTATTTGTAAAATTGTATTTTAGCTGAAAATTATGCTTCAATGGAAACCCAAAATCAATTCAAGTTTTCACCCTGGATACTGGCAGTTCCCCTGTATTTTGTGCTCGCTCTTTGGATTGTTTATTGGTTCGAAGTAAGAAATGGGTATAATTTTAATAGTTATGGTATTTATCCACGGAGCTTAAGCGGGTTAAGAGGAATCATTTTTTCGCCTTTTATTCATGGTGATATCAAGCATCTGTATCATAATTCGGCGCCATTGTTTGTGCTTTTGTTTAGCCTCTTGTATTTTTATAGAAGTATTGCCTGGAAAGTTTTTATATATGGAACCCTGTGCACTGGTTTAATAACCTGGATCATCGCCCGAAAATCAAATCATATTGGAGCCAGCGGTATCATTTACCTTTTGTTTAGTTTTATTTTCTTTAGTGGAATCATCAGGAAAAACTACCGTTTAGTAGCAGTCTCCTTAATGGTCATATTTCTATATGGTAGTATGGTTTGGTATCTTTTACCCGTGAAAGAAAATGTTTCCTGGGAAGGACATTTATCAGGGTTTATAACAGGACTGGTTATGGCTTTTATCTTTAGACAAGTAGGGCCGCAAAAATTTCAATACGAATGGGAAAAGGAAGACTATGAACCAGATGAATTTGATACCCTTTTTGAAGAACGAAACGATTTAGCGCAGAGCGATAGGCTTGACCCTTAGCTTAGGTGTGTTTTTAGCGTCTCTGACGTACTATTTCATATAAAGCTGCACCACAAGCCACTGATACATTCAAAGAGTCTATAGTTCCTGATAATGGTAGTTTTCCTTTATGATCGGAATTTTTAAGGACAGAAGTAGAGATTCCTTTATGTTCTGAGCCCATAACCAAAGCAGTTGGAGGCATAAAATCAATATCATAGATAGCGGTGTCAGTTTTTTCAGTGATGGAAACGATCTGTATGTCATGCGCTTTTAACTGATAGATGGCATCTAAAACATGATTCACCTTACAAATGGCAAGTTTAAAAGCAGCTCCTGCAGAAGTTTTGATGGCATCGGCATTAATAGGTGCGCTACCGTGTGAGGGAACAATAACAGCATCTACCCCTGTGCACTCAGCAGTTCTTAAAATGGCCCCCAGGTTTCTAACATCGCTGATCTGATCTAATAGCAGGAAAAGAGGAGAGGTTTCTTGACCCATCAATTCTTCTAACAATTGATCCAGATCTTTAAATTCTATCGAAGAGGTCTTGGCAACAGCGCCTTGATGATTTTGAAACTTGGAAAGTTTGTTTAGTTTTTCGAGAGGAACATAACTGAATGAGATATTGTTTTCATTGATTTTGTGCTGTAAAGCTTTGGCGAGAGAGCCTTGTATCTCCTTTTGGAGGTATACTTTTTCTATTTCCTGACCCGAGTCAATAGCCTCCAAAATGGCACGTAATCCGAATATTTTAGTCATGTCTTTTTCCATGCTACGAAGTTAAGATAATTTTATGTATTCAAGGTTATTGCAAGTGAAGGCTGGACATAAAAAAAGCCATCACGCCGAAGGCGTGATGGCATTAACATATAAAAAGTGTCTAATCTAAATTATATATTATTGATTAACTGCTGTTGGCGTATATAAATCAACCAAACCAGGGAAATTTTGATTCGCACCGATCTCTACCTGTGGGTATAAGAAACGTTGAGGAATCACTGTAGTACCAACTCCATCGATAGGAACACCTAGCAAGTTGTTGTTTCTACGTACATCGTGGAAAATTTGTAACGATCCTGGCAAAGAAATATATTTTTCTTCTGTGATCTCATACAACAAGTCTGCACCTGAAGAAGTTGAAGCAGGAAAATCTGCATCCCAAATGTCAGCCAAATGAGCTCTCACCTCATTAAAAGGAGCTAAAGCTTCTGCATTAAGACCTAATTGTGCCGCACATTCAGCTTCAATCAACTTGGTTTCAACATAAGAAATGATAGGGAAACCAGCATCTACCGCAAAATAACCATCAGCAGTTGCATTTAAATCAAGCCCTTCAAGACCAGGTATAAAGTAGTTGTCAAAACGTACAGCATCTCCAGGAGTTGCAATTGCTCTGGCTCTTTCTCCGGTCATCAATTTCACTAAATTAGAACCATCAGCTCTTAAGTATTCGTTACGTTGTTGTATCGTAAACTGATAGTATAAACTTCTTGCACCATTAGCATCTGCATGTGACGATAATAAATCACCATCGGCAGAAGAAATTCCTTGCAATGCTTCACCATGGGCTAGGGCATATTCTTTAGTGATCAAGAAATAACGCGCCTTTAACGAGTGAATTACTTCAGACCAGTTAGCACCATTAGCAGCAAATACAGGCGCACCATATACAGCAGCAACTGTGGCATCAGTACCAACCAAAGCCAAGGCTTGTGAAAGTAAGGCTTGCACATCACCAAATACTTGTGCCTGAGGATCGTAAGTAGGATTTGGTTCAGTAGCGTAATCGAAAGCAGTTCGATAAGGTATATCACCCCATAATGCTGCGGCTTCACCTATTAAGATTGCTTCCATAGTTGTAGCAACACCTTCTAAAAGAGCGTCACCAGCTTCAGCACCAGATGCTTTCGCGATACGCGCCTGAGCGGCACCATTAGCATATAAATCATCCCATTGATCATCATAGTCACCTGCTACTGTCAGATATGAGTCAGTAACGATGTATTGTCTGTCAGTACCAGTAAACTGGTCTGTCCACATACCTCCATATCTCGAAGAGTTACCTGAGGATATGGCTACTACAACTAGCTCGGCCTGACCTACAATAAGGTTTCCTGGAGCAGATGTAAAGTTGTTCGGATCCACGTTAATGCCATCCGTATAATCCTCACACGATACAGAGCTAAACCCTATCGCTATGAGCATTAAAAATATTTTATATTTTTTCATAATGTTTTATTTTTAAAATCCAAATTTAAGAGTCATAATATATGATTGAGTAGCTGGATTAGTGAAATAATCTAAACCTCTACCTTTAGAAGCACCAGTTAAATTGATGTCAGGGTCAAAACCTTCAATGTCAGTCCATAAAATCAAGTTTCTACCTGTGAAACTAATATCAAAATTAGTTAAACCAGTATTACCCAATATTTTTTTTGGGAAAGAATACCCTAAAGTAAGCTCTCTTAATCTTGTCCAAGATGCATCATTTACAAAAGTTTCACTCTGGTTTCCAAAACCACCACCATCACTAGTGTACCATTCAGAGTCTAAAGCTACTGGTCCGCCACCGAAATCTTGAATGTTACCACGGAAAGTAGTACCTGCAGGAATTATTCTACCATCATAAGTAGGTAAATCCACTGGAGCTACTGATTCATTCGCAGTTGTCTTATCGATACCGAAGTAGGATAATACACCTTTAGTACCTTCCCAATGGTCATTACCTTGCGACGTTTCGAAAAGCGCAGTCAATTTAATTCCTTTCCAACCTACAGTTGTACCAAGTCCACCAATAAAATCTGGGTTAGGATCTCCTAGTACACCTTCTTCAGAAGCCACTATAGGGAATCCATCAGCACGTAAATCAATATCTCCAGCAGCATCTCTTTCAAAACCTACACCCCATAAAGTGGCCAAAGGTTCTCCTTCAACAACTCTTGATGAAGTACTGGTAAAACCAGCTAAGAATACAGACTGAACACCTGCTAAATCAGTAACAACGTTTTTGTTATAAGACCAAAAACCATTGATATCCCACATAAAATCTCCTTTTCTCAAAACATTCCAGGTAAAATCAAGTTCCATACCCTCGTTAGTGATTTCAGCCGCATTTGTTGGCGTAGAATTAAAACCAGTACTTGGTGCTACATCCACAAATAAAATAGCGTCTTCAGTAACCCTGTTGTAATAAGTATAACCTATAGTCAATTTATTTCTAAAAAATCTAAAGTCACCACCTAATTCAAATTCTTTTACTCTTTCTTCCTTTAAACCAGGATTTCCTTGAGTAACGTCACGTTGAAAAGGGTTTCCATAAGCTCCAGCTGTAAGATCATCACCCCAACCAGAAAATACTCCACCTGGGAAAAATACTGTAGAACTAGCATAAGGAACAGGCTCGATACCTATCTCACCATAACTGGCTCTTAACTTACCAAAACTTAAGAAATCACTTTCAAAATTTTCAGTGAATTTCCAACCTAAAGAAGCTGAAGGATAGAAAACGTTGCTTTCTAATGTAGATGGACGCTCATATCTTCCGCTTAAACTAACAAGTAGTTGGCTGAAAAGGTTGAAGTTAGCCACGGCATAAACACCATGTTTTTTAGTCAATTGCTTAAAGGAAGTTGGAATCTCATTGGCAACCTCAGCATTACCAAATATTCTTAAATCACCAACGGCAGGATTCGTAAAACCTTCACTGTATCCACTAATTCTTGAATATTCGTTTTGGTCAAAGGCAGTACCTGCGATCCAGTCAAAACTAAAGTTATCACTGATATCGTGTTGTCCTTGTAAAAAGAAGTTAAAGTTTTCTGTTTTTTCCTGGATATCATCCTGAGAGTAAATTCCTATTGCATTTCCAGCTGCAGAATTTACAGGGAAGAATGTTTCTCTATGATCTGTATAGTAATCCAATCCATAACGAGCAGTTAAGGTAATATTGTCACCAAACTTGTATTTAAGCTCAGGAGCAATATTAAATCTGTTTACCACGTTAGGGTTGTCTTGTTCATTGATCGTCCATCCTGGATTGTTATAGGTTGGTGCACCGTCTCCAAGATATCTTCTGTACCCTCTGTGAGAGTTAGGAGTTGGCACATTGTTTGAATCATAATAAGTTCCTTTATAGTCTCTGTTGTCAAAGTCAGGAGCAGTTCTCAAATAACCAAGGTAAAGACCTTGCAAGTTTGAACCTTGTTGAATACGATCTGATCTGATGAAAGCATAACTTGATGAAAATCTAGCACTAAATCTTTCAGTTAACTGAACAGAGTGGTTTAAACGAAGGTTCGTTCTATTATAACTAGATCTTCCTTTGATAATACCTTTTTGATCCCAGTTGGCAACACTCATAAAAGTGTTACTTGTTTCATTAGCATAAGAAATACTAGCACCTATGTTATAAGTTGTACCATCACCAAAAACTTGGTTACGGTTTGAGTCATTATAATCACGGTTATCATTTTTTGCAATAGTACCATCTGCGTTTGTATCCCAAGGATAAATGGTATTACCTGTTTCAGATTCAAAACGTCGGTTACCAACGACTACGCCATCAGGAGCTCCTGATCTTGCAGAAATCCGGTCTCCCCATGAGAAACCAGTATTAGGAACATATCTTCCGTTATCTGAACTGAAGTTGTCTTCGTCTACACCAATCCACCAATTTGGGTAACCTTGACCAAATTCGTCTTGTTTATCGAATTCAACATTGATTTTGTCAATAGCTACAGAACTTGTGAAAGAAACCTGCATCTTACCTTTAACTCCTTGTTTTGTTTGAATAATGATCGCCCCGTTGGCAGCACCAGTTCCCCAAACTGCAGCCGCAGCCGCACCTTTAAGAATAGTTACTTTCGCAATATCTTCAGGGTTGTAGTCATTTAAACGAGATTGTTGTGTAACACCATCGGTTGCACCACCCACTTCAGTATTCGAAACAGGAACCCCATCAATCACGATCAATGGAGAAGATGAACCGGTAATCGTGTTTTGCCCTCTAATCTGGATATAAGCACCAGCTCCCGGGTCACCAGAACTTCTTGTAATTTTTAAACCAGAAGTTTTACCAGCCAAACCTTGTATTAGACCAGATTCACCTGATCTTGCAATCATGTCTGGTTTAACAGCTGTAGAAGATGAAATGTCATCATCTTTTTTCACCTCAAGACCAAAAGCTGTCAATACAACTTCATCAAGGGTATTAGCCTCAGAAACCATAGTAACACTGATTGAACTATCAGCTCCAACTGTTTTAGTAATTGTAGTCATCCCAACAAAGCTGTAGCGAAGTACGTCCCCGCTGTTTGCTTCGATAGAATAATTACCGTCAAAATCAGTCTCAGTACCAGAAGTGGTACCTTCGATCAAAACACTAACACCTGGTAATGGGCCGGTTTCATCCGACACGGAACCCGTGATAGTTCTTTCTTGTGCAAAAGTCATTTGCACTACAAACGCTAGTAAAAGCGTCAAAATTCCACTTAACTTTGTTTTCATTATATAAATTATTTGAATTAATTTGAGCCAA
>CAZPHF010000014.1:5443-44175 GCA_964586115.1 uncultured Flavobacteriaceae bacterium | reverse complement strand
GCCATGAGGGTTAATACTACCATATCATGTATATTCTATTTTGATGTATCTTTAAATACTTGCAGGGGGTAATAGGGTTACTATTAGAAATGAATAAACAGATCATTGTAGAATTCAAAATTAATTAAAATACACAGTTATGAATAGGAGAGAAAATTTTACAAGAAAACAGTTCAAGCTTATGAATAATTGTATCATCGTCGTAGCCCTTATGTTGCTGACGCTTCATGTTGAAGCCCAAGGTAATATTACCACTAAATTAGGGTATCCTGCAGATGCTAAATTACTGATCATCCATTCAGATGATTTGGGTGTAGCGCATACTGAAAACATGGCTTCAATTAGTGCCATTGAAAATGGATCGGTAAATTCAGCAAGTGTGATGATGCCTACACCCTGGGTCTTGGAAGTGGCTAATTATGCCAAAGCCCACCCCGATACGCACGATTTTGGTTTGCATTTGGTCTTGTCTTCTGAATGGAAAAATTACAGATGGGGCCCGGTAAGTTCTATCAATAAGGTACCTACCTTGATTAACGAACATGGTTATTTTCATGCAGGTTGCAATTCAGAAATAAATAGTAAGGAAGTTGAAACGGAATTAAGAGCCCAAATAGACAGGGCCTATGCCATGGGATTGATTCCAACGCATTTAGACAGTCATATGGGTTGTTTGATGCAAACTCAGGAACTGATAGAGGTCTATTTAAAAATGGGGAAGGAATATAAACTGCCGGTGATGGTGAACAGGGATTTCCCTGAGGAGCTTCTTAAAAAATATGAGGTAAAAGTTGTTTTAGAAGAAATCTTGACCATTATGCCCGAAGAATATGCCAAAGGAACTGAAGCCTACTATATCAATGCCATCAAAAATTTGAAACCAGGTGTATCAACTTTTTTAATACATACGGCTTATGATAATGAAGAATTAAAAGGTATGGCTATTGATCATCCGGAATGGGGTAGTGCTTGGAGGCAGAAAGACTATGATTATTTCACCTCTGATAATTGCGCTAAACTTCTTAAAGAAGAGCATATTCAATTGATCACCTGGAGACAACTGAAAGAGGCTTTTTATTCTCAAAATTAGAAGTAAAATTTAAAAGTATAAATCCAAGTATTAATTTATCCCATCCATGAGACTAAAAACTTTAATGTCAGTTGTTTTCCTAATACTGAGCTTTCAATTTGTTGTAAATGCTCAGAAATCTGAAGAAATATTCACCATTTATTTGGTCAGGCATGCAGAAAAAGAGTTGTCAGCTGTTAATCCCAAAGATCCTCCTCTCACTCCATGCGGCATGCAAAGAGCAGAGTCTTTGGCAACATTTCTTAAAGATGTAGACCTTGACGAGATATACAGCACTGATTATTTACGCACAAAAAGTACGGCCCAACCAACAGTCAGAGAGAAAGGGAAAGAAGTTCAGTTCTATGATCCGAATAAACTCGAAGAATTTGCAAAATTATTAATCAATAATAAGAAAGACGCGCTAGTTGTAGGGCATAGCAACACAACTGCTACATTGGCGGGCCTCTTAGTAGGTGAGGAGTTAGGATCTTTTGATGAGAGTATTTATAACCGTGTGTATCAGGTAGTACTATATAAGGATAAAGGGCGCCTTCATGTATTACATAGTGCTTTTCTTTGTAAAGACTGACAATATAAAATTTTGAGATGTATCTGACTATCGTCGGCCATTTTTTATACTGGCGAAAGGATAACTCATTGTAAAAAACACTCTTTCACTTATGGCTATAGAAACTAAGACTATTTAAAAAGATTTTTTAACAAAGTACTTTGCTTTGTGGAGATAGAATTTCTTAACTTGAGTAATCATATATTTTAACCCCCTTAAAACACTAATTATGTCAATTTTGAAAGTTATTGAAGTTATGGCCGATTCCGGAAAAAGCTGGGAAGATGCAACTAGGAATGCAATAGTACATGCATCCAAAAGTGTAAATCATATTAAATCAGCTTTTGTACAATCGCAAAGCGTCGTTGTAAAAGATGGAGGTGTCACTGATTTTAGAGTAAATGTAAAGATTTCATTTGAAGTAAAATAATAGGGATATAAAAGGTAGTTTCATTATTTTATCAAAGAAAAAAATTGATTGATTCATGGCGTAATATCATGTTAATTAGATATTTACGTCTAAATTGTAATGCTTGCCTTAACTTGGAAAATGACTGGGATTATCATTAGTCAAATTGATTCTTATATTTTCATAAAACCTCTCAGCATCGAGCTTTTGTGTAATCTAATTTCACATTGACTTATTGATTAAAGTTGCACACTTGACCAAGCTTTGGCATGGATTCGGTAAGGAGCTTTTTCTAAGACAATTAAAAATTATGTAACTTTAAGAGGAATTATTAACCTTAATCAAGCTTTTATCATGAAAAAATTATGTTTTATTTTGATTGTCATGCTATTTGCCAGCTCAATGAGTGGGCAAATTAGTTATTTACAATACCGTCATGTACCATCCGATCAGGAGGAGAAATTTTTAGAACGCGAAACAAAACATTGGTCTAAAATTGCAAAGGCCGCTATTGCAAAGGGCCAGATGAAATCCTGGTCACTATGGAAAAAAGTAGGCACAACCAATGCTGATCAATTGACTCCAAATTATGTTTTTGTAAACACCTTTGAAAATCTGGAAAATATGGATCTCGATAAGGTTTGGTCAGATAATATGGATGCCCTCGGTGATGCGAAATTGGAGGATATTGAAACAGCTTCTTTTACGACCACTACTTTTGATTACTTTATACAATCTGAGGATCATGTTGCAGGTGATTATAAATACGCCCTTGTAAATTATGCCAAACCAATTGATATAGCGGCATTTATGCAAGAGAACAAAACACTTTGGAAACCCGTGCATGAGGCAAATGTTAGCAATATTCTGAATAATATGACTTATTGGGGTATGTCATCTGTCATCTACCCGACAGGGAATCTGGATCGTTTTACAATTTTTACTGTCGATGGATTCAACAAGCTCAACCATGCACTTGAATACCTACGGTATACTGAAACGTCAGATAACTCTCCCAATGCCGCGGCATGGAATGATGTTATCGGAAAAACAAAAATGGATTCATTGATGCCCAACGGCTTTGAGCGAAGAATTATATATGAAAGGATTATGACGATAGACTAATAAACCCCTTCCACTATTTTTTGTTCCTTTAAAATACTTTGAATTCTTGGTTAAGGTACCATAGTCTTTAAAGGTATAGGTCTTTGAATAATGATATTTGGTATTTACAGAAAAACAATAAATAAGTAAAACCCCATTAAAATTATTTAATGGGGTTTTTAAATTTCTAATAATTAATAAACTTTACTGCCTTGCTAAAATAGTGGTGAGCTCAGCCTCATCCGCAATGCTTAGCGTATCACCATAAATTGAATAGGTTGATATATCAGTCACCCCATTGATGATCAATGTCAACATGTTTCCATTTGTGCTCCATGCAAAACTTTCATTTTTAGTTTCTGTTACTCCTTTAAAACATTCAGCTCTGGCCGAGGTACCGATCAAAGCGCTATCGTTAATAAATATCTTGATAACTAATAAGTTGCGCTTATCTGTATCCCTCGATAAATCAGTAGTTTGTACCATATAAGTCAAATGAATATTGGCCATACATACTTTAACAATAAAATTGATGAAAAAATTAATAATGCTGAGCTTGTTTTGTATTTCCTCTGGAATGCTTGCGCAAGAATCATATAATGTGTTTAACGCAAAGAATGATAACATCAAAAAGCCTTATGTTGATACCGAATTGGCTTTTTTAGAAGAGAGTAAAATAGTTTACGCTTCAGTAGAGGAGGGTTTGTCTAATGACCAAGATGCTTACTACAGTAAAAGTTTTTTGGACCCTCATACTGGGGAGATTTCAAAAGATGACCGTATTCTCATAAAGAAAGATTTAATTGATGACAGCGAATCATTATTACTTGAAGGAATGGCCACTTTTTCAAAAGACAGGAAGACAGTTTTTTTTAGCGTAAACAGGAAACTAAAGAATAGAAAGATCATCAATGGCGGTGTAATTGAAACTAAAAAAGCGATACAACTACAGCTGTTTAAAGCAGGCGTCAACAAAAATGGAGAATGGGTGAACATTGAAATGCTACCTTTCAATAGTACCCGTCATTCAACCGGACAGCCTTATTTAAATAAGGATGATACCAAACTTTATTTTGTGTCTGATGGACCAGAGTCATTGGGAAGAACAGATATCTTTGTAGTTGATCTATATAAAGATGGAACTTATGGTACACCAGTTAATTTAGGGCCGGAAATCAATAGTCGCGAGCGTGAGATCTTCCCCTTCATAAATGAGGCAAATTTGCTTTATTTTTCATCGGATGTTCAGAATAAGAAAGGTGATTTGGATGTTTTTGCGAGTAAAATATTTGATAATTCAGTATCGAAACCTGTAAAATTGAAAGGAGCCATAGATATAGAAAAAACTGATTTCACCTATGATATTTATAAAAATGAAGAGATGAACTCTTTTTCATCTAAGGAACAGCCAGGCAAAGGAGTGGAGGAAATTTATGCTTCTATTGACGCTTCTGGGTTAAATATTGATTGTCAACAGCAGATCTCAGGAATTGTTAGAAATGGTGATACTCAGGAATTGCTAACCAATGTAAAAATCATGCTTTACGACGATAAGGATCAGGTGTTATCATCTTTTCTATCGGATGAAACAGATGCCTCTTTTAGTTTTGAGCAATCTTGTAATGCATCCTATACATTAAAAGGCTACTTAGATGGTTATTTAATTGGAGAACTGGCAATAAAAACGGTCAATGATTTGAATGCAGCACCCAAAGAAATTGTGATGAAAATGAGTATGGATGGGGGCAAGGAGGTTGATGTCTTATCGAGTGCGCCTGAAGCAGGGGATGCAACAGAGGTAGTTGCAGGTGCAGTGGAGACTGTACTGTCAAATGAAGAAGCCAAGTCAGGGGCGAATTATAATTTTAGTAGTTATAATGAGGTCTATACAGTTCAAATTGGAGCCTTTAAAGGAAATGCTGAAACTGATAAATATATCAAGTTGTCAAGCTTATTTAATCATTATTATGATGATGGTTTGAATAGGTATTTTTCAGGTATTTTTGACTCTCATATGGAGGCGATGAATTATTTGGATCTGTTGAAAAAGAATGGTTTTAATGATGCTTTTGTTGTGGGCCTAAAAGGAGATAAGAGGTTTTAGCAGTATGGACGCTACTTTAGGTTCCTAAGATTTCTGTATTTCCCTCTGTTTCTTTAGATACGCATCATAGATATTGAATCCGGCTTTCTTATATAAGTCCTCAAACCTTGGATCATGCCTGATAAAATCAAATCTACCATCATTTAACCAGGAGATCCATGTTTCCTGATTATCGTAAGTTTCATACAAGTATTTGATTGTGTTCTCTTTATCTTCTATATAGGCGTAGAATGTTGCCCGATAAAAAGAAAATTGAAGTTGCTTTGTTTTTGATTCCTTATCATATTCAAACATTTTCTTCACCGCAGTTTTAAAGTCGTTTTCCTTAAAGAATGATGCCACTTCTTTTTCTTTAGAATGAAATTCTATGAAGTGTGCCAGGACCTTGCGAGCCTTTTCAAATTCATGTTTCCCTACATAACTAAGCCAGAGAAAATTATCAGCAAAAGGCCGTTCCGGATTTTCTTCAAGTAAGCCTTGGCAGTACTTGATGCACTCGTCATATCTACCTCCAACAAACAGATCTCTCGCAAATGACGATTTTCCTTTTTCATCCAAAGGATCTGACTTCATGCCCTCCTGATCTAATAAAAGCGCTTCATCAGTTTGTCCGAATTTAGATAAAAATGAGGCCAGTGCATATTTTTCATCTGCACCTCCAGGATTAAGCGCAACAGCCTTCCTTTTTGCTTTTTCCGCTTTCACCCAATCAAACTGATGAAAATAATAACTTCCCATGGCCATATGCACCCCCGAACTGAGAGAGTCTAATGATAAGGCTCTTTTCGCCATCAACATGGCTGAATCACGTGCCATGTTTCTTTTTTCCTTATCTGCTTCCATCCAATCTGTTTCATTAAAATAGGTAATAGACAAATAGGCCCAGGCTTCTGCAAAACTTGGATCCAATTTTACGGCTTTTTCAAAGTATTTCTTGGGTACCAGTACTTCCTCTTCTTCCATATTTAGGGGGCCATTGACCAACTGTAATTTCCCTTTCAAATAGTTTTCAAAGGCTAACGGATTGATTTTTTTTGGCTGAAGTAAGATATTGTCATTAAGCCCTAAGTTTGATTCTATTTTTCCTACCACATCAATGGCTATCTTTTGTTGTAAGACAAATATATTTTCCAAATCATCGTCATAGGATGCTGAAAAAATGATAAACCCATTTTTTGCATCTGTAAGTCGTACAGAAATCATGATCTGGTCCTGCTGCCTGCGCACGCTGCCTTCCAAAATAGTGTTGGCATTAAGTTGATCTCCAATCTCAATGAGGTCTTGATTCTTGTCTTTAAACGAAAAAGAAGAGGTGTTTCCTATTACTGTTAAATCTTTGAATTTACAAAGCGCATCTGTTATCTCAATGGCGATACCATCGCTAAAATATTCCTGATCCTTATTCGGACTCATATCCTTAAAGGGAAGTACGGCAATTGAATTTTCTTTAGATGGCCCTGTTGTTGACGAAACTATATTTGTAGCCTTTGAACCTGATTTGTCAATGAAATTTACACCTATGGCAATCAGTAGCATCACCACAATAATAATATTGAGTCGCTTATTGGTAGTTGCGGTAACTGATTCATCTGTTGAGAACTGCTCAGTTTTCTTTAGTCCTTCAGGAGTCACATCATACACCCATGAAAAGATCATCCATATGGGTAATCCAACGACCATTAAAATCATCAATGTTTTTAAGACCCATTCCGGAGCCTGAAAGACGGGAAGAATAATTGTTAATACTTGAATAAGAACCCAGGAAATCACAATATAGGCCATTGTAGCCTTGATAACATTTCTACGCTTAAGTTCTTCAATAAACTTCATCTCTGTGAAGATTTATCATTAAAGTTAAGGAATTTACCTCATTTTTTTATGAACAAAGCCGAATTTTTAAGATCAAGAAAAGGTCTATGAGAGAAAGGATTAAAGAAAAATAATTCAATTAGATAATTTTTTGATCTGAATTACACTTTATAACCAAATCAGCAAAAAAATGTAATCAATAAGTTTATGAGCAAATATGAGTCCATTTCATATGCCTGGTTCAATGTTTTATCGAACAACCGTATATTAGTTTCTGGCAAATAAGCTTAACACATTATTACCGTTTAGATGGAAAGAAGAGAACTTATAAAACTAGTGACTTTGGCTACAGGCCCAGCATTAGCGGTTCCATTATCAAGTTCGCTATTGATCGCTTGTAAAAAAGTGGAACATGTAAAGGAGTCAAACTATAGGCTTCAGTTTTTTAATGAGGAAGACTTTTCTTTAGTTCAGGAACGCAAAATCCCAGCATAACTTATTTGGCTTTAACTGCCAGAGCAGTTGATTATGCGGATAAGCAAATCAAAGCAGGAAAATTATAATAGCAGATAGCTGAAGTGCTTTGAGATTTATAGTGACTTATTGAAATAGCTTTGTAACTTGTCTATAAAGCATCTTTTAGGCCCTCTATCAATTGATTGACTTCTTTCATGCTGGTATAATGTAAAAAGGAAATTCTCAACACTCCAGGCTGTACTGGGATATCCATATCCATAAGTGGGCGAACCGCATAAAAATTGCCCATCCCTAGCATTAGTTTATGTTCAGTTAAGCGTGCATAAACCTTTTTTACATTTTTATTGAGTGGAATAATAGAAACAATTGGCGCCCTTTCCTCTGAGCTATCAGGCCCCACAATTTGAACATCATCACGAGATCTTAAAAAGGCAAGTAAGTGGTCCAACAATGCTTTTTCATGTTCCTGAAACAAGCTGTTTAATGCACTGTTTTTATGGGCAGGGCTAGCTTCTTTATCAAAATGATGCGCATAAACCGCATCAAAATAATCTAATATACCGCTAGCGGCTGCTATTTGAGCATGGTCCGGTCCTGCCGGTGTGATCATACTTCTGGTTATCCCTTCTTTAAAAAAATGAGATTGGTTTTCCATCTTAGCCATCAAGTCCTTATTGACATACATCAAGCCCAAATGAGGGCCAAATGTTTTATATAATGAAAAAAGATAAATATCTGCACCTAGCTCTTTTAGATCAGGGAAACCATGTGGAGCATAACCAACCCCGTCCACCACAGAGACGGCCCCATAATGATGTGCTCTTTGGCTAATTGCTGCAACAGGATTAATATGACCTATTATATTTGAACAATGTGGAAAAACCACCATCTTTGTTCGTTTAGAAAACAAACCTTCAAGGTCATCTAAGCGCAATAATCCGGTTTGAGGATGCACATGCCACTCTATTATTTTTATGCCACGATCTGCTAATCTTCTCCAAGCACCTGCGTTGGCTTCATGATCCTGACAGGAAACAATAATTTCATCACCATCCTTCCACATTGGCCGCATGGCATTAGCCAATACATAAATATTTTGTGTGGTGGAGGGGCCGAAATGAATTTCTGATGCGTCAATATTTAAGTAATCGGCCATTCTTTTATAAGAAGCTTCCATCAACCTTCCGGCCAACATTGAAGCAGGGTACGGATAATTTACCTGTACCTTATTTTTCATATAAAAATCGGTCAATCGATTGATGACCTGTATACAGGGATAGGATCCTCCGGCGTTTTCAAAAAAAGCCCAGCCCTCTAAAGAAGGCTCCGAAAAAGCGGGAAATTGTGAGCGTACAAATTGTAAATCAAGTGTCATAACTAAATTCCTTTTTCATTCATTATTGATGCCCAATTTCACAGGAGCATTTCGCTCTGGTTTCGGCATGCCAGTCAAAGGCAGGTGCGTATTGATCTTTTTCCCAATAGAACTGACTTCTGGGGCTATTATAATTACCAACTTCATTCATGGTTGAGGTATCATACATTCTACCATTGATCATTGTGTATATTACTGAATCGGAATTTTTAATATCTTCAAGAGGGTTTTTATCCAGAACGATCAAATCAGCTATTTTACCTTCTTCTAAGGAGCCTATTTGGTCTTCCATTCCAAGGTAGTTTGCCCCATTGATTGTTCCCGATTTCAAAGCCTCCATATTAGTCATCCCTCCTTGTGAAAGCATCCAAAGTTCCCAATGAACTCCAAGGCCTTGCAATTGTCCATGGGCACCCAGGTTAACTTTTGTTCCGGCATCAGAAAGATTTTTGGCACTTTTAGAAACAAGAATATGTCCGTTTTCATATTCTTTTAAAGGGATCATTGTTCTATGCCTTGAGCGAGAATCGATAATACTTCGTGGCGTGTATTTCAGAAGCTTTTCATTTTCCCAAACATTGTTTGCCTGGTACCAGTAATACTCTCCGTTAAGACCTCCGTAATTCACAATTAAGGTAGGCGTATAACTCGTTTGACTTGCTGACCATAATTGTAGCACATCATCATGTAAGGTAGCAATCGGAATATTGTGTTCAATACTGGTATGTCCGTCCAAAATCATAGACATATTATGGAAAAAAGTAGAGCCTCCTTCGGGGACCACTTCAATATGTTGGTCAGCGGCAGCCTTGATGATCTGTTGTCTTTGCTCTCTTCTTGGCTGGTTGTAACTTTTTACTGAAAAGGCACCAAATGCCTTAGTTCTTCTTATGGCAGACTGGGCATCAGTAAGGTTATTTACAGAGGCTTTAAAATCACCATCAGCTCCGTATAAAATGATACCGGTTGAAAAAATTCTCGGGCCAATCATACTTCCTGATTTAACCATTTCCGATTGTGAAAAAACCATTTCTGTATTGGCCGAAGGATCATGAGTGGCGGTAACGCCATAGGCAAGATTGGCATAATAATGCCAGCGTTTTTGTGAACTAATACCATAGCGAAAATGACCCAAATGCGCATGGACATCAATAAAACCGGGCATGATGGTTTTACCTTTGACATCAATTACTTTTGCTTTTGCAGGAACCTCTACGACCGAACTTTCGCCCAAGCTCAGAATGGTATTGTCCTTGACAATAATGGTCCCATTTTCAATTACTTTGTCGCCATCCATTGTAATAATGCGAGCCCCAATAAGCGCGATCATTCCTTCAGGCTTATCAGAGGTCAGGGCTAAACCAATAGCTATTCCTAATGAATCTATGGCAGGCGCTTCTTTTGGAGCCCCCTTCATAAAGAGAAATCTTTGATCAAGCGCATTGCTGAAATACCTGTCTCCAAGGGTCCAGTTGAGTCTTTTACTATCTGAAGACCAATGCAAATTTACACCTGCATCTTTGGTAAATTGAGTTACCGGAACACTTGTGGATTTACCATCCAATTCAACGGTTTTACCGGTTAAAGGAAGCGGTGCAATATAGACCTGAAAGAGATTGGAAAAGGCAACCCATTGATCATCCGGACTGGGTATGATTCTTTGACCATATTTTGATGTAACAAGTTCGCGCGTATCGTTACCTGACAGGTCAACAGATTTTAAGGTTTTGGTTAATTCACCAAAAAGATAGCCTCCGGTTTGATAATAGATTCGAGAAGCATCACCATTAAAACTTGGAAATTGACCTTCTTCAGTTACAAGAGACTCCTTTGAGGTGCCCCCTGATTTTTTTGACGAACTGTACTTGAGGGAATATATTCCCGGTTTTTTGGTATTGACAAAACCCTGATCCTGATTACCACCCTCTTTTCGAAATACAAGAGTGTTATGATCTTTTGGTGAAAAAGAAGGTTCACGATAAATGGCTTTTCCCTGTGTTAATGTTACGGGTTTGCCTTTTGAGCTCATGTCAATTCTTTTAATACTACCCATCTCACTGTCGGTCCAGGTAACATAAGCCAGAAATTTCCCATCTTTTGAAAAGGTGGGTTCATATTCTAATTCAAGTCCATTGGTCAATCGTTTAGGGGTTCCGTTGGGAAGTGTTTTGATCCATAAATATCCGGCAGCATTAAAGACTAAAGTCTTTCCGTCTGGAGACGTGACGGCATGGCGAATAGCCTTGGCCGAAAAAGTATCTTCAAAAGCTTTATTCTTAAATTTTAGCGCATTGACAATTTTATGACTGGCACTGGCCCGGAAAGGAATGTCGGCGACCTCTAAAGAGTTGACATCAATTTTTTTTATTTTTCCTTGTGCCCATATAATGATATGTTTATCATCAGGGGTGAAATTAAACCCTGTAAAGGCGCCAAATACAGCCCATGTTTCCTGCTGGTCCTTGCTCAGTTGATCATAAATCGGCCATTCGCGACCGTTTGAAAGATCATGCAGAAATAGTACAGATTTCTCTCTTACCCTTCTTACAAAAGCTAACATATTTCCTTGATGTGAGATCACTGGGCGAATGGCTCCGCCGGGACCTCCCGTAACTCTTTCTGTTTTTCCATCCTTTAAGTTATAGCGATTGATCACATAGATCTGGCTATTGGGATCTTTATTGTATTGGAAGTAGCCGCCCGGATATATATCTTCACTATAATAAACAAATTGTCCATCTGGTGATGGCCAGGGTTCACCAACGTCCTGTTGTTCATTTTTCTTTGTCGTCAATTGAATGCCCTTACCTCCAGATATATGGTACATCCATATCTCACCAGCACCAAGTGAGCGTTCAGAAGTCAAATGCTTTTTGCAAAAGAGATAATTTCCATCATTAGACCATACCGCGTTATTGACAAGTGTATAATCTTCTTTAGTAACTTGTTTTGCATCATTTCCATTGACTGACATGACCCAGATATTATCTCCACCACCTGCATCACTTGTAAAACTTATTTGTGATCCATCAGGACTAAACCTTGGTTGAACTTCATAGGCGTGTCCACCTCTGATCAATGTTGCATCTCCGCCCGACACAGGCATCGTATAAATGTCGCCTAGTAAATCAAAAACCAGGGTAGCCCCGTCAGGGCTTATATCAATACTCATCCAGGTACCTTCATCTGTGCTTATTGTAACTTCTTTATAAGGAAGTACAGGTGTTGATACATCCCATGATTTTAACTCAGTATCTTTAGGCGTTTCTTGTGAAGTAACTGCAATACTCGTTATCAGTAGAACAAAAGTTAGTATATTTTTAATCATAGGTGAATAGGGCTTTTTATGTATGTTAAAGATTAATTTTAAAGACAGTCAAGATAATTAAAATATTGACCTTCTAGAAGTTATTTTGAGCATAAAGGGAACTGGACTTGTTGTTATAGAATCAGTTGACTACTCATAAGGCCTATGATGCTTGGTAACAGTAATTGATTATTATTGAAATATTGACTAAATTTAACCTTACAATTAATCCAACTAAGCAATCTTATATTATGAAATGGAAAGGCAAACGACAAAGTTCAAATGTTGATGACAGAAGGGGTCAGTCAGGCTCTGGCAGAGGTCTTGGCGGATTCAATCCGATGTTACTGGGTCCATTGATTAGACTCTTGTTTTCAAAAACAGGCTTGATCATTGCAGGGCTATTTCTAGTCTTTTCATTCATCACAGGCAATAATCCATTAAGTTTCTTAGGACAGTTTTTTCAAGGGGATAACGGCCAGACTCAAACTTCAGTGCCCTATCAGGGCAGTGCCAAAGAAAATGAATTAGCTGATTTTAGTGCTACGATATTAGCAAGTACGGAGGATGTGTGGAATGGGCTTTTGGATAATTACCGTGAACCTACGCTGGTTCTTTTCTCCGGATCTGTGGCTTCAGCCTGTGGATCGGCTTCGAGCGCTACAGGACCTTTTTATTGTCCTGGTGATGAAAAATTGTACCTTGATTTGAGTTTTTTTGATGATATGGCCCGTAAATTAAATGCACCTGGTGATTTTGCACAGGCCTATGTAATTGCTCATGAGGTGGGTCACCATATTCAAAATATTATGGGTATCACTGATAAAGTTCAGCGTCTTAGAGGTCAAATGAGCGAGAAGGAATACAATAGGTACTCCGTTAGACTAGAGTTACAAGCCGATTTCCTTGCCGGAGTATGGGCACATCACTCTCAGCAAATGACAAAAATGATGGAAACAGGTGATCTTGAGGAGGCCTTGAATGCAGCGTTTGCCATCGGAGATGACCGCTTACAGAAGCAGTCAACAGGCAGGGTAGTGCCTGATTCCTTTACGCACGGAACTTCTGAACAACGTATAAGATGGTTCAAAAAGGGCTTTGAAACCGGTGATCTTGAGCAAGGAGATACCTTTAACGCTAATCCACTCTAATAGTTAAAATTCTATTCTTTAGTGATCAGCATTTTTTTCAATTAGCCTGATAACATTTATTTTAGACCCTGCTTAATTGTAACCAATTCCTCCAACTTTTTTGAATAGGCATCGAAGCTTTAGTTTGGGTTTCTTCAATTTTTTCCAAATCCCAGTTTATAAAATTCTCACCTTTTTCAGTGAGTTTATAATAACCAGGTCTTCTCACTTTTACGATATATTCATGGTCTCGAAGAAATTCAAGAGATTGATGAATTAAATACCTGTCCTCTTCCCGAAAGTGAAATTTCTTTCGTGAATAGTTCCAAATACTGTACTCGTTAAAATCGAGTTTGAGTAGTTGTAGAAATTTCAGTATCCGAGTACTGTTGCTTAGAGTAATTTCATCCATAGTAGAAAATTTAATATTGTTCATCTCAAATATAGGGTTTTATTCGTTGTAAATCAATGATATATGTCATTATTACCTTGTCTTATGATCCTGGCTTTATTTAATTTAAGTCAAACTTGAAGAGATCTACTTCCTTTAGATTCAATCATATCAAAAAAAGGAGGAATTTGTCAATATTTCTAGTCTATTTTATCGTGATATTACTGTTGTTTTTGATAACTTGCCTTGATTTTTATGAACAGCATTAATTTTAAAATTATACAATGAAAAAGCGATTCAAAACCAACCATTTCAGCTTACTATTTTTATTTGTTCTAGTAGGTTTAGTAGGTTGTAATCAGGAAAAAACAAAAGAAGAAAAATCAATGGAAAGCAATGTGCTATTGCAAGAGTGGACAGGCCCATACGGAGGAGTTCCTGCATTTGATAAAATGAAAGTTGAAGATGTCAAAAGTGCCATGCTAAGGGGCATGGAACTGAATCTTGAGGACGTTGATGCGATTGCCAATAATGAGGAAGCTCCGACTTTTGAAAATACTATTGAAGAAATGGAACGCTCAGGGGAAGCTTTGGACAGAGGGTTTACGTATTATGGTATTTTAAGTAGTAACATGTCTACTCCCGAATTCAGAGCAGTTCAAACCGAATTAGCACCACTATTTTCTGAATTCAGCTCGAAAATCACCCAAAACGAAAAATTGTTTTTACGGATAAAGGCATTGTACGATGCTTCTCAGATTCACCCGCTTGAGGATGATCAGCAGCGTGTTCTTGAATTAGTTTACAAAAGTTTTGAGATGAATGGTGCAGAACTTGACAGCGTTAAAAAGAAAAGATATGCAGCAATAAATAAAGAGTTATCAGGTGATTATACCAAATTTTCGAATAATGTGCTTAACGATGAAGAAAATTACATCACTTATTTAACAAAAGACCAATTAGGTGGTTTGTCAGAAGGTTTTACAAAGTCTGCAGCAAAAATTGCCGCTGATAACGGACAAGAAGGTAAATATGCGATTACCAATACAAGATCGTCTATGTCCCCATTTTTAACCTATTCTACTGAGAGAGATATCCGTAAAGATGTTTGGACCAATTATTATTCGCGTGGGGACAATGGCGATGAATATGACAATAATCAAATGATCGCTGACATTTTAAAGCTGCGCAGAGAACGTGTAGAATTACTGGGTTATCAAAACTATGCAGAATGGCGCTTACAGGATCGAATGGCAAAAACACCTGAAAATGCGATGGGATTGATGGAAGCGGTTTGGCCGGCAGCTATTGCAAGAGTAGCAGAAGAAGTAGTAGATATGCAGGCTGTAGCTGATAAAAACGGAGACAAGATCACGATTGAACCTTGGGATTATCGCTACTATGCAGAAAAAGTAAGAAAGGCGAAATATGACCTGGATTCTGATGAGGTAAAGCAATACCTGCAATTAGATAAATTGACTGATGCCATGCATTATGTAGCAGGAAGATTGTTTAATTTTAAATTTACTCCTGTTCCTGAAGGTTCGGTACCGGTTTTTCATGAAGATGTAAAAGTATGGGAAGTGACGGATAAAGATTCCGGTGAAAACATTGGTCTTTGGTACCTTGACCCATATGCCAGACAGGGAAAACGTTCTGGAGCCTGGGCAACGACTTACAGAAGTCATACTACTTTTGATGGAAATAAAAATGTATTGGCTTCAAATAATTCAAATTTTATCAAACCGGCGCCAGGAGAAGCCTTATTGGTTTCATGGGATGATGCTACAACCTTTTTCCATGAATTTGGTCATGCCCTGCATTTCTTCTCTTCCAATGTAAAGTATCCTACCTTAAATGGAGGGGTTAGAGATTATACTGAGTTTCAATCGCAATTATTGGAACGCTGGTTATCGACTGATGAGGTGATCAATGAGTTTTTAGTGCATAATAAAACTGGAGAACCGATGCCAAAAGAACTTGTTACAAAAATTAAAAAAGCAGCAACATTTAATCAAGGCTTCTCAACTACAGAATATTTGGCATCAGCCATTATGGATATGAAATTTCACCTGGCAGATCCTTCAAATATAGACGTAGATAAATTTGAACGCGAAACTTTGGCTGAATTAAAAATGCCTAAAGAATTAGTCATGCGTCATAGAACGCCTCATTTTGGACATGTATTCTCAGGAGAAGGCTATGCCACTGCATATTATGGTTATATGTGGGCCGATGTATTAACTGCCGACGCTGCCGAAGCGTTTTCAGAAGCCCCTGATGGTTTCTATGACAAAGAGGTTGCTGAAAGGTTGGTAAAATACTTATTTGCTCCAAGAAACTCTATGGATCCGGCCGAAGCCTATCGCTTGTTTAGGGGCAGAGATGCTAAAATTGAGGCCTTAATGAGAGATAGAGGCTTTCCTGTACCAACAGAATAGGAACTTGTCTTTTATCAAGAGTTAGTTCTACATATTTAATAAAAAACCTCAGCCTTGCTGAGGTTTTTTGTTTTACACGATTTTCATTTTGGTCTTATCATCATGATAATCTTGAGTGGCAAAAATAAAACTGGGCAATTCTTATATTTGG
This sequence comes from uncultured Flavobacteriaceae bacterium, assembly GCA_964586115.1. Lineage (GTDB taxonomy): Bacteria > Bacteroidota > Bacteroidia > Flavobacteriales > Flavobacteriaceae > Lutimonas. The sequence continues at coordinate 27,837 of CAZPHF010000014.1, read as the reverse complement.
AGCCTAAACAGTGAATAATTTTCAATAAATTTAACGAGACTAAAGAGGAATGGCGAGTTCTACAATTTATTAATGAATTGTGTCAACGCTGAGAATAAAACTTAAAATAAACTAAATGAAGCATTTACGATTAACCGTTTTCTTTCTAATTACTATGGTTCTTAACACCTCAGCCCAGGATAAACCCGCATACCAAGTGTATAAAAATAATGGAAAAGCTGCTAAATATGAAAAGATGGTTAAAGATCTGGCGAAAGCCGACATGGTCTTTTTTGGTGAATATCACAATAATCCTATTTCCCATTGGTTGCAATTGGAAATGAGTAAGAGTTTTTATGAGATCAAGGGTGAAAAATTATTCTTTGGGGCCGAGATGTTTGAAAACGGAAATCAGTTGGTTATTAATGAATATTTGAAAGGACTGTATGCTGAAGACAAAATGCTTGCTGAAATCACGCAAATGTGGAGTAATTATAAAACTGATTATAAACCATTAATGGAATTTGCAAAGGAAAAAAACTTGCGTTTTATAGCAACGAACATTCCCAGAAGGTATGCTTCAATGATCAATAAAAAGGGGATAGATGCTTTAAAGGAATTAAGTCCGGAGGCACTTGCCATGATTGGTCCGGATTTAGAAAAGTATTTCGACCCAACAGTAAAGGCTTATGCTGAAATGGCTGATATGATGGGTGGGCATGTACCTCCAAACATGTTATATATTCAAACTTCTCAAGCTTCTAAAGATGCCACTATGGCCCATTTTTCTCTTCAGAATTATAAACCTGGAGATTTGATGTTTCATTTTGAAGGATCCTATCATTCTAACTATGAGCAAGGCATCATTTGGTGGATCAACAAAATTCAGCCGGGTTTGGACATAAAGTCAATCACTACGGTGACTCAATCAGAGTGGGAAGAAATGACTGAAGAAGATATAGAGACCATAGCCAATTACGTCATAGTCGTCGCTGATTCTATGACAAAGACAAAAGGTTGAATTTATCGAAACGGTATTTACAACTTATAGCTTTATATCCTTTGTGAGAATAGCTTCATTTAGCTAGAGATCATTCATCACAGCCATAGGTCAAATTCGAGACAAATTTGATCTTAAGTGATTCACGTCATTTGTAACTGATTATTTTGGTGTAAATTGAGGCACTTAAACCTTAAAACTATTAACATGAAAAAAATTTCAAGATTACTAAGCTTTCTTTTACTTACTATTTTTACATTTTTTGCCTGTACAAGTCCGGAAAAATCGGAACCAATTGATATGGCTAAACTAAAAGTAGAAATCCAGGCCATGGAAGACGCCTATTCTTCAGCAGAAAATGACAAGGACGCTGACGGTGTAGCAGCTTATTACAGTGATGATGCCATGAGCTATGGCCGTAATGAACAACCTATTTCGGGTAAGGCAGCTATCAGAGAAAGTATTGCTAAACGCATTAAAAATGATACTACGGGAAATTACAATGTATATAAAGTTGTTGATCTCTTTGCGGATGGTAATTCGGCAGTAGAGTTAGGCTCCTGGACAGAATTTAATTCTTCAGGTAGTGAAATCGGGAATGGTAACTATATGTCTTATTTCGAAAAGCGTGATGGAAAATACCTATGCGTTCGAGATATGAATTCCTCAACCAAACCTCTTGATTAAGGAAGACTTTTATTATTTATAAAACGTTGGAGCCTGCTAAAGCAGTCTCCAACGTTTTTTATTTGCACTGCTTAATCCTATTTTCAGGCACTTATTTTTCTTGTCTTTAAAATCTAACATATTTAGTGAGGGTAGATGTCGTATGACTTTTATTCATATGGATAGAGAACTATAGTTTAAAACAATATTCCAAATCATTAGTTGTTATTAATAACATGACCCACCCACTTAACTTTGCTATAAGCTTGCATAAATTAAAAATATATTACCTCATAGCCTTATCTATATTTGTTTCATGTTCGAAGTCTAAAGATGCGATACCGGCTCAGACAAGTGATTTTTGCACAAGTATTCATAGAAATGACAGTATTAGTCTATCCGAAGAACTCAAAGAGTATAGCGATTTAATGAGAACTAAAACCGGGGTGTATGTCTTGGAAGATGGAGCCGGTTCGATGGTTTCACGGGCCTGGCTTACGGAATACGCAGAAGAAACAATAGATATTCAGTACTTTATATTTTCCACAGATAATGTTGGGCTTATTGCCTGCGATTATTTGGTAAGGGCAGCTGACCGTGGCGTTAAAGTAAGAATTCTCATTGATGATATTATGGTAGATGCACAGTTAGAAGATATTCTGACCATGGACTCCCATGAAAATATTAGCGTCAAAATATACAACCCTGGTTTCAATCTGGGAAAAAGCATCTTTAGCAAAGCCAAAAATGTTTTAACCGATTTTAGGTCAGTAAATCAACGTATGCATAATAAAACCTTTATCGTAGATGGGAAGGCTGTTATTACAGGAGGACGAAATATTGCTGATGAGTATTTCGATTATGATCATGAATATAATTTTAGAGACCGAGATGTTTTATTGTTAGGAAAAGCAACAAAAAGTGTAGGGGCTTCGTTCAGCGAATTTTGGAAAGACTCCTTAAGTGTTCCGATCAAGGAGCTTAACGATGATGAAAGTAAAGATAAGTTAAGCGATGAAGACAAGTTTGCAAGACTACATGAATACGCATGTGATCCTGAAAATTTCTGGCCTCAGATAAGAACTAGAATAGAAAATATTCCCACGGCTTTTAGAGAACTGAAGAAATCAGGGGATTTTATATGGGTAGATGAGGTCGATTTTATTTCAGATATGCCCGGTAAAAACGATGGTAAAAGTGGCCTGGGCGGAGGAGGTATATCAACCAGTGCCCTGATCGATCTGGTTAAAAATGCCAAGCATTCGCTCGAAATTCAAACACCTTATTTGATTACTTCTGAACTAAGTCAGGATCTTTTCAGGGAAGCCGTTCAGCGAGGTGTAAAGATCAGGATATTGACCAACAGCCTTGTTTCAACTGATAACGTAGAGGCTTTTAGCAGTTACCAGACAGACAGAAAAACCTTGCTTCAAACCGGAGTGAGAATTTATGAATTTCGCCCGGATGCTGCCGAACGTACCAGAATAATGACAGGTGAATTGCAAAAAACCTTAGACCATAAGCCTATTTTTGGCCTCCATGCCAAATCGATGGTGGTAGATGGTCAAATAACGGTGATAGGAACCTTTAACTTAGATCCTCGAAGTGCCAATTTAAATACTGAATGTATAACCGTAATTCATTCTGAAGAAATTTCAGAGCAGGTACTTAAGGGAATGGAAGAAGAATTTAAACCTGAAAATTCTTGGGAAACAACCGTTGATTTTAACCCAGATTCAGAAGTAAGTAATTTGAAAAGAGTCAAAACCTGGACTCGAAAAATACTTCCAAAAGATATTTTGTAGTATAATTTATCTGTCAAAACCCCACCTTACGCCTGAGGACATTTTCCTCCCTAATGATGATTTTATCGAGAAAATAGGCCACTTTATTAGTGATAAAATTTTTATTGATTTCATTCGGATTAAAACTACCTAATTCATTAATATCGCTTTCCGAAACAGGTGCTAATTCTGCAGGAAAGACGATAAACACCGAAATGTCTCCATTGTACTTTTGTGAAAAAACCAAAGCAGCTCCTTTTATAAATTCAAAGTCAGTCGCCCCGTTCAATTTATCCATCATAGATTTGGGAAACGTTTCAAATGTGATATTGATGGCACTATTGTTCATCAGCCAGTCAAGTTGTTGCACTTTCCAACCAATGTCAAAATCAACTTGTATTTCATTTAGCGTTTTAAACAGTAATGGTAGGGTAAACTCATTCCATTGTTTCCTTTTTTCTAAAACTTTTTCAAGTGAATTTACATAATCACCGACCGATTTTTTTAAGAGATTGTTTTCCATTTTCCTGTTTTTTTGAAGCAATACTGATAGCGAGTTACATTGAACATAGAAATAACTTGTTACTGATCTTAGGACACTTAAATTTATCGGTATTCGTGAAGAGCTGCATTGATCTCAATCATTACTGTGATTGACTGTGATCAAAAATAAGAAAAGCTGTTGACCAAACTAAGTAAGTAGTAGCCTAGTTGCCTTATAAAAGAAGGCTTATGATATTTTCCCCAAAGATTACCTATTTAAACTGTTTTAACCTCAACAACCTGTTCTTTAGCAGTCTTTTTCTCAATCGAATATTTTCTGCCATTTAAGAATTTACCGATAAAGGTTGAACGGACCAGATAATGATAAGTAATTAGGCAAATGACTGAAGTCACTGCCAAAACAAAAATAAATTTAGCAAAGGCAGGAATATCCCAATGCACAATAAAGGCCGGCAGTAGCATGGTAAAGGTCAAGTGAAGCAGATAAATCCAGTAAGAGGCGTCTGAATTATAACGCATCAAATGTGAATGTTGACTTCCATATCTCATAAATAGGCCCGTAATACCAAAAATAAATAGCCAAACGGTAACCGAATTGATGATGGTGATTTGCAGATCATCAAAGGATGAGCGGAAGAAAAAGAGCGTTGTGAACAATACTATAGCCAAAATTGTTAAGGCCCAATCGAATTGCATAAAGGTACTTAGCAAGTGTTTTGATTTAAAAAGGATCCAGCCTATAAAATAAAAGAAGAAATAAAAAATAAAGGTATTGAAATCAGGGGTCCAATCGGTTGAGGTTGCTACCCATGTACTGTCCATAATCAGTAATAAACCTATTGTCAAAAGAGAGAAAACAAAAATTTTGACAATGGGTCTTTGTATAATCCAGTTGAGTAGTAAGGTGGTTCGATCAGTAAAGGATTTGAACCGATTAAATAGTAAGCCTATTGCAAAGGACACTAGGGTGATCATTAATAAGTAGTATAGGAACCACAGATGTGACGTTGAAGATGGTATCCAACCTGCAATTGCTTTAAATGGTTCTAATGATGCCATTAAAGGGCCTGCACCATCAGCAAAAACCTCGTTTGAATAAATAGCTGAAAACTTAATAGTAGGGGCCAAAATGATAATAAAAACAATAAAGGGATATAAGATTCTTTCAATTCTGTTTTTGAGCATTTTTTTGTGTCCCCTTTCAAAGAAAAGCATGGCTCCAAAGAATCCTGCAACCACAAAAAAGATTGGCATTCTGAATGCATGAATAAAAAGTACCGTATAATCCATGAAAAGGCCAGTTGATTCAGGGTCTTTAAGGGGCCAATGATAACCTTCAAAAGTACCATAAGTGATCGCAGAGTGAATGACAAGACCGAGGAGCATCATGATTGCCCTTAAAGAATCTAAGGCGTGAATTCGTTCTGTTTTTGAAGCATTTGTAGCTAAGCTCATATTGATTTATTTTAAGAATCTTTTGATGTAGGTAAAGCAAGATTAATCATACTTGCCTTAATCAAATAATAAATTAGGACGAAATGCCCTAAATATTGTCCGAATGAACTTGCTTATTTATCGGAGGTACAATTACTGGAATCTGTATAAAGCACTAATGCTTAAGGCCTGCCCCCACCGATCTAACTTTTTGTTGCATCTTGTCAATCCTAAACTAATGTTAAACTTCATTGAAATAAGTAAAATGATTTGCACTTACCTCAACTAATAAGATTAGTTTTGCCGACAATTTGAAAACAACAGGCATGAAGCGCATCAATGAATATAAAAAGCTTTTTAAAGTAGAAGGAGATATTGATTTGAAAGAATTAAAAACTACTTACAGAGGGTTGGTAAAAGAATGGCACCCGGATAAATTTCAGGACGAAGATGAAAAGGAAGAGGCAGGTGAAGTAAGTCAGAAGATCATTGACGGCTATCATTTTTTGGTTAGTATTGCGCCTGATACGAAAGCCTCTAATTTGGAAGAATTCACCACAACCATTTCACAATCACAAGTAGCTGATTTTTACCATAAAAGCATGCTATTGGAGGTTACCTTTACAGATGGTAATACCTATGAGTTTTTTGGTGTGAACCGCAAGCTTTTTAACAAATTCGCGAATAGCAGGTCTTTGAATAATTTTGGGAAAAGAAATATTTTCAATTCTTTTCTTTATAGAAAGTCTAAGAAAGCGTCGGTGATGGCCTAATATAGAATCCTAAAACCTTTGCACTAGGCAATAGCTTCCTCAACAAAATACATTTTCAATTTACCCTTGTTCTTGGCTTCGATCTCACCGCGATAGGTGCATTTAAATTTATGTTTGATAAGTTGGTAAGTAGCTTCAGAAACATTGATTTTACCTGGCTCGGAATTTGATTCCATACGTGAGGCTATGTTGACCGTATCACCCCAGATGTCATAGGCAAATTTTTTAATACCTACCACTCCAGCTACAACAGGACCTGTGTTAATTCCAATTCGAATGTCAAAGTGTGTGATGTGGTCAGAATCATCTTTCTTGGCATCAAGCACAAATTTTGATATTTCAAATGCTGCTTCAGTAATTTTTAACGCATGGTCTTTGGTTGGGAAGGGCAAACCTCCTGCCAGCATATATGAATCTCCCATCGTCTTGATCTTTTCAAGACCATACTTTTCAACAATTTCATCAAATTTAGAATAATAGAAGTTCACACTTTCTACAAGTTCTTCTGGAGACAAGTTCTCTGATTGTTTTGTAAACCCTTTAAAGTCTGTAAAAAGAACACTTACTTCATTAATTTTTTTAGCCAGTACTTTACCATTATCAATGAGTTCTTTCGCGGTTTCTTCTGGTAGAATATTACGAAGGAGTTTATTAGACAAATCTCTCTCTTTTTGGATAATTGCACTGGTTTTTTTTATAAATATATTACGTCTAAAAAGGCCAAAGGCAAGTATTGTGATCAACGCTAGAGAGATGATACCTGCAATGATTGTTATACGCTGTTTTTGCCGTTTTTGTTCGAGTAGATCTACTTCAGTTTGTTTTTGAGATACTTCGAAATTGGTTCTAATATCTGCCATATTTTGTATGGATTCGAGGTTGTTCAAGCTGTCTCGAAATACAATATAATCCTTATAATATTTGAATGAATCTTCTATATTACCAGTTTCTTCGTATAATTTGGAAAGCAAAAGATTCGAATCACTTATCTGATTTTTAAGGCCATAAATTTTTGCTAAATCCAGACTTTTTTTGGCATAATTGAAAGCCCGGGGAAAATCGCCTTTATCCTTGTAGATATCTGACATATAGGTAAGATAGTCCGCAATAGCATAATAATCCTCAAGTTGCTCTAAAAGTGTTATCGCTTCAGTTATATTTTTCTCGGCCAAATCGTTCTTGTTCAAACCGGCATATACCATTCCGACATTACCAAGGTTGTACGCCTTTCCCGGTAAATAATTTTTAAGATCGAAAATTGTCCCTGATTCCTTTAAGTAAATCAATGCGCTATCAAGCTCATTAACATTAACATATTCATCTCCGGCATTTATCAGCGAAGCTCCTAATAAGAGAGAATCCTTTGTATTTCTGAGAAGAGATATAGCCTTTTTATAGTATAAAATAGAATTTTCATGTGCCCCTGATACGGAATAAACATCTGCTATCCCTAAATAGGAATTAGCCATAGATGAATTACTTTTTAATTCTTTGGCCATGTCAGCACTTTTAAAATAAGCTTCTATAGCTTCCTCAAGGTTTCCCTTCATGCGCAATGCAGCTCCCATTTCAGTATAGGCCAATTGTAAATACTTTTGATTCCGGGTTTTTAAGGCTTCTGACTCTAGAATACGAGCATAGTAGATTGAACTGTCAGGATTATTTGAGTTAAAAGAAATTTCATGGAGTACATTCAAACGTAAGGAATCATTCTCTACATCAATATTCCTTAATTCTATAATAAGACTATCAGCAACCTTTTGGTTTTGAGTAAATCCTGGTTGAATAAATAATAGAACGGAAAATACAATCAATATGTTTCTTGTGTTTGTGAACATTTATTGACCTTCAGTATCTACGATTAGAATTATTTTTACGTTTGCCATATTTCAAAGAAATAGTTTGGTTGATTAATAATTGAGTTGTCATGAATATACGCCTTTTAATTATGTCATCAAATCAACTAGGATGAATGCCACGTATTTCTTTCCGAAAGTGTCATTTTAGTTTTCGAAAGCATAAATCACCATGATGAGGAATTCCATCCAATGAGCAAATGAAACGAGCAGTCTGGCTAGGCAAACTAATGCTTAATAATGTGTAGATGCAACTTGTGTAAGGAATTACATTTTTTTAGACTAAGTGTCTATTAAAATGTATAAATAGACATTATGTTGATAAAATTACCTAGTTATTTAATCGTATCACTTGGATTGGCTTTTATATTCACTGGAGAATTATATGCTCAGGGATGCAGCGATGCGGGTGTTTGCACTGTTCATAGTTTTAAGCCCAACGGATTGGACAGTATTTCAGAAAACCACAATCAATTTAAAGCAGGGGTTTCTTATGGCGCAGCTGATTATTCGATTTCCGTTTTTGGGACCTATGTTGAATATAGCCGTCAATTAAATGAGAAATTTGGTTTGAATGCCAAAATAACCTCTTTATCCCAATCCGGTAATGGTATTTCTAGCTTTGGATTGTCAGATATTTTTATCAATTCTAATTATCGAATAAATAGAAAAGCTACACTGACTTTAGGGGTTAAATTACCATTGTCTGACGCGAATAAAAAAGAAAATGGAAGGGCTTTGCCAATGGACTATCAATCTAGTTTGGGAACCTTTGATCTAGTTTTAGGCTTTGGCTATACTATTCGGAGTTTGCAATTGGTGGCAGCTATCCAGCAGCCTTTAACTCAAAATAATAATGAATTTTTTGCTGAAGCGTATCCTCTTGATTCTCCTTTAAGAGCGTTTCAATCAACCAATCAATTTAAACGAAGTGGCGATGTGATGCTAAGGGGTTCTTATCCTATTGACTTTGGTGAAAAATTTCGATTGACTCCAAGTTTGCTGCCTATTTATCATTTGTCAAATGATAAATATACGAATCAGGATGATGTGGAAGTTGAAATTGAAGGCTCTCAAGGACTTACTTTGAATTGGAATATATATTTGGATTATGAACTAAATAAAAAACAGGCGCTCCAATTCAATATGGGTGCTCCGTTTATTGTTAGGGATGCAAGGCCTGATGGTTTGACAAGAAGTTTTGTGGCCAGCATAGAATACCGAATAAAGTTCTAATAGTTGAGCACCTCACTTCCGAAGGTTTCATGTCCGAACCCCTCACTTCCGAGCACCTCGGGAAATAAAAACCAATCCATTCAATGCTAAAAATGGATTGAATTGAGCTTGATGCAATCATTTTCGATGCAGACTTCATATTTTAAGAGGTTTGGATTATATTTGAGATATGGAACAACTTACCCTTACCACCCCGGCCCTCTTATTTTCGGCAATTTCTCTGATCATGTTGGCTTATACCAATCGATTTTTAGCGTATGCAGCTGTTGTTAGAAATCTACATGACAAGTATAAAAAAAATCAGAATGAGGTTTTTGTCAGACAGATCAAGAACCTTCGCCAGCGTCTTTACTTGACGCGAGCGATGCAAATATTTGGTATCAGTAGTCTTCTGCTTTGCGTTTTGACCATGTTTCTGATTTATATAGAACAGCACCTTATCGCTGTTTGGGTTTTTGGAATGGCGCTCATACTTTTAATCATATCTTTAGGCTTGTTAATAAGAGAGATTCAGATTTCTGTGGAAGCTCTTGAGTTGCATTTGAGTGATCTTGAGCAGCGCAATGATGAGTAGAAGGTTTTGATTCTTAGATTTTCATTGTGCTAATGAATAGCGCTATTGCTCATACACGTCTTAACTTTGTTTAATCTTATTTTTAACCTCTACTTAAGAAAGAATAAAAGAGAGGATTAAAGTTAATATACACGTAGAGACTGTAATCTCGTCAACAATGGTATAATTCCTTTATCAATAAAAAGACACAGCTCAAAGGTCGAAGAGATTATTGGAACTTGAGATCGAACAATTAAAGCTTAAGCAACAGAGTCATCAGATTGAGCGTGAAAGGAATAAGCTTGAATAGGACTTGATTTCGCAGCATAAGGGCCTTTCCAACAAGGAAATCTCCCCACTACTAAATATTTCGGTTCGAGGAGTTGAAACCGGGCGATACCGGATTAGGAAAAAATTGGATATTCAGGAAAAAAATTTCAAAAACTATCTTGACAGTTTGGGCAGCGAAGTGGTATAGGTAGCTAAAAAAACCCCTATTTAAAAAACAGGGGTTTGCAAACAAGCGTTAAGTCAAAATAAGAGGGGGTATTCTATTTATGCCCGGAATTAGAAAAGGTCAACATAAAAAGCTAAGTTTTTTAAACTAGCTAATTTTTTATAAATATATTGAAGACTATGGTTATTTAAAAAACAGGGAATCAGTTGAATAGTGATTTGTTTTTATTTAGGGCTGAATGAGTTTTTTGAGTTCCTCAATTCTTTTTTCTTTTTCAGGTTGCCTTTTGTTGATCGCAAAATCAGTATGATACTGATGAGCTTCAAGAAATTTTACTTGAATTTTGTTCCACTCATTTTTATTCTTGAGATCTCTAATTAGCTGTAACTCTTCGAATAAATAATTACTGATCTTATAAAAATCAGATCGCCCTAAGTAATCAAGATCTATGTCACAAATCATTTTTTCTAAAACTGTATTGGGCAGCTGAGGAACTTTTGTCGACAAAATAAGCCCAACTATAATATCAATATCCTGAGTTTCAAAATTAAAACGGGTTAAGAGATCCTTAGCAATTTCTGCCCCATTGAGCTCATGATCATTAATTGATATTATAAATCCTATGTCGTGAAACAATATACCCAGACGAAGTAACTGAGCTTCATGTTTAGTAATTTTGATATGCCTTAAATAAAGATCAGAAGTTTTTAAAGCATCAAGAGTATGATTTACTCCATGATAATGAAGATCCTTGGAGAGTTTGCCATGCAGCATTCCAAGAATTGTCTTTCGTAATGTGTAATATCCTTTCATAACAAAAGCAATTTTTAAATCGTTACTAGCCAGAAGGCTAATGCAATAATAACAAAAATAATACTAAGCCCAAAAAACTTAATAGATTTATGAACGCAGATGAATTTCTGGTCAATAATTTTACTTTCTATGTGTATTTGCTCGCTTAATTGCTTGTAGATTTCTTCACTGTCACAAATTTCCATAAGTCTTTTTGTAAAATTTTTAACGTCCCCAAATCCGTGTACAGCATCCCGAAAGAAAAATACATTCTTATCATATTTCAACTCAATTTGAGGCTTAAAGCATTTGAAACAGTAAAAAATGGAGACCACAACACATGCCATCCATATAAATGAAATCACAAGAAAAACTTTGCTGGTTTCAATGACGGGTTGGAATTGTTCGATACGATCTATAAAAAGGCCAAGGATTAGACTATGAAATGAAAAAATGATACCAGCCTTTAATTCTGAGGCCCGAATAAGCTTTTCCAAACGCTCCAATTGCTCCCAATAATTATTTGGATCCTGTCTCATATTGTAATTCGTTTATTCAGTTTATCTCGTTAAAGTTAACATAAAACTTCTAAATTCTCGTCTTTGACAGGTATTTGGTCCTTATTTTTTGGCCGAATGACAAAATACATTTTCATCATTCCTTTATTTTTTACCTCAATTTCACCTCTGAATTGACACTCAAAATGATCTTTGATAAGTTGGAAGGTGTTTTCTGAAATATTAATTTTACCGGCTTCAGAATTCGATTCCATTCGAGAGGCTACGTTCACCGTATCACCCCAAATATCATAAGCAAATTTTTTCTTACCAACTACTCCGGCAACCACAGGCCCTGTATTTAAACCTATCCGGATATTGAAATGCGCAATATCATTATTTGATTGCTGCTTTCTTTCTTCCATAAAGGCCTTGATTTCAAAAGCAGCCTGAATCATCTTTATGACCTCATCTTTTGAGTCATTGGTAAGCCCTCCGGCACACATATATGCATCACCAATGGTTTTAATTTTTTCCAGTCCATAGGTGTCAATAATCTGATCGAATTTCGAAAAGAAATAATCAACCGACTGCACCAGTACCTCAGGAGAAAGTTTTTGAGAGTATTTGGTAAAAGCCTGAAAATCGGTGAACATGACCGTTACTGAATCAAATTTTTTAGCCTTGACCTTGCCATTTTCTTTAAGTTCTTCTGCAGTCTTTGTTGGAAGTATATTCAGAAGTAAGTCATCAGACCTTCTTTTTTCTTTGCTAATATTTCTAAAATACAAACCTATCATTCCCAGGACAGCGATCATGCTAAAGATCAGTACTCTTTGATTTGTTTTTTGTTGGTTAAGCAGGTCAACTTCAGTTTGCTTAAGATCAATTTCGGTTTGTTTTAAATCAACTTCTGTCTGTTTTTGAGAAACTTCGAAATTGGTTCTCAAATTTGCCATTTGCTGTACGGTCTTAACATTATGGATACTGTCACGAAAAGTAATGTGATCTTTATAATATTTTAGTGATAGCCCTGTGTTGCCTATAAGTTCATAGATGTCGGCCAACTTGAGATTCGCTCCACTGATCTCGTTTTTAAGGTTATTCTCTTTTGCCAGGGCCAAACTCTCTTGGGAGAATCTTAAAGCTGTTTTTAAATCGTTTTTTTGAATATAGATATCAGCTTTGTGGATAAGATAAACACAAATAGGGTAATAGTCATCTGAAGCTTTATGAACCATTGTAGCCTCATCCATATATTGCTCTGCCAAGTCATGTTTTCCCTGAAGTGCGTAAGCAATTCCGATATTCCCTTGATTGTAAGCAATTCCTGTTTGATGTTTTAGTGATTTGAAGATGGGTTCTGATCGAAGTAAATAGATGAGGGCTGAATCTGGTTGTTTTTCATTAAGATATTCGTCACCAAGGTTTAAGTTTGCAGTGGCAAAACTTAATGAATCACGTTCATTTTCAATCTTATTAATTTCAATAGCTTTCAGGTAGTAATGAACCGTATTTTTATGATTGTCGGCATTACTATAAGCGCCCGCAATTGAGATATAAGTTGTGCTTAATTTCACATCGTCATCAAGATCAATGGCGATATCCGCGGCAAGCAAATAATTTTTTAGCGCCAGGTTTAGATCCCCTATTTTATTCAAGGCATGGCCTTTTATTAAATAAGCGCTAAATAAAAATTTAACCGAATCAACAGCTTTCGCTGCTTTAATTAGCTCATCGCTAAATTCTATCCTTTTTTGCTGATCGGTATGGTATCGTGCCAGGTGTTTCAAGTTATTTAGCTGGTCCTTTTCATCAAATGGGCTGCTTTCATAAATGAGTTCAAGGCTATCTGTCATTGATTTATTTTGTGCAAACAAACCCATGCAGATGATGAAAAAAAAGCCCATAAGGAAAAGAGCCTTTTTACCAATTTTTATTGAACATATATCATTTATAGGCATCTATTTTAAGAGTAATATGTAATTGAATTGTTATTGGGCTTCTCCATAGGGCTCCATCATGGGATCGAGGATATAAGCCTTGCCATCTACACTATAAACTATATAATAGTATTCTATATCCCCTTTTATAAAATTTTTATTCTTGACTCTGCCTACTACTTGATTGCCTTGACCTCTATTGTATGATTTGTTTTTTAAAAGCTGTTTACCCTTGGCATTGTTCATTAATACATACTCTATTTTTATTTTGGTGCCTTTACAGTTTGGGTCTGGGATACCAATCCATGTGATGGTTTTTCCTTTGTTAACAGGTGTTGAGAAATCACAAAGTTTGTTTGGATCAAAAGAACCGGTTGAGTATGGAGCATTCCAATCATTTTCTATCTGTGTTACCTCACCTTCGTCATTGATTGTCAATACTACATATTGATTTCGATCTTTATCTTTTTCAAGATCTATTAGGGTTCTGGCGTTATTTTTACTCATGATTTTATAAATTTAAGATGATTATTTCAATTTTTCAGTAGAAAACTTCAAGCTACCAGTTCATATGGATTTAAACAACCGATCTAGGACCAAAAGGACAAAATCCTTTTCCAAAGTACCTAATAATTTACCCAACAGATAAAACCATTGAGTAAACAATAGATTTACATCAATAGGTACACATAGGTGGCAAATAGGAGCAAGTTAATGGTTTTTTTCATGGAATATGGGCGTATGGAACTCTGCTTCCCCTACAGGTTCTCTTCCGGTACAAATCCTGCCATATTTGCCATATTTATTTTCCCAGTACCCTACAAAAAGAGGTTTTTCATTTCTTAGAATATCAACGATATAAGGAAATTTTGAAATGGGATATTGGATATAGAACGGATCAAAATCCATCCGGTCAATAATCTCGGATCCTTTATCAAAGAATTGCAAAACACCGATAATCTCATCGGCGTTGTCGTATAAATTGATGGTGGTAAAACTTCTGTTTTTCTGTGAGCCGGAGTCAAGAAAAATACGGTATGATTTTATTTCTGTATACATGTTGTTTGATTTGAAAACCGTAAAATATATATAAATTATAACATATGAAATGATAAGAATCAATGAATCAGTTGATTATGATCAATACGCGTCAATAGCTGTCAATTAATGTATAGAAACTCTAATTTTTAGAATTACTTGTAGTCATATTCTTTGCTGATACAAGTGATGAAATTATTTTGTCAGCTTTTCGCCCAATGGCAAAATACATTTTCAATTTACCTTTGTTTTTGGCCTGGATTTCGCCCCTGTATTCACATTCGAATTCATCTTTGATCAATTCATAAGTGCTTTCAGATATATTGACCTTCCCAGGCAGAGAGGTTGATTCCATTCTGGAGGCGATGTTCACAGTGTCGCCCCAAATGTCATAGACAAACTTATAAGTCCCTACTACTCCTGCCACAACAGGTCCACTGTGAATACCAATTCGAATGTCAAAGCGTTGTTCATTGTTGGTAGATGTTTCTTTTGCTTCTTTTACAAAATCAGCAATTTCCAAGGCAGCTGTTACCAATTTAGTCGCATGGTCTTCAGAAGCAAATGGTAATCCTCCTGCGGCCATATAAGCGTCTCCGATAGTTTTTATTTTTTCAAGACCATAATTTTTGATGATGGAATCAAATTTTTTGTAGTAAAAATCAACACTTCTTACAAGATCTTCCGGACTAAGGTCTTCAGACAGTTTGGTAAAACCTTTGAAATCTGTAAATAGAACAGAGACTGATTCAAACTTTTTTGCATCAACTTTTCCATATTTCTTTAGTTCCTGAGCTGTTTGTTCGGGTAGGATATTGAGTAATAATTTATCAGATCGATCTTTTTCTTTTTCAATCAGTTTCTTTGTTTTTTCTATAAATTTATTACGTCTGAACAGGCCAATTGCCAAGGCCATTATAAGTAAAAGGGCTATGATCGTGGCAATAACAACAATACTTTGGTTTCTTTTTTGTTCGCTTAATAGGTCTACCTCCAGTTGTTTTTGAGAAATTTCAAAATCAGTTCTTACGTCTGCCATTTGTTCCACAGCTGCTATATTTATAACACTATCTTTATAGGCTGTATAATTCTTAAAAAAGTTTAAAGAAGTGCCTAAATCTCCAGATTTTTCGTGCAATTCTGACAGTTGTAAATATGCCTTGCTGATTTCGTCCTTTAAGCCATATTTTTCTGCCAATTCTAAGCTTCTTTGTGCATATGCCAGTGCCGTTTCCCATTCATTCTGACTCAAATAAAGATCAGACATATAGGTAAGAAAAATGGTTATGGGATAATACTTCTCCATCTTCTCAAACATATTGATGGCATGGTTAATTTCATCTTTGGCCAATTCATCTTTGCCTTGCAAAGCATAGGCGATTCCTGTATTACCAATAGTCATAGCTATGCCTTCTGTAAAGCCTAAGCGTTTGAATACGGGCCCGGACTGTTCAAACATAAGGATTGCCGAATCAGGTTTTGATACATTTAAATATTCGTCGCCCAGATTATTAAGTGCTGTTGATAATTCTTTAGGATTGTTATTTTCTTTATGAATGGCTATGGCTTTTTTATAATAATGAACCGCATTATTATGGTTTCCCATAACCGAATAAACATCGGCTATGGCAATACTTATGATACCCAGGTCGTCATTCGTTTCTTCTTTTACTGCAATTTCTGCTCCTTTAAAATAACTTTTCAGCGCTTCACTCAGGTTTCCTTTTCGAGTAAGGGCATTTCCTTTATTTAAATATCCGGCGTATAATAGGAGTGTAGAATCCAATTGTTGAGCATTCAGGATCAATGCTTCACTAAAATAAAGTGCTCTTTCCGGATCATTATGTGAGTTAGCCAATTTACGCAGGATCTGAAGCTTGTCTTGATCTTTATAGTCGTTCGCAAGATAAACCTGTTCAAGGCTATCAATAGTTTGTTGATCTTGACAGAAAAGCTGCAAACAAAAAAAAAGAAAAAAGCCTAAAGTTGCATAGGCTGTTTTCTTAGATATATAGTTGTTGTCTGTCATAGCATTAAGGAAGTATTTATTTATTGACCACCTCCTACTATAATTTTAGGATCTATTGAGTACATTTTACCAGTATTATCGATCTTAAAAGAAATTTTGTATTTGTAAGGTTTACCGTTAGTTTTCTCTTGCACTTCGCCCACGACCGTTGTTTCTCCGTCTAATTCTTTATCGTTGAAAACATTGGTACCTTTGTGATATTTAATTTTTCTAATGTCAATGGCTCCGCTTCCATCAGAGGATTCTCCTGCCCAAATGATCGTATCACCCACTTCAGCATAGATGGTGTAATCTCGTGTGTCAGTTCCGGGTTCTTGATCTACAAATTGACACACCTGATATGCCGGATTACCAGCTTTCAGCGCCGCTACATTACATTTTAATGTTGCCTCAATCTGGTCCTGGCCATATGAGGTATTGTAGCATAGAAAGATAAAAATTATGCTTAGAAAAAATGATTTTAAAGTTTTCATAAAAGGGGGTTTTAAAGTTTATAAGTTGTAATGTAAGCTATTGACCTTATAAATTTAAGCAAAAAAGGACGAATGGTCTTTAAATTTGTCCAAATGAACAGTATTTCTTATCAAGAGTTCCTCGCCAAATTTTTTAAAATACTGAATTCAGCATATGAACTATTCTCATGAATTTCAGTCTTTATGCATGATGTAAGTTTCAGATGTTTATTAAATTTATGGGAAATTAAATAGTATAGTATGAAAAATTTAGTAAAACCCCTGAAACTTATTCCTCTATTAGCCCTCTTGATATTTATACTTACCGGATGCGCCCAGGCACTTCCTATCGAGGAATGTCTGGATGTTGCGCCCTATGGTTTTTTCGGAGGCCTTTGGCATGGGCTTATAGCGCCATTCTCGTTTATTGTTAGTTTGTTTATGGATGATGTTGCCTTGTATGCTATCAATAATAATGGTTCCTGGTATGATTTTGGTTTTGTGCTTGGTGCCGGAATTCTCTTTGGAGGAGGAGGTAAGGCAGCCTAAAAGTTATTGTATTCTTTACGGTAGTATTTTGGCAGGTTATTTCTTTTTAGAATGAAGATTAAATGTTGATATTAGCATTCAATTGAAGCAGACTAAATTGAAATTCAAAACCATGTCCCCATCTCATTTTTCTCTAGCGAAGATCATTAACTGGATTATTTGCTTCGTATTCTTGCTGTTTGCCTATGTGCAATTCAACGATCCCGACCCCTTTGTTTGGGTTGCAGTGTATGGAGTGGTTGCCCTGCTCTTTGCCTTGGCGAATTTTGTCAAGATTCCAAAGATCGTTACTCAAGGTATAATTTTGGCTTTGGGTTTGTTTGCACTCTTCCATGCCGGCTTTTTTTATGATTGGATGCTGAGCAAAGATAAATCGGAGCTTTTCGGGGATATGATTTATAATAAACCCTATATCGAAGGAACCAGGGAGTTCATGGGCTTATTGATTGCCATTGGTGCCTTGATGTATTTACAGAATAGATCAAGTAAGATTCCCGATTGAGAATTTTATGTATTGGCCATGCCCTGTAATTTTTCAATTTTTTTAGGCAGTTTACCTGTGTTATTATAGGAGGGATTGGTTTTTTATAACTTGTTTAAAACTTTCTTCGTTACTAACTTAATGATCATCGGAAAAAGTAGAAATTTAAGATTGAATTAAAACTTTAAAATTATTCCATTATAACCTACCCTGAGATGAAAGAATTTAAGATTTCTGCGATTGTGTTTTTACTGTTTTCCTTTTTAGGTCAAGCACAGAATAGTCAGATCGAAGAAAAATCTATTAGCAAGTATTATCAATCTGAAAGTATTAAATCGGCTCTGGTCCTCTCAAGAGCAGAACAATGGTTTAGTAATGAAGAGAATTCAGAACAGTTTGAGATAATTTCTCTGGATCAAAAAAAAGGTGAAATGCTTGTCGAAGGGAGCACAAAGGTGCTGTACAAAAATATGGGAAAGGAACTTTATCCTAAAAGGAGCGGAATGGCGGAAGTGTTGGAAGCCAGTTTTGGAAACAAGATCAAAATTCAGACTGACAATGGGGGTTATTCGATCACTTATGAAGTGATTGATATGAAACAGGAAATGTATAAAATGGAAGACCTGTTTTTTAATTGTGTCAATTTTAAAAGCATCGATGAAGAGAATTTAAAGCAGTATAATAAAGCGATGAATAAATTGTTGAAAGCGAATTTGGTTTTCAAAAAACGAAGAGATATTTTCGCTGACAACTCAAAATCTCAATTTGAAGAAGTAAGTACTTATTTGCTGAATACCGGAGAAGTAACTATGTATTCCATACATGAAGCCATTGTTTCAGAGGAAGAATGAGTAAGATTCTTTAAAAGATTCAGCCATCATTTTGAACCTATTCGATCTTTACAAGCTAAAATGTTTGCTGTGACAAGTTGATTTAGTATTTTTAATGGCCTTATATATTTTTATATGCAATCTTTAGTAACTACACTTTCTCGATATATACTTGTTTTATCCTTTTTTTTAGCGCCGCTTATCGGGCAGGCCCAAATCGGTTCTAACAAAAAAGTCGATTCTACAGGGAGATATGTTCCGACCGCTATTAAAGTTGTCGATATTATTCAAAAAGTTGAGGAAGCCAATGAAGAGCTGAAGTTAACTGCCCGAAGAACGACATCCGATAGCAATGTAGAAAGAATTGATTCCTTGTTCCCAGTATATGCAAGATTTATTGCTGCACAAAAGAAGCGCAAGGATCACTTTATTGCGGCTAACCCAAACAGACAAAAGATCAATAATCTGATCAAGAAATGGAATGGTTATTCTGACCATCTCGCTAATTGGGAATCGGTTATAAATGAGCATGAAGAGAGAAATGTCATTATCCAGGAGGTGACAGGTTTTAACGAAAAAACATGGGAATTTACTTATAAGAATGCTGTTAACGAGAAAGTCCCTTTAGAAGTATTGACCAGTATTCGAGTGATATGGAATGATTATAAAAAGCTGAATAGGGCGATCACTAAAGAGAACAATGAATATCTCGTACTTGAATCAAAGATCAACAATCAAAAGTTAATCATAAACAAGGTTATCGATAATCTCAATGCCCTGAAGAATTCGGAGGTTTACAACCTGTTTTATTTAAGACACGAACCGCTTTGGAAGTCTTCTTTCAAAAGCCCTGAAAAAGATGAAGGAGAAAAGGATGAGGTTGAATCCATCAGCGAAAATGTTCTTGGCATTAGTAGATTTGTCAAGACAAGTGAGCATAGTATTTATTTGTACGCCCTATTGGTTGCCTTTTTGGTTTCCTTGGTTTTTTTGGTAAAAAAGTCTTTTGAGAAATATCAGTTCAATGAAGAGAATGGAGATCTGCAAAATGCGAAAGATGTGATTATAAATAATGCTGTGGTTAGCATGTTTTTTATCGGTCTTATCGTTGCAAAGTTCTTCTTTGCCAATACGCCAATGTTATTCGGAAATATTCTGGTTTTATTGATATTGATTCTCTCTGTACCCATGGTACAGCCTTATATGTATAAAAGATTTAAAAATATCATTTATTTTGTGATCTTGTTTTATGTTCTTGATACTGCAAAAACCTATATGTGGTTTAGTTCGGCACAGTACAGAGTTTATTTATTGTTTGAGGCCTTTTTGGTTGCTGGAGTCATTCTCGGATTTACCCGGCCATATTTGCAGACAAGAAAAATGAATATTGGTAATTTTGGCTTGTTGTTGATTCGTTTAACTCCGGTGATATATGCTTTACTTTTTGTTTCAATCGTTTCCAATATTCTTGGTTACACCAATTTAACAGATCTTACCCTTAAGATAAGTACACAAAGTGGTGTATTTACAGTTATTTTTTATGGAATATTGATGATTGCAGGCGGATTATCTACCGGACTCATTCACTATTATTACAACACAAAATCGGAAATTGATTACGACAAGAAGTTTGCTTTAGAAATGAAAATTCTTCAGGTGATCAGAGTGTTGGCATTCATTACCTGGTTTCTTTTCTTCCTGGGAATGATAGACCTGTTGAATCCGCTTACTCAGTTTTTCACTGAGTTACTTGCTGATCCGTACATGTTTGGAAGCATTACTTTTACCATAGGTGATGTTTTGGAATTTATAGTGATTCTTATCATTGCGTTTTTGGGCACAAGCTTGATCTCTTTTCTGTTTGACAGTGGAAATGTTTCAATAAGATTTTTGAAACTGCCAAAAGGTGTTCCAGCAGCTATTTCCTTGGTGATCAGGTATATGATTATAGCTTTTGGGATCGTTTTGGCACTGTCTTCTTTAGGAATAGATCTGAGTAAATTTAATTTGATGGCAGGTGCCCTTGGTTTGGGTATTGGTTTCGGTTTACAAACGGTGGTTTCTAATTTTATATCAGGTTTGATATTAGTGTTTGAAAGACCCATTCATGTTGGGGATACCGTGGAGGTGAATAATCTTTTGGGAACTGTTAGCAGGATAGGCGTCCGTTCTTCGAGCGTGATCACTTTTGATGGAGCTGAGGTTGTAGTGCCAAATAACAATCTGATCGCCAATGATTTGATCAATTGGACCTTGTCTGACAGTATCAAAAGGGTAGAAATCTTGATAGGGACAAAATACGGTTCAGATCCGAACCAGATACTAAAGATATTAATGGAAGCAGCAATGAGTAGTAAGGACACCTTAAAAACACCTGCTCCTCAGTCTTTGTTTAGCGAATTTGGAGATAGTTCTCTTAATTTCAAATTGCGGTTTTGGGTACATTATGAGGTTGGCTTACAGGCCAAAAGTGATGTTTCCATAGCCCTGTATAATTTGTTTGCTAAACATGGCATTGAAATCCCGTTTCCTCAACAGGATGTTCATATCAAGGATATGCCATCTTTAGGAAAAAAGCTTAATGCTAATGATGATAAGGATGAACCAGTTTAACGCTGATTGATCAAAAAAAAGTCCTTTTGCATAATCAAAGGACTTTTTTTATGTCTGAGAAGTTTATTCTGTGATTGGAATTTGTAATACGATCGGAGGTGCATCTACAACTATTCCAGCGCTTACTTTGATTGCTTCAGATGAATATGGTTGATAGCTTGATTCATCGATGATGATTTTATATGTGCCAGCTTGTAAACTCTGAATTAAAAATGCTCCCTTTTCATCAGTGGAAGTTTGAGTGATGTACTCGTTTTCATCATCATAAATGGCAACAATTACGTCACCAATAGGTTGAACCTCCCCTGGATCTTGCGAGATTGATTCTCCTGCAACAGAACCTCTTATTGATCCTGAATTGACCTTTGTATTTACTCTTATTACAGGTTTGAGAATATATTTACCCGAATTACCCGCCTTTACTATAGATTTTTGCACATCCCAGTCAAGGATAAAAGTATATGAAAATCCAGGATCCAGTTCTGTATCCAGTTTTAATTTTAATCCTGATTGTTCTGCACTAGGAGTATCAAGGTCGATAGTTCCGGGAGCATTTTTTAATAAAAGCGTATTGTTATTGCTCAGGACCAAACGAATTTGATTTAACATGCCTGAAGGGATGATTTCATCAGATAATAAAAGATCATTTCCCGCAATTAGTTTGGTGAGGTCCACTTGAATTGGATAACCATTTTTAGGGGTAAAACTGGTCCATCCTTCTTTGGCAGTACTATTGTATTGAATGTCAATAATCTCAACATTTACTTCTTCATATTCTCCTGAAGCATCTACCAGCCTAAGTTGAACTCTTGCGGTATCTTCAGTTTTTTCTTCTTGACAACCTTGTAAACCCAATGCTAATAGCAGGGTCATAAGAGCCAAAATTATTTTTGTTTTCATAGCTAAAAATATTTTTTTTGGAATAAAT
>CAZPHF010000014.1:0-5343 GCA_964586115.1 uncultured Flavobacteriaceae bacterium | reverse complement strand
TGGAATAAATGTAGAGGGTATTTCTAAAGTAATTCTAAAGTAGCCGGATGATTTTGCTTCAAAGCTTAGAAAAGATGATATGCTATAAGAGATATATTCGGTTATCCAAGAAGGTCTTTTCGTAAAATGAATTATGATTTATAGTTTTGACGAATATACAATGAAATTCATGTCTAAGTTATTGATTGTCTAATCAATAATTGGTAAATTTGTAGGTATTGGACAACAGATTTGTGTTAAGAAAAGTTCTAAGCTGAAGTTTGTTGTTTCAAGGACAAACTAAAATGTTTTAAGAATTTAAAAATTTAATTATGGGAATTAAAAAAATGGCCTTTAAAGGACTCCTTCTATTAGGTGTTTTGGCTTTGATGTTCCAGGGTTTTACGAAAGTTGATCCGGAGTCAAAAGACAAATTTGTAGGATTACAACTGTATTCACTAAGAGATGATATGAATAAGGATGTAAAAGGTACAGTTGCAAAAGTAGGAGAGATGGGTTTCAAATTTGTTGAAGCGGCAGGCTATAAAGACGGTGAATTTTATGGGATGTCACCACTGGAATTTAAAAAATTATGTGAAGATAACGGGCTTGAGTTCTTAGGATCTCATACAGGTCAGAACTTACCAACCAAAGAGAAATGGGATGAAACAATGGTATGGTGGGATACCGCAATAGAGGCTCATGCCGCTGCCGGTGTGAAATGGATCGTTCAGCCTTGGATGAGTAAAGAAGGTTATGAGAGTCTTGATGGCCTTAAGAAATATATGGAATACTTCAATGCAGTTGGAGAAAAATGTAAAGCTAAAGGTATTGAATTTGGCTACCACAATCACGATAAGGAATTTACCACAATGTTTGATGGCAAGCCGTTGTATGATCATATGGTCGAATTGAGCGACCCTGACAAAATGATGTTTCAGCTTGATTTGTATTGGATCACAAAAGGGGGGAAAGATCCTTTGAAATACTTTGAAAAATATCCTGGCAGATTTATGTTATGGCATATCAAAGATGAAATGGAATTGGGAGAAAGTGGTGAGATGGATTTCAATACCATTTTTAAGCATAAAAAGGAATCAGGTCTTCAGTATGGTATTGTTGAAGTTGAGCGTTATAACTTTACACCGATGGAAAGTGTTAAGAAGAGTTTGGATTATATGCAAACCACCAATTACTAAACTCCTCAGGATTTATAATAAATGAAAAAACTTCAGCTAAAGCTGAAGTTTTTTTTTAAATTGAGATTTAAATTGAACATCATGTTTAATGATAAAGGATGAGGTACTTTACTTTTTTACTACTCGTTATTTTCATTTCTGATTCTGCACAGAGCCAGGAAACTTTGGATGTATTCACCTTGTCAGGAAGATATGGGTTTCCTCAATCGTATGATTCTATTTATAAAAGCAAAGCAAATGAATATGGTGCCATGGCCGCTTTGGTGGCGCCAATTAAAATGAATGAGAAATCGATTTGGTACAACAGTCTTAACTATTTCTTCTTTCATGTTGGCAATGATGAAGATACGCCTCCCGAAATAATGAATCCTATTGATCTTCATGGAATAATTCTTAGGACAGGATTATATCAAAAATTTTCTAAAGACAGGGCGGTTCAAATCTTTTTAGCACCGCGTTTTATGTCGGATTTTAAAAATGTGAACTCTGACCATTTTCAAATGGGGGCTTTATTTTTATATGAAAAAAAGTTTCGTGAAGGTTTAAAAATGGGATTTGGCGTGATGTACAATCAGGAATTCTTTGGGCCTAATTTGGTTCCCTTGGTAAACCTTGATTGGCAGGTCTCAGACCGATGGTCTATCGCAGGACTATTCCCAATTTATGGCAAAGTTAAGTACAAAGTTAACGAGAGGTTCAGTACAGGATGGAGTCATTTTGGATTGATTACAACCTACAGACTGGGAGACCCAGCTTATGAAGGAGATTATATGGAACGGAAAAGTATAGACGAAACCCTATTTGCCAGATACCAGCTCTATGGAAATATTTTTTTAGAAGGGAGATTTGGTTATGCTCTGGGGCGCAGTTATGCCCAATACGAGGCTGATCAAAAAGTAGATTTCACCCTACCTCTTGTTGGTTTTGGGGATAACAGAATACAAAAAAATATTTCTTTTCACGACGGCTTTATTGCAAGTGTGAGATTCATTTATAACGTTCCTATTGAGAACAATAAAAAGTAAGGATGAGGTAGCATGGTCATGGTATAAAAAATTTTGGCCCGATAATTGTCTGATTACTGTAAAACTAAGAATTATGAAAAAACGATACACTTTACTTCTTTTAGCTTTAATTTTAATATCATGTGAAGGTTCAGTTGGCCCTCCGGGCCCTCCAGGACCGTCTGGTGATGACGGCTTAGGACTACTTGGACAAGTTTTTGAGGTTGAAGCCGATTTGAATGCGGGGACTAATTTTGAATATTTTGTAGAGATTCCTTTAGAAATAGAGGTGTTTGATAGTGATGTTGTCTTGGTCTACAGACTTATGGGTGTATTCGATGGTGTTGATATTTGGGAGCCATTACCTCAAACTATTTTTAGAGATAGTGGGATACTCATATACGGTTTTGATTATACCTTGTTTGATGTTAGATTATTTCTAGATGGAGATGCTGATTTTGGCAGATTAGATCCTGATGATACGAATGGCCTGATATATAGAATTGCTATTATTCCAGCAGACTTTGCCAAGGGTCTTAATGTGAAAGAGATGAGTAACGTGATGGAAGCGTTAAATATCCAAGATGTAAGACGTGTGAATTGATTTAATAAGTTCTATAAAGAATTATTAGTTTAGTTCTTTATAGAAGGTAAAGGCCCATCCAAATTATTGGATGGGCCTTTTTGTTTTTAAGCTAATAAAAGATATAGTTTAGAGGTTTGAACTTTAAATAATATGGTTACTTTTATTGTCGTAAACATGACCTATTTATCCTATATGTCATAGATCACAAACCCATTAGTTACTTTGATGAGTAGCTTTGTTTTTAAATATTAGTTAAATTTATTATGAAAAAATTATCCCTTCTCGCCCTTGTATTTCAAATGATACTTTTGGCATCCTGTGCTCAACCAAAAGAAAAAGCTACTTCTGATAGCATTGATGAATCAGAAAATATACCTAGGGTGGCTATCGCCGGAATTGCCATAGAATCAAGCACTTTTTCGCCAGCCCGAACTCATGAAGAAGCCTTTCATGCGAGTGTTGGAGATTCTATTTTGGATTATTATCCCTTTATGGCAAAAGATTCAATGTATAGAAACAGGGCCTTATGGTTCCCAACAATTACAGGCCATGCCTTACCTGGAGGAGCTGTCACCAGAGAGGCTTATGAATCATTAGTGGGAAAAACCCTTGAGATGTTAAAAAACAATTTGCCATATGATGGTTTATTTTTTGATATCCATGGGGCGATGAGTGTTGTTGGGCTTGATGATGCCGAAGGAGATTTTATAAAACGTATCAGGGAAGTAGTGGGTTACGAGACTTTGATTTCTACCTCAATGGACCTTCATGGCAATGTTTCAAAAAATTTGGCACAAGAAAGTGATCTGATTACTTGCTATAGAATGGCACCACATGAGGATGCTATGGAATCAAAGAAAAGGGCTTTAGAAAATTTGCTGGCTCGCCTTGAAAACGGAAAAGGAAAGCCACAGTTTAAGGCCTGGATCCCTGTACCCATATTATTGCCAGGTGAAAAGACGAGTACCAGAATAGAACCGGGAAAGAGTTTATATGCAAAGGTGGATCCGATAACTAAAAGAGAAGGAATCATAGATGCGGCCATATGGATAGGATATGCTTGGGCGGATGAACCTAGAAATCATGCAGTTGTAATGGTGACAGGTGATGATCAGGAAGCAGTAACTAAAGGTGCCGAAGAGTTGGCAAATAGTTTTTGGAACGTTAGAAATGAGTTTGTTTTTGTTGCACCAACAGCTACGCTAGAAAAGAGCTTGGAACAAGCGATTTCCAGCACAAAGCAACCTTATATTATCAGCGATATGGGTGACAACCCTACGGCTGGGGGTGCAGGAGATGTAACATGGACCTTGCAGGAAATTCTCAAAAGATCAGAATTCGAATCAGGTCAGGGGAAAACGCTTATTTATGCGTCAATTCCAGGGCCTGAATTTGTAGAATTGGCCTTGAAGGCTGGAGTAGGAGGTGAAGTAGAAGGACTGGCAGGAGCTGCGGTTGACAATAGGTTTGCGCCACCTATAAAATTGAAAGGAATTGTGACGGCTATTGAAAAGGGAGATAAGAATGCCGAAATTGAGGTGGTGGTTAAAGTGGGTAGTGCCTCTGTGATCGTTACCAAAAAGAGAAAACCCTACCACAGGGAAAAGGATTTTACACGTTTAGGGCTTGATCCCAGGAAGACAGATATCCTTGTTGTGAAGATAGGATATTTGGTGCCTGAACTCTATGATATGAGGGCAGACTGGGTTATGGCATTAACCCCTGGAGGAGTTGATCAGGATTTGGAAAGGTTGGGTTATAAGCATATAAAGCGCCCTATATTCCCTTTAGATAAAAATATGGAATCTCCTGATTTGGCAGCTAGAATGATCCCCTTATCAGGGAAATCTGTATCAAAGTAGACCTATCAACTATTTAAAATGAATAAACCAGTTATCTTGCGATAACTGGTACTCAGGGGAAAAATAAGCGACTAGTTTTCTAACGTAGCTATTTGTTTTCGATTCTGTCAATCGAATATTTTTGCCGCACAGCAACAAATGATATTCTTTTAGATATCGATATTTTAATTGGAAGATTATAACCTTGATTCAAATTTTTGATCAGACTTTGGTGTTAATTCATTTCTTCGAATTCTGCTCTCTATCTTTTTCAAGAAACTCTTAATTTCTTCTCTGGTGGGGGAATGTATTTTTATCATAGCAACTGTGTTTATGCCTTAGTGTAATCTAAGATTAAAAGTAAACATGATTTATAAACTAAATTCATTTTATCAGAAAAAGGCAATTTAACATTCATTTAATCAGTATGTTGTATAATAACTGATTGTGTGATTTACATTTCTCCAGGATCCTTAGTGTTTTCAATTTCCAGTTTTGAAAGATTGGTTTCTAATTCAAGAAGAAAAATTTTCAGCTCTAGGGAATGGATGAGCAAGTCCTTATACTTTACCTTTTTCATAAATAGTAAAATTCTTTTTTCGTTCGATTATCACGACGATAATGTAATATAGCAATTCAATTATAATAACGTTAGAATTGGCAGGTTAGTATGATAAAAGCAAAGATGTTGGGGAATTTTAAAATGCGTAGAACATATGAATGTGGAAGATTAA
>CAZPHF010000013.1:0-44397 GCA_964586115.1 uncultured Flavobacteriaceae bacterium | reverse complement strand
TTCCATTCCCCATCATTCATCTTCACAACTGCTCTCCAGGTATCTGAGCAAGAATCATACATCAATGGTGTGTCAGGTCCGCCCCATCCACCAGGAGTAGCATCACCTACCAAGCCCCAGCTATACGTTTCAATCGTATAAGTAAGATTGTTTTCATCAAATGTGATCTTGTAAGCTCCAGCTTCAGCAACAGGTATGTTTCCTCCACCTGCTTGTAAGGTCCCATCATTATTATCTGAACCATAATTAACATCCCAGGCATTGTCTTGCCTAATCTTCCATTCACCAACTATCAGATTGATATAGGCCACATGAATACCGGGCTCGGCTGTTTTATAGAAAGGAGTATCAGGTCCGTCACCCCATCCGTTTGGTGTAGCACTACCAACAACACCCCAAGGTGTGGTTAGGTCAAGAACACCAGAGTAAGCGGTTGCTGTTAAACTTGAAACTTCAGAAGGCTTGCTGTACTGCTTTGACATAATAATGTCAACTTTCATCTGTAACTGCGTCGCAGTTCCAGGTTCAGCTCCCAGATTCAAAAGAATCTTATTCAAATCTTCAGTATTAAAGACCTTTTCCAAATCTGAACCCGCAGATACAGATTGAGGAGATGAAAAATCTCCAGAATCAAGATCAAAAAGAATATTATACTCAGCGGCAGCATTGAAACCAAATTCTGGTTGGGTCCAGGAAACCGTAAGTACCGGCATACCTTCATTCGCCTCTTCAAGAACGATATTGTCATTATTAAGGCTTACTGTTGTTGAAAAATCTTCATTGATTACAACAACATCTTCCTTTTCACAACTCATCAGCAAAGCAGAGAAGGTCAGTAAGAATAATACTTTATTTATATATTTTTTCATGATATATCTATGTTTTAAATTAATAACCATCGTTTTGCTTCAAAGTCGGATTCGCAATGATATCTGATGAAGGTATTGGGTATACATCTCTGAACTTCTCAGTTGTTTTCCCTTCCATAATTCCACCTTTCCATGGCCAAACACCATTCTCAGTGAACTGGTTAAAACGCACTAAGTCAGTTCTTCTGTGACCTTCCCAATGCAATTCTCTTGATCTTTCATTAAGAATAAACTCAAGTGTAAGATCAGTTGCACTTATATTTCCAGCGGTACTGCCATAAGCTCTCTCTCTGAGCATATTCACATATTCAGCAGCTGTACTGGCACTTCCGCCTCCACCTCTTAAAAAACCTTCGGCATACATCAAGTAGGCATCGGCTAAACGAAACATTGGAAAATCAATATCTACAAAATCCCCAGATCCATCAGATCCCTGATTTCCATTGACATCTACATTCCTGAATTTTTCAACGGCATAACCATTAGAGAAGTTAAATGGGTCCTCTATCTCAAGCGTCTGGTCTTCTGTGAAGAAATTAGCTCTATCATCACCAATTTCAGTCATCATATAGGTATTATTCGCTCGGTCTAGTGTTATATAATATCCTCCATCTTCAGGAACGGTAATATTAGAACCTCCCTCTTCAAGAGATCCATCAGCACCATTGTCACCTAAATTCAAGCCCCAGTCATTATCAAATCTGAATTTCATTTCTCCAGCTACAAGTTGAGCATAAATTCCGAATTCTTCTGTTCCAGATTCATACATGGTCATATCAGGACCATCCCAACCGTTGGTAGTAGCGCTTCCCACAAGACCCCATTTTGAAGCAGGTCCTATAGCCGCATTCAATGCGTCAAGGTCAACTCCTGTATCAAATTGGAATACGAAATTCTTAGTGGTTCTGATACCACCCCAACCACCGTTGATTCCAAATTCGGCAGCATTCATTGATCCTCCAACAGGAGCATGCGTAAGGAATGTAGTTCCTCCAAATCCGGTAGTATTCAATCCGTCAAAACGAATCGGAAAGATGATCTCATTCTCTGAACCGTTAACATCATTATCAGCAAGGAACAGATCGGTATAATTATCAGTCAAGGTATAACCCGCACCGATGACCTTTTCAATATATTCCATGGCCTCACTAGCTCTGTCAACTCCAGTATAAACTTGAGAATTCAAATTTAATTTAGCCAAAAGCATCCAAGCAGCACCTTGATCGGCTCTACCATAGTCGTTTTGACGCGCTCCAACCAACATAGGCTCAATACTATCCAATTGTTTCACGATCTTGTCGAAAATCACATCTCTGTTTAGCTGAGTAGGAAAGAAATTTCCCACGGGATCATTTTCAGTTACATATGGAATATTTCCGTAGAAATCAATAGCATGCCAGTAACTTAAGGATCTCATAAATATAGCTTCAGCTCTAAAAGTCTGTATTTCTGCTCTTAGATTTCCTTCAACACCTCTGCTGTCTAATTTAGCATCAGTAGTTTCTCTTAAGAATTGGTTCGAAATACCAATCTGAAAATAAATCCTATCATACATCGCTCTCACAAATTCATTAGAAGGTGTCCATACATGGTTGTGAAGATCGTGAATTGTACCATCATTCCAGGCGATAATTGCCTCATCAGTATTCAATTCCTGATGTTTCCAGAATTGACGTAAGTAGTTCGAAAATCCTTCGTCAATACCTTGAATATCTGGTCTACCCGCTGGGCCTTCCTGACCACTTACTGCAATCCCTGCGTATACTCTGGCCAAAAATTCCGAATAAGCCTCTGGATCAGCAAAAGCCTGACTTTCGGTAAGTTCAGTTACAGGTTGTTTGTCTAATTCACTTTCGCAGGAAACGAATCCAAGCGTAAGCACTAAAGCGACAATACCTGCTTTAAATTTTAAATTTTTAAATATTTTCATCATCAATGCTTTTAAAAGTTAATGTTAAATCCAAGTAAGAAAGTTCTTGGTCTTGGATAAAAATTATTATCAATACCTCCACTTATTTCAGGATCTAATCCGTCATATTCAGTAACTACAAATACATTTTGAACTGTAGTATATAATCTTAACCCTATTTCTCCTTCTTTCAGGTCTTGAAAAGTGTAACCCAATGAAACATTATCCATTCTTAAAAAAGATGCGTCCTGAACATAATAATCAGACCAAAACTGTTGTGTATCAAAATCTGTTTCCAAAAGCGACGAATGAACGTTTCTTAGTGAACCTAACTCATATAGGGCTCCATTATAACCTCTTGATGATGCCACATTATTGTATGCGTAGTTTCCTAGGGCGGCTCTCAAGGTAAAAGAGAAGTCAAAATTACGGTAGTTCATATATGATGAAAAACCTAATAAATAATCCGGATTAGGATTTTTATAGATTCTCTTATCATTATCATTGATCACACCGTCTTCATTTTGATCTACATATACACCTTCAAGTGGCTTTCCAGCCTCATCATATACTTGTTGATATACCAAATATGAAAATTGTGGATAGCCAACTTTTTGTGTTTGAATGGTATTACCTACACCACCGCTTATTCCTCCTACTGCAATTCCAGGAGAATCAGGATCTTCAACATTATTAAGTTTCTTGATTTCATTTTGTAACCAGGTTGCATTGAAGTTTATGTTCCAATTGAAGTTCTCTCTTTGAAAAAGATCAGCGTTCAATGTAAATTCAACACCTTCACTTGAAAGGTCACCAATATTTGTATACAGGTTATTTGTTAAGTTAGAACCAGCTGGAGGTGCTATTGTACTTAAAATATCTGTGGATTCTCTCTTAAAGTATTCAATGGAACCAGTCAATACATCATCTATAAAACCGTAATCTATACCAATGTTATAAGTGTCTGACTCCTCCCATTTGATATTCTTATCATAACCTTCAGGTCTTAGCGTGTAGATATAATCAGATCCAAAAGGATATCTTACCCCTGCATCACCAGGTGTATATATTGGTAAGTAACCAAAATCCTTATCAATTTCCTGTTGACCAGTTTGACCAAAACCTAAACGTAATTTTAAAGTAGAAACCGCTCTAGAGTCTTTCATGAAATCTTCTTCCGAAATATTCCATGCCACTGCACCGGAATAGAAATCTGCCCATCTGTTTTCTGGAGCAAATCTTGAAGAACCATCTCGTCGATACGTAAAGGTCACCAAATATTTTTCATTAAACGTATAGTTAGCACGAGCAAATAAAGACTCAAGAGCATTCAATGACACCAATCGAGGATTCCCTGTTGGAGGACTTCCAATTCCATCTTGTGTAATATTAGAATTCTCACGATAGAAATCTTGGTAAGAGTGACCCAACATTACATCGACCTTATGCTTCTCTGCAAAAGTATTGACATAATTTAAGTATATATCCGCTAGCGTATTTCGTTTCATCTCTGTATAATCTCTTACAGATCCTCCATCATTAAAGCCACCCGCTGATGTTCCTGGAACAATAAATTGTCCACTTACTTCTGAATAATCAAAACCAAGGTTCACAACCAAATTCAACCCTTTGAGGAAGCCAAATTTATAGTCAAATTTAGCATTCCCAAGGTATCTTTGCGTATTCGCATCATTGGTATTTTGTTCTAATTGACCGACCGGGTTTCTTGGAGCCAGTGTATTTACGCTACCATCATCATTTAACCATTCCCAGTACCCTCCAAATTGAGGACTACCACTGTAAATTGGTTTCGTAGGGTCAAATTGCACTGCGCCACCAATAGCACCACTATCCCCAAATCTATCTTTTACCCATGATCCACGAAGATTGAAATTCATTTTTAATGAATTGTCAAACAAGTTTTGTCTGAAATTCATGGCAATACTAGGTCTTGTAAAATCATTTGTTTTCATAATACCTTCTTGATAAGTATACCCTAAGGCAATCCTATAAGAGCTATTATCGAATCCTTCAGAAAGAATAAGATTGTTATCTGTACCAAAAGCCGTTTGATAAATTTGTTCTTGCCAGTTTGTATTTTCATCAAATGTCAACAAATTTCTAGCATCAGGATTGTCCAATCCGATGACAGCGCCTCTGAATTGATCAGGGCTCAGTATATCAACTGTATTCAATTTCGTTCCCACAGAGAATTTACTATCAAGCTCAACTTTGAAGCCAGAATTCATTTTACCAGATTTAGTAGTAATGATAATTACCCCATTGGTTGCCCTTGATCCGTAAATCGCTGTAGCAGAGGCATCTTTAAGAATGTTAAAACTTTCAATATCATTCGGATTGATCGAGTTCAAGGCAGGGCCCTTTTGATCAATCGGTACACCATCTATTACATATAAAGGACTGTTATTACCTAAAGATGAAACACCACCCCTGATTTTTACAGTTCCTGATTCACCTGGTCTACCACTTGGGGGAGTAACGTTTACACCCGCTGTTTTACCAGTAATCAATTGTTCTGGCGATTGAATAGCCCCCACATTGAATTCTTTTTCGCTTACTTTCTCAACGGCACCTGTTGCATCTTTCTTGGTTGTTTGTCCATAACCAATAAGTACTACTTCGTCCAAACTTTCTGCTGATTCCAGCAATACAACCTGCATATTTGCAGTAGCAGGTTTCTCTATGTTCGAATATCCAACATAAGAGAATTCCAAAATAGCATCGGCAAAAACTTCAATTTCAAAATTTCCATCGAAGTCAGTTACTGTTCCCTGCGTTGTACCTTGTATCATTATAGATACACCGGGAAGGTCAATTCCTTGGTCATCTTTTACATTACCTGTGATCTGTTCCTGAGCGGACATCATCAACGGTAACAAAAACAAAATCCCAAAGATTAATTGTCTAATTTTTTTCATATAAATGAATTTAGTTATTAAGCACTATGATTTGTAATTAAACTTGCTGTTATTTAATATTTCACGCCACGAATTTAATTCGTTAACAATGATTTAACACAAAATTAAGACCGCAAAAATTTTACGAAAACGTTTTCGTGTTGATAAGTTTTATTACGAAAACGTTAAAGTGAATTGCCGTCAAGCCCCTAATTCCTTAATAAATTCTAAAAATCACATCACATTTTTACAAATATGTTAAAATACAGACCCTAAATTGAGCAATTAACACCTGCTTACTTCTAATATTTTTTTCACCCATTAAATTTTCCTATTTTTATAACACAATTTTGCCCCCTTGAATTTAATGAAAGTTAAATCCTAAAAAATAACTATTCAGCTCTATGTTGATGATGCGTAAGTCATTGACAATGCTATGTTTTAGGTATAAGGTTTATGAAACAAAAAATTACACTAAAAAAAATAGCCAAAGAATTTGGCGTTTCGATTTCGACGGTATCCAAAGCTTTAAAGGATAGCCATGAGATCAGTCTGGAGGTTAAAGAAAGAATACAGGCCTTTGCCAAATATTACCACTATAAACCCAATAGTTTAGCACTCAACTTAAGAAATCAAAAAACAAAAACCATTGGGGTAATCATACCTGAAATCGTTCATCATTTTTTTACAAAAGTAATTACCGGTATTGAGAAACTTGCTAATGACAAAGGTTACAATGTGATGATCTGCTTATCCAATGAATCCTACGAAAAGGAAGTCTTGAAC
Source organism: uncultured Flavobacteriaceae bacterium (assembly GCA_964586115.1). GTDB lineage: Bacteria > Bacteroidota > Bacteroidia > Flavobacteriales > Flavobacteriaceae > Lutimonas. The sequence continues at coordinate 37,915 of CAZPHF010000013.1, read as the reverse complement.
ATGGAAATGCTCGCAAATGGAGTTGTGGATGGTATTATTGTTTCTGTTGCCAAAGAAACGGAAGAGAAAGACGATTACAGGCATTTTAGCGAATTGATCAATAATGGTATTCCCCTTGTCATGTTTGACAGGGTAGTAGATCAGATGAATTGCAATAAAGTTATTGCTGATGATAGAGGTGGTGCTTTTTTGGCAACAGAGCAACTTCTTAAAAATGGTTGCAGCAAAATTGCCTTATTAACTACTCCAGATTATGTTACTGTAGGACATGAAAGAAAAGAAGGATATATCAAGGCGCTTAATGATAACAACATCGTTATAAATCAAGATCATATCATCGAAGTTGATGACAAAAATTCGATTGAGGAGCAATTATCCTCATTATTTCAGGGAAATTCAGTTCCAGATGGCATATTTGCAGTTAACGAAATATATGCCGCAACTGTGATGAAGGTTGCCCGAAGTTTTGGCTATGATGTTCCGGAAGACATAGAAGTTATTGGCTTTACCGATGGCTTGATATCAGAATTTACAACTCCTTCATTAACCACAGTGGCCCAACATGGCCGAACAATGGGACAAAAAGCTTTGGAACTATTAATGGATGAAATTGATTCTCAAGATGCTGAATATCAATATAAAACTCATTTAATCCAAACTGATCTGAAAATTCGAAATTCAACTAAAAAAGTTCAGTTTCAGAATTAATCAATAAATTTTATATATTTGTTCCTTATTAGTAAATATTTCACGACTTGCTAATTATATAATACTTCACAAGACGGGTTGGGCCATGGTGCCTCAACCTAATAGAAATTATTTCTTTTTTGATTAAATGACTTAAATGATGTTTTAGACCTCATATCCGTTCATTTGACATTATGGGAGAATAAATTTCATTCATCAAATACTATTTAATTATGGAAAAAAGACGTCTTAGTTTTTGGGAGATCTGGAATCTGAGTTTTGGGTTTCTGGGGATTCAAATGGGCTTTGCCCTTCAAAATGCGAATGCCTCCAGAGTGCTACAAATCTTTGGTGCTGATGTGCATGAATTGTCATGGTTCTGGATTGTGGCACCTCTAACCGGATTAATTGTTCAGCCCATTATTGGTTTTTACAGTGATAAGACGTGGACCAGACTTGGTAGAAGAAGACCTTTTTTTCTTACAGGGGCTATACTTGCTTCTATAGGGTTGGTTTTTATGCCCAACGCTGATATGTTTACAGCTTTTATGCCTGCCCTTTGGGTTGGAGCAGGAATGTTGATGGTCATGGATGCTTCCTTCAATATCGCTATGGAACCTTTTAGGGCACTGGTAGCAGATGTACTGCCCAGTGACCAGCGAACTCTTGGATTCAGTGTACAAACCATTCTAATTGGAATCGGGGCTGTTATAGGGTCATGGTTACCCTATGTACTTACTAACTGGATAGGAATATCCAATACAGCAGAACCCGGAAAAGTGCCTTTTAGCCTGATGCTCTCATTTATCATAGGTGCGGCTGTTCTAATCATTAGTATTTTAATTACCGTATTTACTACCAAAGAGTACTCACCGGAAGAAATGACCTTGATCAATGGGGATGAAGAAGAAGACAAAGTAGAAGAATCCAGTTTGATGAATATTTTTACTGATTTTAAAAATATGCCTGTTACCATGAGACAATTAAGCTGGGTGCAGTTTTTTTCCTGGTTTGGATTATTTGGTATGTGGGTATTCTCTACCCCTGCCATTGCACATCATGTGTATGGTCTCTCGCTGGATGATGCTAGCAGCACTGCCTATCAAAATGCAGGTGACTGGGTTGGAATTCTTTTTGGCGTCTACAATGCGGTTTCTGCAGTGTATGCCTTCTTTCTTCCTGCCATTGCGAAAAAAATAGGACGTAAAAGAACACATACAATCTCCTTGATCGTTGGAGGAATTGGTCTAATATCAATTTATTTCGCTCCAGATCAGTATTGGCTGTTACTTTCAATGGTTGGTATTGGAATTGCCTGGGCCAGTATTTTAGCTATGCCTTATGCTATTCTTGCGGGATCTATTCCTCCGAGAAAGATGGGAGTCTATATGGGTATTTTCAATTTTTTCATTGTGATCCCACAGATCATTAATGCCTTGATTGGAGGTCCAATTGTTAAATATGTATACGACGGGAATCCTATTTATGCCCTAGTCATCAGTGGTGTTTCCTTTCTTATTGCCGCAGCATTGGTTGCAAAAGTAAAAGATGAAGATGATGAAGTTATACTTAAAACCGAATAAGCAATCATGAGTAGAAAGGCTTTTATATTTGATCTAGACGGAGTAATCGTTGATACAGCTAAATATCACTATCTGGCTTGGAAAGAACTTGCAATACAATTGGGATTTGATTTTACGATGGAGCAAAATGAGCAATTAAAAGGAGTTAGCAGGGTGCGTTCTCTTGAGATCTTGCTTGATATTGGAAATATTCAACTCGAAGAAGATCAAAAATCAAAATATCTGAAAGAGAAGAATGAACAATACCTCCAATATATTGCTAAAATGGATCATACTGAACTTTTACCTGGCATTGATGATGTGTTGCATTATCTGAAGCTGAACAAAATTCCATTTTCTCTTGGCTCTGCAAGCAAAAATGCCAGACTGATTCTTGAAACACTCGATCTTATCGATCTTTTTGACGCCATCGTTGACGGTAACGATGTCAGTACAGCAAAACCAGATCCTGAAGTATTTCTGATAGCTGCTGAAAAACTTGGTGTACAACCAAAAGATTGTATCGTCGTGGAAGACGCCCAAGCAGGTATTGAAGCAGCAAACAAGGCAGGTATGACCAGTATTGGTATTGGAGATGCAAACATATTGCATGAAGCAGATTTTATACTTAAGAATACAAATGAATTAACTATTGATTTCGTACAGGAGTTAATCGCTTAAATCAAAAACTATGAATTTAAATTATATACAAGCCCACGAATGGAAAATAGTTGAGGAAGGGTTTAACAAAGAAAATGTTACGGCATCTGAAAGTATTTTCAGTATTGGAAATGGCGCCATGGGACAACGCGCCAATTTTGAAGAGCATTATAGTGGTGAAACTTTTCAGGGAAGCTATATTGGCGGTATTTACTACCCTGATAAAACAAGAGTAGGTTGGTGGAAAAATGGTTATCCTGAATATTTTGCTAAAGTTCTGAATGCGCCAAACTGGATTGGAATAGGCGTGAGCATCAACGGGAAAACACTTGATTTGAACTCCTGTAAGGTGATTGATTTTTACCGTGAACTGGATATGAGAAACGGCGTCTTAACGCGTTCTTTTATTGCTGATTTTGACGACGGAGATATGGTAAAAGTCCACGCTACCCGATTTTTAAGTATGGATATGCAGGAAGTAGGGGCCATCAAGTATAGCATTACGCCTATCAATTTTAAGGGAGAAATAGAATTCAGCCCTTATCTCGATGCAGGTATCATGAATGAAGATACTAATTATGACGAATTTTTCTGGGAAATACTGCAGCAGAAAGAAAGCGATGATGAAGCCTATATCATGTCTAAAACACTAAAGACAGGATTCATTGTTTGCACGGGCATGAAGGTCGAATTGATTCTAAATGATTACCTCATCAATATAGAAAAGGAGGTAAAAACAACTGATAAAAGCATCTGTTATTCTTATAAGACAGAGGTCAACAGTGGAGATACTTTTTCTATTGTAAAATATGGAGGGTATACACAATCTATGAATCACCCTGATTCTGAACTTTTGAATGTTTCACAGCAGCAGATGAATAAAGCTGCTGAACTAGGTTTTGAGTCACTTTTAGAAAAACAGGTAAAAGCCTGGAATCAAATCTGGGATACTGCTGATATTGTGATCTCAGGAGACATTAAGGCACAGCAGGCGATCAGATTTAATATTTTTCAATTAAATCAGACCTATTCAGGAGAAGACTCCAGATTGAATATTGGTCCAAAAGGATTTACAGGGGAAAAATATGGTGGAAGTACCTATTGGGATACTGAAGCTTATTGCATTCCTTTTTATATGAGTACTAAGGATAAAAACGTGGCTAAAAATTTATTGATCTATCGATATAATCAATTAGACAAAGCCATTGAAAACGCCAAGAAACTTGGTTTTACAAATGGTGCAGCCCTATACCCTATGGTAACCATGAACGGGGAAGAATGTCACAATGAATGGGAGATCACCTTTGAAGAGATTCACAGGAACGGAGCCATGGTGTATGCGATTTATAATTATGTGAATTATACTGGTGATTTTGACTATATTATCTCCAATGGTTTGGAGGTGATTATCGCAATTGCCCGCTTCTGGAGCCAAAGAGCTACTTATTCAACTGACAAAGACCAATATGTGATTCTTGGTGTCACAGGCCCGAACGAATACGAGAATAACGTAAACAACAACTGGTATACAAATTATCTTGCAAAATGGTGTATCGAATACGCCCTTGAAAATATTGACATACTCCAGGAGGATTATCCTGAGGATTATTTACGTATAGTTGAAAAAGTGAACCTAGAAGAGACAGAAATGATCAGCTGGTCGAAGGTCTCTGATCAGATGTATTTTCCATACAGTGAAAAATATGATGTCTTCCTTCAACAGGACGGTTTCCTGGATAAGGAACTGATTCCTGTTGCACAACTTGCTAAATCTGAAAGGCCTATCAATCAAAAATGGTCCTGGGACAGGATCTTAAGGTCCCCATATATAAAACAAGCCGATGTTCTGCAAGGCTTTTATTTCTTTGAGAATCTCTTTGATCAGGAATCCCTACTGAAACATTTTGATTTTTACGAACCTTTAACGGTACATGAATCATCACTTTCTCCATGTGTTCATTCTATTTTAGCCGCTAAGATCGGTAGAATTGATAAGGCCTATGAAATGTACTTAAGGACTTCCAGATTAGATCTTGATGATTATAACCATGAAGTACATGAAGGACTGCATATTACGAGTATGGCCGGAACCTGGCTATCAATTGTACAAGGCTTTGGAGGGATGAGAAATTTTAATGATCAGTTATCATTTGATCCAAAAATTCCGAAAAACTGGAAATCCTACTCTTTCAAGATCAAATATAGAGATCATACTATAAAAGTTTTCAAAAACCATGAAGGATGTAAATTCTATAATGAATCCGATACTCCGGTAAGTATCACTGTTTCTGGAAAAGAAGTAACCATATTCAATAAGGACTTAGTCATTCTTTAATTTAAAACTTAATCCATGAAAAATATATTCCTCACTTTAATGATGCTCTGGGGCATTACAGTAACGGCTCAAATAGATCGAGTTGAACCTCCAAACTGGTGGATTGGATTTAAGGATACCAGCCTGCAACTACTTGTTAAAGGAGATGGTATATCAGCATATAATCCTGAGATTCTATATGATGGGGTCAGCATTGTAAAAGTACATAAAGCCAAAAGTCCGAATTATTTATTTCTTGATCTAAAGATTTCTCCGGATGCCAGTCCCGGGAACTTCACCATTGTTTTTGACACCAAAGGTAAAAAGAAGGTCAAATATGATTATGAACTAAAGGCTAGGAGTAATTCAGCAGAAGCGTTCACCGGTTTTAATAGTTCAGACGTGATCTATTTGATCACTCCCGATCGATTTGCAAATGCGGAACCTTCGAATGATATTGTCAAAGGATTAAAAGAATCAAAGATTGACAGGGAAAATGATTATGCCCGTCATGGAGGAGATATAAAAGGAATTACCGATCATGTATCCTATATAAGTGATATGGGATTTACCGCCATATGGCCTTGTCCGTTGTTAACCAATGACATGCCAAAAACTTCTTATCACGGTTATGCTATTACAGATCTATATGAAATCGACCCTAGGTTTGGGACCCTGGATGATTATATTGAACTTTCCTATAAAGCGAGTGAAAAGGGTATCAAACTCATTATGGATCAGGTAGCCAATCATTGCGGGAGCGAACATTGGTGGATGAAAGACCTGCCTTTTGAAGATTGGATTAATTATCAATCCAAATGGAAAGCCGGAGAAAAAATAGTGTTTTCGAACCATAAAAGAACAACGAATCAGGATATCTATGCCGCAAAAATTGACTCCAAAGAAATGACGGAAGGTTGGTTTGTAGATACCATGCCCGATCTGAATCAAGACAATCCGTTTATGGCCAAATACCTTATACAAAATAGTATTTGGTGGATTGAAACCGCCCAGTTGAGCGGAATTCGACAAGATACTTACCCTTATCCTGATAAAATATTTATGTCAAATTGGGCAGGATCCATTATGAACGAATATCCGAATTTTAGTATTGTTGGAGAAGAATGGAGTTATAATCCTTTATTGGTAGGCTATTGGCAGGATGGCGCAAATAATAAGGATGGGTATGATTCCAACTTAAAATCAACCATGGATTTTCCTATGCAAAAAAACATCGTAGAAGCACTTAAGGAAGATGAAAAATGGAATACCGGATTTGTCAAAATCTATGAAGGTTTGGCCAATGATTTTTATTATCCCAGCCCAAAAGATATCATGATTTTTCCAGACAATCATGATATGGATCGTATCCATACACAATTAAATGAAGATCCTGTACTTACTAAAATGGCTATGGCTTACCTTTTGACCCTTCCAAGAATTCCTCAAGTGTATTACGGAACTGAAATCCTAATGCAAAACACTGCTAAACCTGGTGATCATGGACTGATAAGAACAGATTTTCCGGGAGGATGGCAAGAAGACCAAGTAAATGCATTTACAGGAGTTGGATTGAATGAAGAACAACTTGATATGCAAAACTATGTCAAGACGCTACTTCAGTTCAGAAAGAAAAGTAGTGCCATACATAAAGGGAAAACAGTTCATTTTTCACCAAAAGATGGCGTATATGTATTATTCAGACTACTAGACGAGCAAGTTGTTGTACTGATACTCAATAAAAATACTGAACCCTTTGAACTTGATTTGGAAAGATTTAAAGAAATGACCCTGGAAGACAAAGAACTGACCAACATATTTACTGGAAAAACCGTTGTTTGGAAGAACAGTTTGACTCTGGATGAAAAAGGCGGTATGATTTTAACTACCAAGAAATAAAATGTGCTGTTATAAGCTTTCAAACATTACTGTTTTACTTTTTATGTGGCTTCTTTGCGGGAGCACCATGATTGGACAAATCACTTTGATTATAGAGGGACTTCCGGAAAACACGCCAACAACTGATGCCATTTATATATCAGGTGACTTTGAAGGTTGGACAGGAGGTCAGGAAGCTTATAAACTGAACTATCATGAGGGTAAACCTCAGATAACTCTTTCCAGGTCAAACGAACCTATTTATTTTAAATTTACCCGTGGGAGCTGGAATTCAGTTGAGTTGGATAAAGAAGGGAATCAGCTTGACAACAGGTATTTCTCCTTTTCTGAAAAGATAGACACCCTTACAATTGACATAGCAAAATGGGCTGACCTCTCACCCAAGAAAAGTACGGCTTCCGTAAATGTTCATTTACTTTCCGAAGATTTTGATATGTCGCCCCTAAACAAAAAAAGAAGGATCTGGATCTATCTTCCTGAAGCTTATGATACTTCGTCAAAAAAGTATCCTGTTGTTTATATGCATGATGGTCAGAATTTGTTTGACCAATCATTAGCCCACAGCGGGGAATGGGAAGTTGATGAAACACTGGACGCTTTTAGAGAGGAAGATAAACTTGAACTCATTATTGTAGGAATCGACAATGGAGGCAATGAAAGAATAGATGAATATACCCCTTGGGAAATTACCAACTATCCATCAAAACAGCAGGGTGATGCCTATATTCAATTCATCAAAGAAAATTTAAAACCCTTTATTGATAAAAATTACCGAACACAAAGTAAAAGAGAGCAGACCGCTATTATGGGAAGCTCACTTGGAGGACTACTTTCATATTATGCCGTCTTACAATATCCTGAAACCTTTGGTAAGGCAGGTATTTTTTCTCCTTCTTTTGAAATAGTAAATAAAAGTTTAGATTTTGCAAAGGATCACGGCAACATAAAAGACACCAAGATGTATTTTATGTCAGGCACTAAAGAAAGTGAGCATATGGTTGCTAAAATGCAACAAACGATCCAATTGATGATAAATTCTGGATTCCCAGAAAGCAATATCAAATCAAAAGTGGTAAAAGAAGGCGAGCACAATGAAAAACTTTGGCGAGATGAATTCGAACCGGCCATTAAATGGTTATTTGAGAGTGACAATTAAAATAATAATAGTTTAAAAAACATAATTGACCATGTATAAGAATCTAGTACTTACCGGAGTCGCTTTACTGCTGATTTTTGCAAGTTGTAAACAAAGTAAAAACGATAGCACTGCAGATCTGAAAATTGCAAAGCCTGAAGTCCCGTTTTTATGGGAAAATGCAAATCTCTATTTTTTACTGACTGACCGGTTTAACAACGCTGACCTGACCAATGATGTCCATTTTGAAAGAAACTTGGCTACAGCACCTATGAGAGGTTTTCAAGGAGGTGATATCAAAGGAATCACAGAAAAAATCAAAGAAGGCTATTTCACTGATCTAGGTATTAACGCTATTTGGTTTACACCGGTAGTAGAGCAGATTCATGGAGGAACTGATGAAGGTACAGGTTTTACCTATGCCTTTCACGGATACTGGACTAAAGACTGGACTGCATTGGATCCAAATTTTGGAACTATGGAAGATCTTGCAGAATTGGTATCAGTTGCTCACAAAAATAATATCAGAATAGTCATGGACGCCGTGATCAATCATACTGGTCCTGTTACTGAACAAGACAAGGTCTGGCCCACTGATTGGGTAAGAACCAGCCCAAAATGTGAATATAACTCATATGAAACGGCGGTTCCTTGTACTTTGGTGGAAAACTTACCTGATATTCTAACCGAATCAAACGAAAACGTTGAACTTCCTAAAGAACTGGTAGAAAAATGGAAAAAGGAAGGAAGGTATGAACAAGAAATGGCTGAGCTGGACGCCTTTTTTGAAAGAACGGGCTATCCTAGAGCTCCCAAATATTATATTATCAAGTGGTTATCTGATTTTGCAAGAGACTATGGTATTGACGGTTTCAGAGCCGATACGGTTAGACATATAGAAGAAGGAGTATGGGCCGAATTTAAAAAACAATGTGAAGTGGCCTTTGCCCAGTGGAAACAGCAAAATGCTAATTTAGTTTTAGATGACAATGCCTTTTACATGGTAGGTGAAGTATATGATTATGATATCATATCTTCAGGTAAAAGTTTTGATTTTGGGGATGTAAAAGTCAATTATTACGATCATGGTTTTGACAGTATGATCAATTTTGAATTCAAGAAAAGCGCTAGAGGCAGTTATGAATCCATATTTTCCACCTATAGTGACACCCTTAACAATGCTACCTCAGGGTTTCAGGTTTTGAATTACCTAACCTCTCATGATGATAACAGTCCTTTCGATAAGGAACGCATCAAACCTTATGAAACAGCTACAAAATTATTGCTCTCACCAGGATCTGCACAAATCTTTTACGGTGATGAATCAGCCAGAGGCCTTATTATCGAGGGAACACAAGGTGACGCTACCTTGAGATCATTTATGAATTGGGAAGCAATCAAAACCAATCCAGAGACCCAAGCCATTCTGAGCCATTGGCAAAAACTTGGGGTATTCAGAAGAAATCATCCGTCTATCGGTGCCGGTAGACATCAAATGATCAATGAATCTCCTTATGTTTTTCAAAGAACTTATACAAAAGACAATTTTAAAGATGTTGTTGTCATCGGCCTGGAACTTGAAAAAGGACCCAAGATCATTTCTGTAGGTGAGGTCTTTGAAGAAGGCGCAACGCTGAAGGATGCTTACTCAGCTATCACTACCACGGTAAAAAATGGTGTTGTGCAGCTTGATACACCATTCACAATAGTATTGCTAGAGAATCAAATACACTAATCCTTTTCAAATGAAAAAAAGCGCCATCCTTTTATTATTCGCAATATTCGGCTTATTTTTCGGCTGTGGAAAAGAACATGATCCAAAAACATCTGAAATGAATACCAAAGAACATAAAAAAGTGATCTATCAGGTTTTTACACGCCTGTTTGGAAATAATATTACAACGAATAAACCCTGGGGTACAAAACAGGAAAATGGTGTTGGAAAATTCGATGATTTTACTGAAAAATCCTTGTCGGAAATCCGTGAACTTGGTGTAACTCATGTTTGGTACACCGGTGTTTTGCATCATGCCATGGTTGCCGATTATACTAAATACGGAATTTCAAATGATGACCCTGATGTTGTCAAAGGACGCGCGGGTTCTCCGTATGCAGTCAAAGACTATTACAGTGTTGACCCTGACCTGGCGGTTGACCCTTCAAAGAGAATGGAAGAATTTGAAGCCTTAATTGACAGGACCCATCAACAGGATATGAAGGTTATCATAGATATTGTTCCCAACCATATCGCAAGAAAATACGAAGGGCTCAATAACCCTGAAGGCATTTCAGATTTTGGTGCCAATGATGATAATAGTGTGGAATATAAAAGAGATAATAATTTTTATTATATCATTGGAGAATCCTTTCGCATCCCTAACTGGAATAACAATTACCAGCCTTTAGGAGGAGAGAAAAATTCTTTGTTGGATGGTAAATTTACAGAAGTTCCTGCCAAATGGACCGGTAATGGATCGAGATTATCTCAACCTGATGAGAATGATTGGTATGAAACTGTTAAGATCAATTATGGAGTAAGACCCGATGGAACCAATGATTTTGATTCACTTCCTGATGGATTTGAAAACATGGATCACAAAGCTCATTTTGAATTCTGGAAGGACAAATCGGTTCCTGACTCCTGGATAAAATTCAGAGATATTGCCCTTTTTTGGTTGTCAAAAGGCGTTGATGGCCTTCGATATGATATGGCTGAAATGGTTCCTGTAGAATTCTGGAGCTATATGAATTCATCTATTAAAATGAAATATCCCGAGGCTTTATTGCTGGCCGAGGTATATAACCCAGGTTTGTACAGAGACTATATCCATTTAGGGAAAATGGATTATTTATATGACAAGGTAGGGTTTTATGACAGCATTAAACATATGGTTCAGGGCCATGGATGGACAGATCATATTCCTAAGGTTCAGGAAGAAGTTGATGACATAGAACATCATATGTTACACTTTCTTGAAAACCATGACGAGCAGCGAATTGCAAGTCCTGATTTTGCAGGATCTGCTGAAAAAGGCAAGCCTGCCATGGTTGTTTCCACAACCATCAGTACCTCACCGACTCTTTTGTATTTTGCACAGGAAGTAGGGGAACCGGGTGCAGAAAATGCAGGTTTCGGCTCACCAACGCGAACTTCGATATTCGATTATGTTGGCGTGCCTCATTTTCAACGATGGACCAATGATAAACAATTTGATGGAGGAGGTCTTTCCAAGAAAGAAAATGAGCTCAGGTCTTTTTATAAAAAACTATTGTCATTTACCATTAATAGTGAGGCTTTGATGGGTAATTATCAGGAAATACATTATTATAACAAAGATCAAAATACTACCTATGACCATCGCATTTTTTCTTTTGTGAGATGGACAGAAAATGAGCAATTGATCATTATTTCCAATTTCGATGCTGAGAATCATTATGACCTTGACCTCATGGTGCCTGAAGAGATTATTAAGGCATGGAATCTTGAAGATGGGACCTATACCATAGAAGACCAACTTTTGGATGCATCTATAAACACTCTTAGCATAGAAAACGGGAAGGGCAAAATAAAAATTCAATTAGGTCCCTTGGCTTCCAATATCTATAAAGTAAGCAAAAACAAATAGGTTGTTTTTTGGGAAACAACCTATTTATTCATAGTGAGGGGCATATAAAAAGTTAAAACTTGATCAAGTTTTATTGAGGAGTAGTTTTTGTTTATGATGGACCATAATTTCCTTTATAATCCCAAATATTTTCTTTTTGACATATCTGAATTTCAATACATAACTTTCAAAGTCATTTTGAATCATAGTATGACTTTTATCCAAAGTTTTCTCAAGGGGTTTATTGTCTTCTTCTAAAACTTCGGCAATTTTCTTATTGTAGAGTTGAATCTCCTGAGTAAGTTCAACTCCCATATGTTCAACCTCTTTGAGTTTTCGAATTAGCTTTCTCGTAGTTTCATATAATTTTTCAGTGCTTAAATCAAGAAAATGTGTGCTGAGTAAATGTTCCAAAAATACTTGCTCATCTTTTATAAATTCCAATTCGTTGATCCATGATACTGAACTGTCATGAAGGCTGTACAACTTGCTCCTGTTATTTTCCATAATACTTATCTTAATAGCTAAACTTATACTTAAAATAGGGAGCCGAGGCTCCCTATTTCAATGATCAATGAACCTCAATCACTCGTTTTGGAGTACTTTCATCCACATGAAGTTTATTCAAAACTAATTTCAAGATACCACGCTTATAGGTCGCATCGATCATTTCATCTTCATTTACATTTTCTGGCAATGTAAATGATCTAAAGAACGAATTGTAATTGAACTCACGACGAGTAAAATTCTCCTCTTCTTTCTCCTTATCTTCACTGTTCTCAGCCGAAATTTTCAATAGTCCGTTTTCAATTGAAATTTCAAAATCTTTTTTAGTAAAACCTGGTGCCGCAATTTCAAGCTCAAAGAGATCATCAGTTTCTTTTACATTCATTGCAGGCATCCACTTGTTTTCCAAAAAAAAGTCATTGGTAAGCAACTTGTCAGAACCAATAAGGTCCGTAAACATGTTGTCATACCAAGGCAATCCGGGTTTTTTAAATTTTACAAGTGTCATGATAAAACATTTAATATTAATAACAAATCAAAATTACATTGATGTCTTATTTTATGCAATGACGATGGTCAATCATAACGATGATAGTCATCAAAAAAAGCTGCCCTATTGGGGGCAACTTTCTCTTCATTTCAAAACTATCTGCTTATAGAATTGTCCCTTCTTCATCAACTTTGATCCTGATGGTTTTTTTGCCATTTTCTAGGACGATCTTATATTGTTTTAGAGCTCCTAATTTGTTGTCATAATTGACCTTGTAGACATCTTTCGCAATTTTCCATCCTGGGAATCTTTCAGCCACTGCAGAAGCTACATCATTCGGTAAAGCTACATTTTTAAACTTTTCAATAGTATAAAGAATCTTTCCATCACGGTCATAGGCCGCAACTATTTTTCCATCAGGAATATAAAAGTAAACCCGATAGAAATCACTTCCATCTTCATAAAATTCTGAGCTTTTTACGTCAAATTTTGCCACCATATCCTCAAGTAGTTGGACAGAGACGGCGGCTTCTGAATTATCTATACTATTCAGGTATTTATAATTGGTGGCATAAACCATAACTTCAGGTAACATGCCATCATTAATAACCTGAGCATAGAATTGGGTGGTTAACCCAAGTGCTAATAACCCTAACAATAATTTTTTCATGATGCTTTTGGTTTTAATTAATACTGTTACTCATTACTAGTCGTAAAATTACCCCAAGTTATCATTTTGCACAATGACGCGGCTCATGAGAATTGATGATCTTTATCAAGAGGTCAGGATAAAAAAAGGAAGTCTATTCTGAAAAAGAGTATAAAACAAAAAAAGAACAGGAAGTTTTAAATTTCCTGTTCCCTTTTGAATCAAAAATACCTTTTACATTTTAAAATACCCTACATTAAATTCCTTATCAGATCTTAATCATCAGCCAGATATTTATTAACCTATAAAACCTATCTTTGATTCCAAGGCCCTGCAAGTTTTCACTTGAGCTGCCTCTTAATGTTTCATAGAATTTGATCTCGAACCGCTAAAATTGCGGTTCTTTATTTTAATACATCAAACTTACAACACTTCATAAAGCAAAACAATGACCAGGGTCAATGCTAGAATTGATTCTAATCAATAATGGGTGACTTTTAGTAAGGAACCCATTGATAAACCTGATTCAGTAAAATCAATCCTACAAGAAACAACAAGAATAGAAAAAACTGAAACCATTTAAAATCTATGTTTTGAATCCATTTATTGGCAAACCCTGGAAATGCAAACTGACTTATTCCTTTAGACAGACTAAACCAGCCGAATAGGGTAATGATAATCCTCCAATCCTTGACCCAGAGGTTATGAGCAAGTATATGTAACAAACCAATGATAATGCCAAGAATCGATAAAATAATCATGAATTTATCATCTTTTGCAAAGTCAAACATTTGTTTGATTCTCTTCGGATAGATTATAAAAAGAAGAAAAAACAGGATAAAAAACCATCCCCAAAATTTTGCCAAAAAAATTGAAATATCCATGTTTATTCATTTAAGTGATGTACCACAAATAAAGGTATTGTTGAATGAAAACTCAGTTCTCTTACTTTGGGCTTAAAAAATAATCTTTGGAAGAATCCATAATGCCTTCCGATGATTACAATCATATCAATATTCCCCCTGCTTTGCGTAAAACAATTTAGGCCTTCTTCAAAATCAGAAGAAGAAAGTGTATAGTATTTATGTTTGATGTTTTTTAAAAAAGAACTCAGTTTTCTTTTGTTTTGTTCCTGTAATTCATCCAAGTCTTTATTTTCGCTAAAATGGATTATTCTTATGGCCGTATTATTCATCGTTGCCAAACTGATTAAGGGTTCCAAATCTTCAAAATCATAATCGATCTGAAAATCAGTTGGGAAAACTAGCTCTTTAGGAGGCTTATAGGTATGATTTTCCGGTACGGCTATGACATGGCAGGAATTTCTCATCATCACATCACCGGTATTAGTGCCCATAAAAATGCCCTTGGATCCAGTTGCTCCCTTGGTTCCCATAATAATAAGCTCAATATTTTTTTCATCCACCACCTGATGCACAGCCAAACTGAAAAGATTATAGTCGCTTATCATCTCAAAATGATGATTTTTGTTTTCAGGCAGCTTTGAAAGCAGTTGTTCCATATGCTCCTTGGAAGTCTTGTGCATTTCTTCCTCCATCTCAGCTAATTGAGTAACATTCTGATCCATTAGGCCTTCATTAACCAAATAAGGAATTCTGTAAACATTCAATAGGAAGAACCTACAAGGAACATCCTTAAAAAGACCTGTGGCATATTGAATAGCATTAATTGAATTTTCGGAAAAATCCGTAGGTAAAAGTATCTTTTTCATGACCAGTAGTTTAATGACAATAAAGCTAAGATAAACTTTAAACTATGTCACTGACCTTGGTCAATGCAACTGTTGATTTTCGTCAAATTCACTGTATCCTTTGCAATTTTTCCTTATTGAGAATATAGATTTCATTTCTATTTGTGCTGATTAACTGTTCTTCCTTGAAATCAGTCAAAGTTCTTGTTAAGGTTTCCTTTGCAATTCCCAAAAAACTGGCCAGATCAGATCTAGAGATGTCTATTGTTTTTTGGTCACCTCCTTTTTTTTCCAGTTGTAATATCGCATCTGCTGTTTTTCTTCTAACGGAATCATATGCCAGGTGCATTAAATGGTCTTTTACAAATTCAAGATCATGAGAAAGTAAGTCCATAAAATTCAAGCCCAATTGTGGATTTGTTTTGATCAATTCCAGCAATTCATGTTTCTGAATTCTTAATATTTCCGTATGCTTAATAGCTTCTGCATTTTCAATATAGGGCTTGTTCCCAAGAAAAGAAGTAAATCCGAAAAAACTCTTATCAGAGAAAATTTCTGTGATCAGTTCCTTACCGTCATGATTGATCTTAAATGTTTTCACCTCTCCCTTTACAATGTAAAAAATATGATTGCTTATACTTCCCTCACAATAGATGGTTGCTCCTGCCCTATATTCAATGGCTTCTTTATGTTTAAATGCCTTTTCAATCTCCTCGATACGCCATTTTTTGTTTACCACAGATTCTCGATTACCCAAACTTTCCATGATTTCCTTTCTTTTCAATCTGGATGCCACTGCACTTAGTAATTCTGATTCTTCAAAAGGTTTGGTAATATAATCGGTGGCTCCCAGATCCATTCCTCTTCTTATGTCTTCATGTTTGGTTTTAGCCGACATAAAGATAACTGGAATCCTTTGAAGTGACTTATTCCTCATCATGATCTGTAAAACACCATATCCGTCAAGTTCGGGCATCAGTATATCACAAACTATAAGATCTGGTTTAAAAAAGGTAGCCTTTTCCAAGCCGAACTTACCATTTTCTGCAGTGATCACTTCGTAATTTGCAAGTTGCAAAATCTCGGCAGTGTTTTCTCTAACAATTTTATCATCTTCAATAATTAGGATCTTTTTTTTCATAAGCTGATATTAATGATTCAATCCATATTGTTGCTTTCAAGCTCTTTGTTTTCGATTTTTTTATAGTCAATCGGCAACTTAATAATCACTTTCGTGCCCTTATGCTCCTCGCTTTGTATATCAATACTACCACTTAGCTTTTCCAAATACCGTTTTGCAACATTAAGTCCAATCCCGGTGCCTTGAATGGGAAGTGCATTTTTAGCCCTAAAAAATCTTTTAAAAACATAAGGTTGAGCTTCTTTTGGAATACCTAATCCCTGGTCCTCAATAGTTATCTTTAATAAATCGTTTCTATCAATTTTCATCTCAATCACAGAGTGTTCAGGAGAATATTTAATGGCATTGTATAATACATTCTTGATAATAATTTCAATAATTTTTCTATCCTGATGTACTTCAATTGGAATTTTACAAGGTGTAATTTCTATCTTTTGACCGTCCTTGAGAACACCCTTGGCGTCTTTTACAAGTTTGTTCAGCAAATCACACAACTTAAATTTTGATAAGCGTAAAATGTAGTTTTCACTTTCGGTTCTTTCCAGAAAGAGAAAATCATCAAGAATATAGTTTAACTGAAGGACCAGCATTTTGATCGTGGCAACATGCTTGCCTATTTTATCATTCGGCGCCTTCTCATTGTATTTTTCTATGAGACTGGCTGACGTCAAAATTCCGCTTAAAGGAGTTTTAAATTCATGGGAAGCAAGAGAGATGAACCTGGTTTGCATGATGTTGAGTTCCTTCTCTTTTTCAAAGGCCATTTTTGCTCTATTCTCAGCGATGACTCTTTCCTTGATTTCCTGTTTTAAATTAAGGTTAGATTTTTCAAGTTCTGATACAACCCGCATCAACTGCGCTGTTCGCTGCTCAACTTCAAGCTCAAGGTTCCTGTTCTTTTCCTTGATGCGAAGTTCCTTTTGCTTTCTTGTACTGATTTCTGAAACCAGTGCCTTTGCATAAAAAACACCTTCGTAAACAAAATAATTTAAGCCTATTTCAAGATCAAGAATAGCGCCAGTCTTATGCAAACCATAGAATTCACGTCCTTTCCCTTTTTTGTACTTTTTAGGGTGTTTGACATAAGAATCAAAATGTTTAAGGTGTGTTTTTCGGTGGGTATCGAGAATGAGAATGTCTATTTTTTTATCTAATAATTCGCCTTTATTATATCCAAAAATATCCTCGAAGGCAGAATTGTTCATTACAATTCTTCCCTCTTCATTTGCTATGCAAATCCCTTCTAAAAGAGAATCGAAACAAATTTTGTAAAAAACCTCATCACTCTTTATCATGAGCCAAGATTTTAAAAATTCATTTTAGTAAGTTACGAAAAATCTCTTTGAATATGAAGTGTTAAAAGGAATTGAAAGCTATTACAGAATCATTCTAAATAATATGATTTCAGTCATTTAACCGATAACTTGCCCGTTCCTATAAGTGGTTTTATTGACCAATCGGCCGTCTTCGTCGTAAGTTTCAAAATTACCTGTTAACCTGCCTTCTTTGAAGAATCCTTTTCTTTTCAATTTTCCGTTTTCGTGGTAGATCTCGAATGGGCCATTTTCCTTTCCTTTTGAATAATACCCTTTCCTTTTCAAGTGTCCGTTTTCATAATACATATGAAAAACACCTTCTTTCTCTCCTTCCTGGTATTCAGTTTTCACATAGAGCATCATATTTTCATAATAATTCTCATATACCCCAGTAAGAAGGTCATTTGAGTAAAAAGAGGTTTCCTTTAAATCCCCATTCTCATAGTATTTTAAAGCCGGCCCTTCCTTTTGACCATTTTGATAAGTTATTTTTGACTTCAGGTTCCCGTTTTGGTAGTACTTTTTTTGTATCCCCTCAAACCTGCCATCTAAATGGTTTCCTTCTGCTTCTTTCTGCCCGTTTTTATAATGCATTACTAAGGCACCGTGATACTTTCCAGACTTAAAACTGGTTCTGAGTTTTAATTGGCCGTTGTCATAGTACTCTTCATAAGCTCCATCGTATTTATCATCCTTAAAAGAGGTCTTTCTATTTACCCGACCATTTTCATAATATAGTTCATAAGGGCCATTTTTTAAGCCATTCTGAACAGTATATTTTAACTTAGGGGAGACATAATTCTCATATACGATACCATTGTATGCAGCCTCATTGGCATAGAGTATCGTTTTACCGTCTATATTCCTTTCTTCTATTTCAGTAACGTGTACTTTCTCTTGAGCTTTTGACACTAGCCCATACATCAACACAAGAAAAAGTATTAGGATTTTTCCTTTCATTATATCAAGATTAATTTCACCAAACCGCTCAAAAATAGAAATTTATCCTGAAAGATAAAATTATTTCTTCTTTGTACTTATAAATTGTTGTAAACAAAGTTCGCTGAAAATGAGATTGTTGACATGATTGAAGGCTAAAATAAAAACAAATAATGCACATGCATTTATGATCTCACTCCCTTGAATCAGGGCTGCATACTAGCTCGATACCTGACTTTGAAATAATTACTATTCCCATCAAAAGGATGATATATAAGAAGCCTTTTACTGCAGAAGCAATAGGTATTAATTGAGGTGCATTGAATTGAATTAAGGCCCCGAATACCAAAAAAAGTCCTGTGATCAGGGTCATTCCCAAAATACTTCTAAAAATTATTTTCATGCTGTTTCTATTTGATAATTCAAATGTAAAACTAAAACAGGGTTATAAAGCCGACACGTTATGTCTGAGCCAGCTTCAATTTCTTTTCAAAGCATATACTGTTATCAACTTCGGCATACTGGCCATAATTAGGAATTCTTTGATATCCCTTTCGTTCATAAAGAGCAATGGCCTCCCATTGTCTTTTCCCTGTTTCCAATCTGCAGTTTGCATACCCTAATTCTAAAGTCCATTTCTCCAGTTCCGCTAAAACAGAGCCGGCTAACCCTCTTCCTCTCAGTTCTTTTAAGATAAACATACGCTTCACTTCCATCGCATCATGAGCTAACACCTTAATCGCTCCACAACCAATTGCCTCATTATTTTCTTTTATCAGTAAAACGTAGCTCAAATTATCAATATGATTGAACTGCTGATAAAAAGAATGTTCATCACCATCTCTTTCAGCCAATTCCTCATCCAATAAGGCTACGAGTTTTATAAAATCTGCATCCGAAGCATCCGTTCTATATAATCTAAGCATCATTTAATACTGTCAATTAAAAATCTTTCCTATCCAAGACCAATTTTGTAGGTTGTGAGAGCTCTTTCTCTCGCTAATTTATGATCTACCATGGGCTCGGAGTAATCTTGTGTGTCAAATTCAGGTATCCATTTTCTGATATATACCATTTCTTTATCGAATTTTTTAAGTTGCGACTCTGGATTAAAAATACGAAAATATGGAGCCGCATCGCAACCGGTTCCTGCTGCCCATTGCCAATTTCCATTATTTGAGGACAGTTCAAAATCGAGAAGTTTAGAAGCGAAATAAGCTTCTCCCCATCGCCAGTCGATAAGCAAATGCTTACACAAGAATCCCGCCGTAATCATTCTTACCCTATTGTGCATACAACCGGTCCTATTTAATTCCCTCATTCCTGCATCTACCATTGGATAACCTGTTTGTCCCAAGCACCATTTCTCAAAATCCACCTGGTCATTTCTCCAGGCAATCCCATCGTATTTTGACTTAAAATTTTGATGAACCACTTTTGGATAGTGGAAAAGGATCTGCATAAAAAACTCTCTCCAAATCAATTCGCTGAGTAAAACATCACTTGAAATACTAACTTTTTCAACAAGCCTCCGTATGCTAATGGTTCCAAAACGAAGGTGTGGGCCCAAATGTGTACCTCCAGATCTTGACGGAAAATCGCGATTTGAACCATATTGCTCCATAAGGGACAAATCAAAATCCTTTACTTTTATATCCGAATCCCTAAAGCCAAGCTCCTCTAGGGAAGGAAAAAAAGTATTTCGTTTAAGAAACCCTTCGTAATTTATTTCCTTTATCGAGGTATTTGGTTTAAATTTCTTTAACCATTTGTTTTTATAAGGTGTAAAGACATGATAGGGCTCATTATTATCCTTAACAATCTCTCCTTCTTCAAAAATTACCTGATCTTTAAACTGAAAAAAATCAACTGATGCTTCCTGTAACAAGACCTCTACTTTTTTATCCCGCTCACGGGCATAAGGTTCATAATCTTTATTGCAATATACCTTTGATATCTTTTCCTTTCCCAGTAACTCTTTCCACACCTCAATAGGATCACCCTTCAGCACCAAAACGCCACTACCTTGCTTTTTAAGTTTATCATCCAAAACCTTCAGAGATGTATAAATAAAGTTAATCCTTGGATCATCAGGGGATAGTTCATTGATGATCATCTCGTCAAATATGAAAATTGGTAACACGGATTCATTTTGAGCCAAAGCTGCTAATAAACCTGTATTGTCATCAAACCTTAGATCGCGGCGAAACCAAAAAATTGCTGTACTCATAGCTGCTTTACATTTAAAGATTTATTCAATTGGCCTGAGAGGTTATATTTTTTAGCATTCCATTAAAAATAAAACCATGGAAAGGGTAAACGGCATACCAATACAAACGACCCATCAATCCAACGGGTCTGAAGGTTGCTGTTTGTTCCAGTTTTCCATTTTTTATTCTGAATTCTAACCAGGCCTCCCCGGGCATCTTCATTTCGGCAAACAACAATAACCTGCCTTCTTTTTTATCGGCATATAAAACCCTCCAAAAATCAACGGCATCTCCCGAATTTAAATCTATTTCACTGGTTCTACCTCTTCTAAGTCCAACTCCACCAAACAAATTATCCATAAAACCCCTGAGCTGCCACAACCAGTTGCCATAATACCATCCATTATGACCCCCGATTCTCCAAATCCTATCCACTGTGGTCTGAAAATCATCGAACTTCATTTCCCTTTGATCCTTAAAGCATCCGAAGGTAGGGACATTGATAAAGTCAGAAATATTCATTTCCAGGGTCCCGCTGCTCATGGCGTCCTTCCAACTGGAAAGAATTTCATTATTTTCTATTTTACTGAAAGCCCTGCTAAGTGTCTCTTTGTAACTAATGGGTTCTATCCCAAGTGTCTTTGCCCAATCATTATTTCGGCAAATCACTTCAATCTTCATGCTGTTTACTAAAGCAATGGCTAGATTATAGGAAGTTGAAGTCACAAAATACAACCAATAAGAAGACAGTCTGGGCGTCATTACCGGGATGATATAGATATACCTTTTTAAATTTCTAACTCTCGCAAATTCCAATAACATCTCCTTATAACTTAAAATGTCAGGGCCACCTATGTCAAAATCCTGTCCATAGCCTTTTTCATTAAACATCGTTTTATGAAGGAAGCTTATTACATCTGTTACGCCAATAGGTTGACACTTTGTATTAAGCCATTTTGGGGTAACCATCACCGGTAATTTCTCAACCAGATCTCTGATAATCTCAAAAGAGGCGCTACCTGAACCAATAATAATTCCTGCCCTAAGTGTCGTCAAATTATAATTTCCTTTTCCTAATTCTTCTTCAACATTTTTTCTAGAGGTCAAATGCTTTGATAAAATATCTACATTGATGATTCCACTAAGGTATACTACATGTTTTACCTTAGTTTTATTCATCGCTTCCTTAAAATTACGCGCAGATTCAAACTCGAGCTTTTCGTAATCCTTTGAAGAAGACATAGAATGCACTAGGTAATAGGCACCATCAATATCGTTTGGAATTTTGGATAAACTCTCTTTATCCAAAAGGTCAAGTTCTATGACCTGGATCTTAGATTTCAAAGATTTAGGAGGATTGAACCTTTTTTGATCCCTTACGCAACAAATTACGTCATGTCCTTTATCTACCAAAACCGGTAGTAACCTCTTTCCTATATAACCTGTTGCTCCTGTAAGTAGTATTTTCATCAATTTAATTTTTAAGCCTTTCCTGTTTTCATGTCCTTTAAAAGATCTCTAATCTCACGCAGTACTTCCAAGGATTCACCGTCTTTTGATACTGAAATAGTATCATCGGGTTTTCGAATCAGCAATTCCCTTTGCTCCAGTACCTGTTGTTTGAATTCCTCCGCCTGAACAATTCCCATAAGCTTCATATCACTGCCATGAGGATTACTACTTCCTGCTGTTTCAATTTTAAGCACACGCAATTCTAATAAATTTAAAATCGGGTTCTGCAAAAAAGTAAGGTCCTGAATATTCTCTAATGGAATAGTTTTTTCTACCATAAAAAATGCTCCTTTACTAAAAATAAGATGACGGGTAGTAAGCTTACACTTGAGGTTTTCATAATAACGCTTACTCACATACTGACCAAAACCCAATAACCAGATCAGCAAAAATGGGATTCCAATAATCGTGATCAATAGAAAAAAACCTACTGATAATAAAATATAGGTTTTGATCTTGATGCTAAAGGTAGCTTCCTGAATTATTCGGGCTTCTTTCATCGGCAACAGCTCATGAGGTTCAACAATTTTTTATGTAATCTACTGGTCGGGTAACGTTCCCATAAAAATACTGAAAATATTCATGAGTTTCATAAAAGTGTAACTTATTAAAATTCAGCATTGGCATTCAAAAATGTATTTGGACCCAACATCACTAAAAAAATTATCTTTGTTTGTATAGACCATTCTTTAAAGTATCAGAAATCGATGAAAAACTTAATTATTTTATTTCTCTTAACCCTACTTAGTTGTGGGCCAAACCAAAAAGAACCTACAGCGAGTAAAGACCTTGACAAGTGGAAAGAACAAGCTAAAAATGTAGAAATTATAAGAGATGATTTTGGCGTACCACATATATATGGAAAGTCAGACGCAGATGCTGTTTTCGGTTTGTTATATGCACAATGTGAAGACGATTTTAACAGGGTGGAGCGAAATTATATCTGGGCATTAGGACGTTTGGCCGAAATTGAAGGTGAAAAAGCACTTTACAGCGACCTTAGGGCTCGTTTATATATGACCCATGAAGAGGCCATTTCCAATTTTGAAGAAAGCCCTGTTTGGATGCAAGAATTATGTATCGCTTTTGCTGATGGCATTAATTACTATTTAGCTACACATCCTGAAGTACAACCGAAATTATTGGATCATTTTGAACCTTGGATGCCTTTTTATTTTAGCGAAGGGTCCATAGGGGGAGATATCGAAAGAGTTTCCACTCAAAAAATCAAGGATTTTTATGATGCCAAGAATGAATCGGCTCTCGCACAAGTTTATGACGGAATGCTCAGATTGAATTATGGAGATTATCAAGGATCGAATGGGCTCGCTATTAGCGGAAAAATGACCCAGTCTGGTAAGAGTATGTTACTGATCAATCCGCATACTTCATTCTTCTTTAGAGGTGAAGTTCATGTGGTTAGTGAAGAAGGGCTCAACGCCTATGGCGCAGTTACTTGGGGTCAATTCTTTGTTTATCAAGGTTTTAATGAAAATACGGGTTGGATGCATACCTCTACGGGTACTGATATTATTGATGAATTCGAAGAGACTATTGTTGAAAACAAAGATGGGCTACTGTATGTTTATGGCGATGAACAGCGAAAACTGGAGTCCTATCCGGTTTCTTTAAAATTTATTTCTGATGAAGGGATCAAAGAAAAGTCTTTTACCGCCTACAGGTCACATCATGGACCCATTACACATGCTAACGAGAATAAATGGGTGGCAACTTCACTGATGTGGGAACCGGTAAAAGCTTTGCAACAATCATTCCTGAGAACCAAACAGAAAAATCATAAAGAATTTAAGCACATGATGGAGATGAAAACAAATTCTTCAAACAACACAGTTTTCGCTGATTCTGAAGGAAATATTGCCTACTATCATGGTAATTTCATTCCAAAAAGAAATACCAAATTTGACTATTCCCAACCCGTGGATGGCAGTGATCCGGAAACTGATTGGAAAGGACTACACAGCGTTGATGAAAATATACTTATTGTAAATCCTGAAAACGGATGGATACAAAATTGTAATTCCACTCCCTTTACCGCAGCTGCTAAAAACAGCCCTAAACCCGAAAATTATCCGGCCTATATGACTTCCTTTCCTGAAAACTACCGGGGAATTCATGCTGTTTCTTTGCTAGAAAAGGCCAATGACCTCACACTTGATAAACTAATTGAACTGTCATATGACCCTTATCTGCCAGGAGCTGAAGCTTTGATTACCGGTCTGTTAGAAGCAGGGAGATTAGCAGAGAATTTAGGTGAAAAAGAAAAAACAGTTTTAGAAGTTCTGGGTTCTTGGAATTTCAAAGTTGATGAGAATTCAATTCCGATGACCTTGACGCAATATTATTTAAATGCTTATAAAAATTCTGGTCATGCGGAATATAAAAGAAAAGAATTTATCAATATGATAAATTATATGGCTGATGAATCCTCTCCAGAAGAGCGCTTGGAGGTGTTCTCTAAAGCCATAGAAAAACTTGAATCTGATTTTGGAAAGTGGCAAACGCCTTGGGGCGAATACAACAGATACCAAAGAATTAATGGCGATATTGTTCAAAAGTTCAACGATAGCCTCCCCAGTCTTCCTGTTGGAATGGCTAGTGGATACTGGGGCGCATTGGCTTCTTTTGGCACAAGACAAGGTGAAAACACAAAACGAATCTATGGTGTAGGTGGAAATAGTTTTGTAGCTGTAGTTGAATTTGGCGACAGGGTTGAAGCAAAAACTTTATTAGCCGGAGGTCAAAGCGGGGATCCGGAATCTGTTCATTTTGATGATCAGGCCGAACGTTATGCCAAGGCTGAGTTTAAAACAGTTGCTTATTACAAGGAAGACGTACTTAAAAGAGCAATTCACACATATCATCCTGGTGAACTTATTGAAAAGGAGTAAGTGTGGAACAAATAGCCATTCTATATCAGTTCTCACCAGCACCTTCCAAAGATGGAGTGATCAAACCCATGAAGCCCAATGGCTATTCGGATAGTGGTGCAGACCTGGCTATTGCCTTGATACAGAATAAATTACATGTCCTGACCCCAGTGAAGCATCCCGATCCTGCAAAAGATTTAGACTGGGTATTTCCTGATACTCATGATGGAATTCAAAACGCGCTTGATCAAAAAGCTAAAGTATTTTGGTTAAATACGGTACTGTTTAACGAGCATCCCATAAATAATTATCACGGACAGGGAATTAAAGTCGTTGGTCAGGCAAGTGATACCGCTGATAAATACGATAATAAATGGACCACAAATGAATTATTAAGAAATAATAAAATTCCGGTACCAGCAGCTAGACTTATCGCAAGGTATGGTAAAGAGAATGATGATTTTCACTTTCCAGTTGTATTGAAACCCATAAGAGGTAGGGGAAGCCAAGGTGTTGTTGTGGTTCACAACCCTAAGCAAATGACAAACGAATTGAAAGCTATGTTCCAATCTGAACAATTCGGAGATAAAGTATATGCTGAGACCTATTTAACAGGGAAAGAAATCACTGTGACTGTTATGCCCCCTGGAACATATATGATGAACAAAGAAAAAATCATGAAGCAGCAGCATTGGTGCCTTCCTCCTGTACTTCGTTTTAATCATATTAACGGCATTGCCCCTTATAGTGGACATGTCGCCGTGGTCAAAAACTCAAGGGTTTTAAAACCTACTGAAACAGACGATGCTCGAGTCACTAGCGTTCTGTCTCAATGCGAAAAGGCTGCATCTCTAATCAATGCCA
The DNA here is from genome assembly GCA_964586115.1 of uncultured Flavobacteriaceae bacterium. Lineage (GTDB taxonomy): Bacteria > Bacteroidota > Bacteroidia > Flavobacteriales > Flavobacteriaceae > Lutimonas. Next base: position 11,826 of record CAZPHF010000013.1, on the reverse strand, counting down.
AAGCACCAATTCGGATCGATTGCAGGGAAGGCTCAAAAGATGAATTCTTCCTTTTTGATCTCAACCTCAAACCGAATATGACAGGACCCTCAAGAGCACATAGAAAAGATCAGGATAGTCTTACAGTTATTGCTGCTCAGGCTATTGGTTGGTCATATGCTGATCTTGTACTGAACATCCTAAATCAAAAATGGTCCTTATGATTCCCAAACGAAAATAGTTTTAAGGCAATGAACTAGGTCTTATCTAAATCAGATGATCAATCATTCCCAGTCTGTATCTTCAAGTGTAAAAATCTCGTTTACCTCTGTTTCGAAGATACTGGCAAGTCTTAATGCCAGCACAGTTGATGGAACATATTTGCCTAACTCCATGGCATTAATTGTTTGCCTGCTCACTTTAGCCAATCTTGCCAGCTCAGCCTGTGTGATATTCTTTTTGGCTCGCTCTACTTTGATACTATTCTTCATAGGTCATTGTTTTATTGAGTTTTTTGACTTGCCAATTGAACCTTATTATAAAAAACAGTAGAATCGTAAACATATTAAGAATCATTACCCAAAGGAAGGACATGCCGTATACAAATAATATTGAGAGTAACAACACAGCATAATTGACATAAGTAGCCCATACCAATGATTCAAGCCTAATCTTTGCAATCAGTTCATCTTCCTGCTTTTCTTTTGAAAAAGCAACCATAAGAAAACCAATGATCAGTACAACTCCAATAATTTCGTTCAAAATATTATTCTCGGTCATACCAAATACAAAACTTTCTCCAAATATCTCGTCTACAAAAATGGCTGGGACCTTGTAATCAAAAAATTCAGGTTCAATGTCTTTATCGACCACATATAATCCTAAAAGAATAAAAGGAACCAAAATAATGATACCAAAACGCTTAAATCTATGGGGGAACAAATAGTTTAATTTCATCATACAGAATTTAAAGTTGATACAAATGTATGATATTTTTATCATAATGTAAAGTATTTTTTACTTTTTGTAATAATATTTATACTTTTATCCTATCTATTGAGAAAGAGTTCTCATCTATTTATCATCTCATTTTTATACCTTAGCACAGCTTTTAACAGTTTCATTCTTAAGAATTATGCCAAAACAAGGAATCTATTTTATGTTGTTGATATTGTTGTATTCGTGCAGTACCGTACCGATTACAGAAAGGAAACGGGTCAATATTGTAGACGATTCAGAGATTCTTCCAGCTAGTTTCGCCCAATACGAAAATTTCATAAAAGAGAATACTATTTCTACTGATGCCAAAATGTCTCTTGAAATTCAAAATGTAGGCCTTAGAATATCAAAATCTGTTGACCGTTTTATGAGAGCCAATGGCATGACCGAAGAAGCCGATAACTACCAATGGGAATTTAAGCTTGTTCAAGATGATCAAATGAATGCCTGGTGTCTCCCAGGTGGAAAGGTTGTATTCTATACAGGTATTCTACCCGTTTGCAAAAATACTGATGGCATCGCAGCCGTAATGGGTCATGAAATTGCGCATGCCTTTGCAAAACACGGGCAGGAAAGAATGACAAGTGCCTATGGGCAACAATTAGGAGGCATAGCAGTGGCCATTGGAACATCTAGCCAAAACTATGAAACGCAGATGCTTTGGAATAGTATCTACGGTATTGGTTCTCAAGTGGGAATGTTAGCCTATAGCAGGACACATGAAACCGAAGCCGATAAACTTGGCATGGTGTTTATGATTATGGCTGGTTATGACCCCGAAGAAGCTATCAAATTATGGAAAAGAATGAAAGAAAATTCAAAGGGTGAAGCCCCTCCTCAGTTTCTAAGTACACACCCTTCAAATGACACCCGAATCGAGGATTTAAAAAAATACCTTCCTGTTGCCAGAATGAATGCAAGAGAGTATGGAATCGAAAAATAAGCTAACAGACAACTATTTAACCCTTTTAAATCTAAACAATTTTAAGATCCAATTTGGTAAAGGGTGATTTCCTCTTTTTCTGAAGTCGATATACCAACCAATTTTTTTTATTAAAGGGATCTTATGGGTTTCCACGAACTCTATCAAAGTTCCTTCAGGAGCTTGTATATAGGCAAAATTTCCAGCGGCATCTCCCATATCAAAGGTATCCATGGCCCTGGCACTATCCACGGTAAACGGGAATCCATGAGCTTTGGCTTTTTCTCTTAAGGCATCCATATCATTAATATCATAACACAAATGAATAAATCCAGGGTCTCCCCAGATACGACCTTCATAGATACTTTTGGGTTCCCTGTTTTTCACTTGTACCAATTCAATTTCAGATTTTCCGAATAGCGTGCTAAAAGCTCCGTTCTTAATATCGCTATGACGCAATAAAACCCTTCTAAATTCTTTCTTTCCTCCAGGTATTTCTGCAAAATCATCAAAAACTCCTGTCTCATCATAAACAGTCTCATCAAATCCTAAGATATCCCTGTAAACTACCAGGCTTTCTTCAATGTTTTTCACACCAATTATAGTTCCAAAAACCCCTCCATTAACCGCATCTTCTTTTTTAAACACTATCGGATGTTCTTTGACTTCCCATAGGTTATCATAAATATCTTTTAAAAAGAAGTGTTTGCTATTTGCGGGTGTAATTGAAATTTCTCCTAATAAATTTAATCCGGATGCTTTATATCTTTGATAAGCAGCCTCAATATTGTCTGTTTTTAAAATTCCAATATTTATACCCAGATCTCCCAAGAGAATTGGAACTGAAATTGGTGTTGGCTTTTTATCGGTATGCTGCCAGATTTCAAACCCTCCTCCTCCTTCCATATTCAAGGCTAAAATTGCATGTCTCGCTCTTGACTTTCCTTCCGTATGGGCCAGCATTAACTCTGCAACTGCTTCTTCATCAAACATCAATATATCCATAGAAAAGTGTTCACGATACCATTTCCATGCCTCATGTACATCTTCTACTCCTACTCCCAGTTGCTGAATTCCGTTAATTTTCATGACAATTATACCTTTTTAGATGTAACTAGAGGGGTTGAACCTTTGTTGATAAATAATAGTACAATCTAGGGAAAAACCTTCGAATATGGACCATAAATAATTCACTTCCTCCCACAAGTATTTCTTTTTTTTCGTTTGCTAATTTCTTTACTATAATTCTTGCTGCTGCCTCGGCAGATAAACCTTTATCTTGCCCTTCATCCATTTTGTTATGCGTGTTTCCTTCTTTATCTAACGCGTTGAGTGAAATATTCGTTTTAACGCGGCCAGGAATAATCATTGAGATCAAGACCTTATTTGAAACATTTTCTGCTCTTACACTTTCAAAAAAACCATGTAAAGCATGTTTTGTTGCCGCGTATGAAGAACGATACGGAAACCCAAATTTCCCAACGATACTTGTGGTTACTCCAATCTGTCCACCTCCACTTTTTATCATGACTGGCAACACTTTTTTGGTCAGTTCAATCGTTCCGAAAAAATTAACTTCAAATATTTTTCGATCAACGGCTATGGATGTCTCATTTGCATAAGATCGCTGACTAATGCCCCCAAAATGATATAAGCCATCTATGCGACTTTCCATTTCCAACACAATTTTGGCAGCAGAAGCAATAGAAGCAGCATCACCTAGATCAAAGGGAATGACTGATGTCGTACTCCCGTTTTGCTCACAAATTTTAGCAACTTTCTCTAGGTCCTCCCTTTTTCTTGACGACAGAATTAAATGGCATTTCTTTGCAGACAATTCAAGAGCAACTGCCCTTCCTATTCCTGAGGAGGCACCCGTAATCCATAAAGTTTTTCCTGTAAAATTCATTCAACAACCTTTTCAGAACGGAACGAAGATAATAGTTAAATTTTATTTTAGTCAAAAAAATTTATCTGCTACTCCTTGTTTTCTGTTTAGTAGTTCGTTTTACTTTTTTGATGGCATTGGAACCAAAATAGGCACCTCACTTTTATATTTTTTAAATGCCTCAGGTCTGTTTTTGATCATTTGCTTTTCTTTCATAGGTATAGAGGCAAATAGGAACATTAAGAGCATGCCTAGAGATCCTAATGAAGTGTACCAGGGTGAATCAAAGGCCAATCCCATTCCCAACAATCCAAACCAGAAAAGAATTTCGCCCAAATAGTTCGGATTTCGCGAATAAGACCAAATTCCGGTGTTCAAAATGTCCTCTTTTTTCTTGTTTTTTCTTTTCCTGAAACGAGCCAATTGATTGTCTGCGGTGTATTCAAACCAGATGCCCAAAAATGCAATGAACGCTCCACTATAAAACAGAAAGGGGTATTGTATTTCGCCAAAATCATAGATCCAAAATAAGGGCCACATACCTAAAAATACAATGAGGGTGGGGTAAAGGTGAATAGCCAAAAAATTGATGGGTTGGAAAAATTTTCCAAATTGATTTCTGAAGTTCACATACCTCCAATCTTCGTGATGCCATCCCGGGAATCCTCTCGCCCAACTCAAGGTTAACCTCCAAGACCATAAACTAACTGCAATGGCGCAAATCCATTGATAGATCTCCCAGTCTGAACCCCCAAAATAAATGAACCATTGAACAATAAAAAAAAATGGAATGACGGTCCAATAAGGGTCATAAACACTACTATTCCTTTTTATTAAAGAAAAAACAAAGGTGATAAGAGTCATCGCTAAATCGGCATAAAGAAACCTTATTATTGTTTCTTCCTTATCCAAAATATAATAAGTCCCCCATCCCAGAGCTCCTATTATTATATACATAATTGTTACTTCAAAAAGGGCTTTTCTTTTATCGCTCATGATATTTGAATTCGATTATAATGGTTTACTTCCAACCAAGGATCAATCAATATTTTCCACCCACTCATATCCATAAAAAATGAGTTATCCATATTGAGTCTTTGAAAATATATCATTTAAAACCGTTTGCCTTTAGGATTAAGAATTCCGTAAAGATGAAAAAATTATTTGAATAGCTAAATAATAAATGATTCGGATCTAAATATGGTGCCTCCTCGAATCCAGCCAACATTTTTATGATAGATTTAGAAACGGGTCAAGGATCAAATCATAAAATTAAATATAAGAATCAGGAAAAGAGTAGTGGTATTGAAGGAGTTACATATGATCACAACAGTGAGACTATTTTTATTTTAAACGAAAAAAATCCTGGTCAATTAATCCAACTCAGCAATGATTTCTCTGTTTTGGCGATATATGATCTCGATTTTGCCAAGGACTATTCAGGAATATTTTATGAAAATTCATCAGATAAGCTTTGGATCATTAGTGATCAAAACAGAACCGTAAATAAATGTACTTTACAGGGTAAATTGATTGAATCATTCACAATTGATGTAAAACAAGCTGAAGGGATTACGATTGCAAACAATCAGATTTATATAGTAAGTGATTCAGAAGAAAGATTATATGTCTACAAAAAACCTTGATTTTATGAAACTGCAGATATGGTAGCATTATAATCGAGAAACTCAATCTTGTAAGCTATTCCGTTAATGCAGCATCCTTTTGATTCATGTCAGTATAAAATTGGCAACATATATGCTGGTGGAAACGCAACTCTATCATTTATAGCAGAAAGATTCCTTGCCTTTATTTAAACAGCAAATATTATCTTATCACTCAGAAGCTTAGACTCGAGAAATATTTATAGTACTAATTCAATAAAGGGTCATTATAATTCTTAGTATTTTTTCCAGCATATTTTTTTATCAAATCACGATTGATACATGGATCAAGGAGCAAACGTCATATTTATTTCGCTATTTTCAGGTTTTAATATTGCTTTTGCTATTTTGAGTTTTTTTATTTGGACAAGTGAAAAATCTCAGAAACTATACTTCTACTTTGGACTCTTCAGTTTATTTTCAGGACTATATTTTCTTCTCATTGGATTATCCGTTGTTTTTGAATTAGAGATGCATTATGCCATCATCTTTTGTGCTGCAATATATTATGGGATCTTTCCATGGTTGATTTTTCAATTAATAGAAAATAAGCATCGAACAATCCCTTCTATCTTATCTTCTATTTTTGCTTTTGCCTTCTTCGTTTTACTTATTTATCCTGTCCAGTCTGATTATGCCCTTTGGCAAATAATTGCGCACATTGGACTCCTGGGATTATGTGTGGCAACCGTATATAGCTCCATTGTTTTTAAAAAAAAGAAACTAAAAGGTGCCAACTCATTTTTGCTATTAACCATTGTATTTATTTTTCTTGCTTTAGAAGAGATCATAAGCAGTGCTACGGGCTACAAATTTCTAAGGAATTATTTTACGTCTATGGCACCCTTAGATATTTATCCAATTCTATTTACCTCAATTCTCGGGGCCAGACTATCTGTCGATTTTTATTCCAAGAATAAGGTGAAAATAAAGCTTATGCAAAGTGAATTAAACGAAAAACAATTGAAATTAACTGAGTTGGAAAAGATCAGATTGCAGCAGGATATTCAGTTTAAGAATAAAGATCTTACATCTTTCGGAGTTGAAATAAACAAGAACCGGGAGTTTATCAAATCTTTATATACCAAATTACTCAGCATAGAAAATTCTGAAAAAATTGATAATGACAATCTTAAAGAGATCCTAAAAAACATAAAATCTCAGTTATTAACGCATCATGATTATAATCACTTCAATGAGCATGTTGAAAAAGTAAATCATGCCTTTAGGGCAAAATTGAAAAAAACCTATCCTTGTCTAACACCCAATGAAATACATTTAGCTTCCCTGCTATTGCTGCAATTGAATACAAAAGAAATAGCAGCTATTAAGAATATTTCACCTAATTCTGTTAAGGTACTCCGGTATCGTCTTCGACAAAAATTAAACTTGGAGACTTCCATTAATCTGTCAGAATTCTTAAACAATTTGGTTAATTAAATTAACCTATTTTAAAAATAGTTAACCTCAAGTATACCTCTGATATTTTATTTTTATATTGATTAGCCTCATTTTTGTTTCAGCAGTTTTTGAACGGTAGAATTGTATTCACGTTTTTAAAATATTTAAATTCCTTTATACAAGGTTTCGCTCTGAAAACTTAACTTAAATCCTAAGATAATGATAAAAAAAACTTTACTATTGCCACTGTTGTTCTTGTGTTTTGGTATGATGGCCCAGAAATCAAAAAAGCCCAACATACTTGTTATATGGGGCGATGATATTGGTTGGAGTAATATAAGTACTTACAATCACGGTATGATGGGCTACCAAACGCCGAACATTGATCGTATTGCTGATGAAGGAGCAATGTTTACCGATTGGTATTCGCAACAATCTTGTACCGCAGGTAGAGCAGCATTTATTTTAGGGCAACATCCTTTTAGAACAGGATTATTGACTATTGGAATGCCAGGTGGAGCACAAGGTATCCAGGAAAGTCAACCTACAATAGCTGAATTGTTAAAAAATCAGGGTTATACTTCAGGACAATTTGGTAAAAATCATTTAGGTGATAGAGATGAAATGCTACCTACAAATCATGGATTTGATGAGTTTTTCGGAAATTTATACCACTTAAATGCAGAAGAAGAGCCAGAAGGATATTATTACCCAAAGGACCCTGCATTCCATAAAGAATTTGGACCAAGAGGAGTTTTACATTCTTATGCAGATGGTAAAATTGAAGATACGGGACCATTAACTAAAGAACGCATGAAAAATGTTGATGAAGAATTTACAAATGCTGCAATTAATTTTATTGAACGTGCCCACAAAGCTGATAAACCTTTCTTTGTATGGTTAAGTGCAACCAGAATGCATGTTTGGACACATTTAAAAGATGAGAGTATAGGTGTTACAGGAATTGGACTATACCCTGATGGTATGGTAGAACACGATAAAGCTATTGGAACCGTATTAGCTAAATTAGAAGAATTGGGTATTATTGACAATACTATTATTATGTATTCTACAGATAATGGAGCAGAAAAATTTACATGGCCTGATGGAGGTACCACTCCTTTTGCTGGTGAAAAAGGAACAACCTGGGAAGGTGGTTTTAGAGCTCCTTGTGTAATACGTTGGCCAGGGGTTATTAAACCTGGAACAAAATACAACGATATATTTTCACATGAAGATATGATGCCAACCTTATTGGCTGCTGCAGGTGTTCCTGATATAAAAGAACAATTATTGAACGGTTATAAGGCAAATGGTAAGAACTTTAAAGCTCATTTAGATGGTTATAATTTGTTGCCTTATTTTAAAGGAGAAGTTATAGAGTCTCCCAGACATGAAATATTCTATTTTGATCAGGGAGGTAATTTAAACGCCGTTAGATATAACAACTGGAAACTCCATTTCACCTATATGGAAGGGGCTATAAACGAAGCATATAGAAAAACACCAGCTTGGCCATTAGTAATAAATTTAAGAGCAGATCCATATGAGGTTTCATGGAAAGCTTCTATGTATACAAGATGGTATGCCGAGAATATGTGGTTGTTTGTGCCTGCACAAACTTATGTTAGTGAATTCTTGCAAACTTTTAAAGAATTCCCGCCTGTTGCTGGAAGTTCTCTAAGTATTGATGGCGTTTTAAAAACCCTAAGCAAAAAACCACAAAATTAGTAGCGTTATTGATCAATTAATGTATTAGATAAATACAAGGAACCCATGAAATATATGTCGTTATTTTTAAGAGACAATGAGCTTCTTTAAAAAACAAATTGGATTAATTGTTATATGTTCTTTGACTTATGTTTTTGGATATTGTCAAGAGTTAGAACCAAGGGCAATAAATAATTTACCTGTTGGAACAAATTTTGCAATTGCTGCATATAGTTATGCTCAAGGCAATTTATTATTGGACCCGGCCTTGCCCATTGAAGACCTGAATTCAAATATTCACAGTGGTTTATTGGCCTATGTCAGGTCAATCAGGTTTTTTGATTTGTCGGCCAAAGTAGATGTGGTCATTCCCTATATCCTGGGCGATTGGAAAGGCAGTATCGACGATGGTCAGAACGGTTTTCGAACTCAAAATGGTTTTGGAGATGTAAGACTTAGGTTTTCTTTCAATTTTTTGGGTTCTAAGGCAATGGATATTTATGAATTTCAAAATTATAAGCCTAAAAATGTGTCTGGGTTTAGTATACAAATTATAGCACCTACAGGAAGTTATGATCCTGAAGAACTTATCAATGTAGGTTCAAACCGTTGGGCTTTTAAACCCCAATGGGGCTATGCAAGAAATTTTGATAAATGGATCATTGAATCTTATGTGAGCATGTGGATTTTTACGAATAACACAGATTTTTTAAATGGAAATGAATTATCGCAAAAACCGCTGTATGCATTTAAAGTTCATGTTATAAAAGAATTACCAAAAAAAATGTGGATCGCGTTAAATACAGGATACGCGATAGGTGGTAAAACAGAATTGAATGGTGAACCAAGAGATACAGAGATCTCAACAATGAGACTAGGTCTGATTTATGCTTTACCCCTTGCAAAAAAACATACACTCAAGTTTGCCTATAATTCAGGTATCCGTTTTAAAAAAGGGCCAGATTTTAATGCTATTTCGTTGGCTTACCAATACACATGGAATAATAAGAATAAAAAACAGAACTAAAATTTATGAAAACAAAAATATTTTTTTTAATCGTATGCTTTCTTTCCGGGTTTGTCTTACAAGCACAAGATGAGGAAAAAACTGACGAATCAAGTCAACAAGGCGAACAGAGCCGTGAGTCTCAGGCAATGGATGCTACTGCAACCCAATGGAGCTTTCAGGCGGCTTATCAGTCAATGCCCGACTATTTTGATGATATTGTAAATGGAAGTCCTCGTCCGGCTGGATTGGATAACTATTTTCAATTGAGAGTTGTAGCCCCGGTCCCTTTAAAATCAATGACCATTTTACCTCGTTTGACCATTCGCCACTACGAGGATGTCAATACAGGGAATTCTGGATTCGGAAACACTGAACTATTTGCACTGGTCATTCCAAAAGCGACTGATTGGGGTTCAGGTAGGGCTGGTATTGGCCCCTTATTTACTGCCCCTGGCGATAAAGATGTAGCGAAAGATGAGTGGGGGTACGGGTTTGCTGCTGCCATTGTAAACAATAGTGGTCAGTGGTTTTACGGTTTACTTTTTACACAAACCTGGAGAAGTATTGATCCTGAAACTTTACCTGCAGGCCAATCAGATGCTAACCCACTTGGGATCGCTCCATTTTTGGCCTATCGCTTTGGAACTACAGGCATTTATCTCCAAACTGCAGACTTGGTAGCATTATACGACTGGAATACCAAAGGTTTCTACCTTCCGTTGGGTCTTCGTTTTGGGAAAGTTTGGGTCTTGGAAAAAGCATCATGGAATGCCTATGTTGAATATAAAACCAGTGCCATTTACGAATCGTGGGAAGGCCCTGCGGTGAAAAATGCATTCAGATTAAACCTCTCCTATACCATGCCGGTGGGGAAATAGTAAGATGTTCCAAATTAGGAAACTAACATAAATTAAGATGGTAAAACTAATTAAAACCGAGAAGCCTACCAAAGCCGAAATTGAGCGAGGAAAAGGTATATTATCAAGTTTGAAAATTGTTGTTAATGTACTATATGCCCTATTGCTATTTCAGATATTTTTGATTCTGCCAAGGCCGGATGACCCAGAATTGAAATACTTATCTCTTTTACAAATATTCAGTGAAAATTCAATGAAACTTGTGGTGATTGTTGTAGGTTTAATTTTGACGCTAACTTATTGGATCCAAACCAATAAACAATTAGGGAACCTTGTTAGAAGCTCTCCAATACACGCATCTCTAGCAATTGTTCAGATGGTTTGTCTGATGCTATATCTTTACTTTGTTCGATTTGATATGGAATTTGATGGAATGAAACTTGCCTTACAGATGCAAAGCATATTTTTAGCGCTTGCCGGCTTTATTGGCGTTTATAATTGGATGTATGTAAGAAAAAACAACCTGACTTCTGATCAAATTGATAAGCATGAAGAACGAACCATGTTATTTCAATTTTTACCAGAACCAATAGCCTCGCTTTTTTCATTGCCCTTTGCAACTTTTGGTCCGGGCATTTGGACACTTTCATTTTTAATCATCATCCCTTTGGGGTATTTCTTAAAAAAGATCGGTTTAAAGGAAAAGAATTAAAATAAAATGAATAACAAACCTGAAATACCAAAGTCAAAACTAATACTAGGAGGTTTCATCTTGGTAGTTGGATTTATAAGCCCATTATTGATACCACTGGTTATAGGTTCAGACCTGCCCCTTTCATATAAGAATATACTTTCAGGATTGTTGGCATTTGGTATCCCGGAAATCTTTATGATCATCGCAATTGCCGTCATGGGTAAACAAGGCTTTGAATTTATCAAGGAAAAGACATTCAGATATATAAAACGATTTGCGCCTGCCGATGAGGTCAGTTTGACAAGGTATCGCATAGGTTTGATCATGTTTAGCCTTCCAATAATTATTGGATTTATTCTGCCGTATTCCGCTCATTTTTTACCTTTTTCTAAAGACATTCCTGTATTGTGGTATATAGTTTCGGATATGGTCTTTGTTTCCAGCTTCTTTGTTCTGGGAGGCGACTTTTGGGATAAATTAAGTGGCTTGTTTAAGTATAATGTCAAAGTTGTTTATGAGGACAAAACAGCATAAAAATCGTTAAACCATCTTCTTTGTACTACAACATTAATTTATCCAAGATCAATAAGATATTTGCTATGTCATAAGAAGAAAAAACCCTTAACTCAACTAAGAACTAAGGGTTTTAAAGTGGTGCCTCCAAGAATCGAACTAGGGACACATGGATTTTCAGTCCATTGCT
>CAZPHF010000012.1:0-44933 GCA_964586115.1 uncultured Flavobacteriaceae bacterium | reverse complement strand
TGTTTATGGGGGTTATTGGAGTGTTTATGTCTATGTTGTTTCGTTTACAACTAGCCTATCCGGATCAAAGTTTTAGTATTATTGAAGCGTTCCTTGGAAAAGGAGGAGAAGGGGGGCAAATGACTCCCGATATGTATATGGGACTTGTCACCATTCACGGTACGATAATGGTGTTTTTTGTCCTTACCGCCGGTTTGAGTGGAACATTTAGTAACTTACTAATTCCGTTACAGATTGGGGCTCGTGATATGGCTTCAGGATTTTTAAATATGATCTCTTACTGGTTATTCTTTTTATCAAGTTTGATCATGTTCCTTTCTATCTTCGTACATACAGGAATGGCGTCAGCAGGATGGACAATCTATCCACCTTTAAGTGCTCTTCCACAGGCAATGTCTGGTTCAGGATTGGGAATGACACTTTGGTTGATTTCTATGGCGATATTTATTGCTTCTTCATTGATGGGTTCATTAAACTACATTGTGACTGTATTGAATCTGCGAACCAAAGGAATGAAAATGACGCGTTTACCTTTGACTATTTGGGCCTTTTTTGTTACTGCTATTATAGGGGTAGTTTCTTTCCCTGTGTTGTTATCAGCGGCGTTACTATTGATATTTGACCGAAGTTTTGGAACCTCATTTTATCTTTCGGATATTTTTATTCAAGGAGAGGTTTTACACTATAAAGGAGGATCTCCAATTTTGTTTGAGCATTTATTTTGGTTTTTAGGGCATCCGGAAGTATATATCATTCTCTTGCCTGCCCTTGGAATTACCTCTGAGGTGATTTCGACCAATTCACGTAAACCTATTTTTGGCTACAGAGCGATGATTGGTTCTATTATGGCGATCGCCTTCCTATCAACGATTGTTTGGGGACATCATATGTTCGTTACAGGTATGAATCCTTTTCTGGGATCGGTATTTACGTTTACAACATTATTGATCGCGATACCTTCAGCAGTTAAAGCGTTTAATTATATAACAACCTTATGGAAGGGTAATCTTCAATTGAATCCGGCTATGCTGTTTTCAATTGGGATGGTTTCGACTTTTATCACAGGAGGACTTACAGGTCTGATTCTTGGAGATAGTGCTCTAGACATTAATGTGCATGATACCATGTTTGTGGTAGCGCATTTCCATCTGGTTATGGGTATATCTGCATTATTTGGAATGTTTGCGGGTGTCTATCACTGGTTCCCTAAAATGTACGGAAAAATGATGAATAAGGATATGGGATATCTTCATTTCTGGATCACGGCAATTTCGGCTTATGGCGTATTCTTTCCAATGCACTTTATCGGACTTGCGGGACTACCAAGAAGATACTACAGTAACTCAGCCTTTCCAATGTTTGAGGATCTGCTACATATTAATAAAGTAATAACAGTGTTTGCCCTTATAGGTGGTCTGGCACAATTGATCTTCCTTGCTAATTTCTTCTTTAGTATTGGTAAAGGTAAAAAAGCAACTCAGAATCCATGGAAAGGTAATTCTCTTGAATGGACTACTCCTGTGGAACACATGCATGGAAACTGGCCTGGAGAGATACCTGAAGTACATCGTTGGGCTTATGATTACAGTAAGACCGATGATAATGGTGACCTATGGGGAGGAAAAGATTTTACTCCTCAAATCGTACCGATCCGAGACGGTGAAGAAGAGTTTTAAAAGCTACTACTAATTAAAAATCATATTTTTAGAACCTCAATTTTATTGAGGTTTTTTTTTACCTATATTTGAATAAATTCGATTTAAAATGCTTAAAAAGATTGGTTATTTTTTATTGTTTGTTGTATTACTTCTTGCGTTAGTTTCATTCATTTTTGTGCAAAATAACAAACCTACTTATAAAGGAAGTGCGACCATTAAGGGCCTGGGGGAGGAGGTAAGCGTTTATTTTGACACATATGGTGTTCCTCATATTTTCGCTGATAACGAAGAAGATGCTTACATGGCACTAGGGTATGTTCATGCACAAGATCGACTTTGGCAAATGGAACTCATTAGACGAATTGCAGCTGGAAGACTTTCCGAACTATTTGGGAAGGAGTTTGTGAAAACAGACAAACTTTTCAGAGGTATGGGGCTTGAAGCAGCTGCTGCTAAAACCATTCAGCTAACAGATAGTACTTCTCAAACTTTTCTTTTGGCTCAGGCTTATTTGGATGGAATCAACAGGTATATTGACGAAGGAAAAACCCCAATAGAATTTAGACTGATCGGGGTCGAAAAGGAGCATTATACGCTCAAGGATATTTATAATGTTTACGGTTATATAGCTTTTAGTTTTGCTCAGGCCCATAAAACAGATCTTTTGTTAACCGATTTAAAGGAGGTTTTGGGAAATAATTACATGGTAGATCTAGACATCGATATCAGTCCAAGATCCACTTTGATTAAGAATTCCCGTGGAATAAAAAGGATGGCTTCGAATTTGGGCGCTTCCATCAATAATATTATGGATAGTTTACCGGTTCCACCTTTTATAGGAAGCAATAGTTGGGTCATTGGGCCTCAAAAGACAAAAAATGGTAAGGTGATTTTTGCCAATGATCCGCATATAGCATTTTCTCAACCATCTGTTTGGTACCAGGCTCATTTAGTTACTCCTGAAAGAGAGATGTATGGTTTTCATATGGCTTTAAGCCCGTTTCCTATGCTGGGACATAATTATGATTATGCCTACGGTATTACGATGTTAGAAAATGATGATATTGATTTTTTTGATGAAGATGACCAGCAGGAATATAAAGTTCATGAAGAAACAATAAAGGTAAAGGATGAAGATGATGTTACTTTTAAAGTAAAAACAGGACCACATGGCCCTCTGATGAATGGACTTTTAGAAGGAATGGATGATGATAGAAAAATTGCAATGGATTGGATCTATGTGAAAAAGCCTTCGGATTTACTACATGCAACTTATGAGATGTCTTATGCTTCATCATTAATTGAATTCAGAGATGCTGTGTCAAAAGTAAATGCCCCGGGCTTAAACATGATGTACGGCGACGCTAAAGGTAACATTGCCTGGTTTGGGATAGGTCTATTGTATGAAAGAGAAGCAGGGGTCCACACTAAGTTTGTTTTAGACGGAGCTAATGAAATTACTGAGAGACAAACTTTTCTGGATTTTGAGCAAAACCCGCAAGCGATCAATCCGTCCTGGCACTATGTATATTCAGCCAATAATCAACCTGAAGAAGTCAATGGAAAATCGTATCCGGGATATTATTTACCTGAAGATCGTGCCAAAAGAATTGTAACGCTTATAGAAAGTAATGATGCTTTTACCGGCTCTGAGGTGGAAACTATGATCAATGATGTTCAGTCTTCTGTAAGCCCTGCATTGGTTAAAATTATCCTCGATAATATTTCCAAAGTTAACCTGACCGAAACAGAGAGAGATGCTATAGAACTTTTAAAATCGTGGAAAGGAGACTATAAAAAAGAAATGGTGGCACCTACCATTTATTATAAGTTTATTTATCTTTTGTTAGAGAATACCTTTGGGGATGAAATGGGTGAAGAAAGGTTTGAACAATTTTTACAAACACATTTATACAAAAGGCAAATTGCTAAACAGCTTAAATTGAACAAGTCAGTATGGTGGGATGATACTAAAACCAAAGACGTGAAGGAACTTAAGGATGAGATCATCACCAGATCATTTCATCAGTCCATAAAAGCCCTTGAAGAGCAGTTTGGTGATGATATCAATGACTGGGTATGGTCTGAATCGTTAAGTGTTGTCCACAAACATGCATTTGATAAGAGTGCTATTTTAAAAGGATATTTCAACGTTGGTCCTTTTAAAACTGACGGAGGCCTTGAGGTGATTAATAATCAGATGTTTAAATTAAATGGAACCGGGGTTTACGAGGTAGTAGCTGGTCCTTCAACAAGACGTGTGATTGATTTTAGCGATGTTGAAAATGCAAAATCGATTTTGCCTACGGGACAATCTGGAAATGTTTTTAGTAAACATTACAAAGACCAGGCCGATAAATATTTAAAGGGCGAATTTGTAAAAATGATGTTGAATAAAAAAGAGATCAGAGCCTCCGAAGATATTTTAGTTTTACTCCCTCAGCTAGATAGCCTGAATTAAAGGGTAAATAAAAGATATTATTTTTAGCCTGATTATAATACCTTAGGTATTAATCAAAAAGATCCGAAGACAGATAACGATCTCCTCGGTCGCATATAATGCAGACGATCACGCCTCTCTCAATTTCATTAGCAATTCTTAAGGCAGTAGTAACAGATCCACCACTACTCATACCAGAAAAAACACCTTCATCTTTGGCGAGCCTGATACTCATCGCACGGGCTTCTGCTTCGCTGACTTCAATGATGCGATCAACTTTCGAGCGGTCAAATATTTTAGGCAAGTAGGCTTCAGGCCATTTCCTGATTCCGGGAATTTTTGAATTATCAGTCGGTTGAGCACCAATGATTTGAATTGCTGGATTCATTTCTTTTAAATAGGAAGAGACCCCCATAATAGTTCCCGTAGTGCCCATAGCGGAGACGAAATGTGTGACTCTTTGGTCCGTATCTTTCCAAATTTCAGGCCCTGTCGTTTTATAATGTGCTTTCCAGTTATCAGGATTAGAAAATTGATTTAACATAACGAAGCCTTCCTTTGCAACTTTCATTTCAGCATAATCTCTAGATCCTTCGATACCATTACCGGCAGGGGTCAGCGTAACTTTAGCGCCATAGGCTTTCATCGTTTGAACCCTTTCTTTTGTGGAATTTTCAGGCATGACCAATTCTATATCCAGTTTGTAGATACCGGCAATCATTGCCAGAGCAATTCCGGTATTTCCGCTGGTGGCCTCAATAAGACGACTGTGCTGGTTAATTTCCTTTCTTTGCAAGGCAGATCTGATCATATTGTAAGCAGGCCTGTCTTTGACGCTTCCTCCAGGATTATTTCCCTCCATCTTGAAGAACAACTTAACGTTTTTATTGTTGACCAGACCTCGTGCTTCAACAAGGGGTGTATTTCCAATAAGATCCAGAATGCTATTTGTCTGCATGATTGGTTTTGGTTTTAAGTTTGGTGTCGGTTACCTGATATACGATACAATTTTCAGGCACTGATTTGGTGAGCCAGACATTTCCACCAATGGTACTATTCTTGCCGATGACTGTTTCGCCGCCCAAGATCGTAGCGCCTGCATAGATGGTCACATTATCTTCAACTGTAGGATGCCTTTTCTGATCTTTCATGTCCTTGGAAACCTGCAGAGCACCAAGTGTTACCCCCTGATAGAGTTTAACTTTATTTTTAATGATCGTACTTTCACCAATCACTACTCCCGTTCCATGATCAATAAAAAAAGGGGAGCCAATACTTGCTCCGGGATGGATATCTATACCGGTAAGACGGTGAGCATATTCACTCATCATTCTAGGTACCAAAGGCATTTGCCGTAAATGAAACGCACGACTCAACCGATACACAGCTATGGCAAAAAAACCCGGATAAGCTAAAATTACTTCCTCTACACTTTTGGCTGCAGGATCATGAAGGTAGATGCATTTAGCATCTTGATTGAGTTGTTGCAACAGATCAGGAAGATCTATCATAAATTTTTTCCAGATCAGTTCAAAACTATGACCTTTTGGTTCTTCAACCATCTTCGAGATTTCTTGAAAGGAGTTCGCAAGTGCGTCAATATTTTCGCTTACTGATATTTTTGAATCAAATAAAATGTGAAATAAGGCATTTGTAAAGTCCTCGGTTTTGGATTTTAACCTAAAATCTACCAGATGGTTCTGTTTGTTATTTCTGATACTTTGTATGATCTTATCTATTGACATAACGCTGCATTAAATTTTAAATGAGTACTTCTAAAGACGGGAGAAAACCCATTTGATTACATCTGTTTATAAGTTTAAATCGCTTTATAAACTTCCTCAAACGGAATCCTGAACCTTTCTCCATATACACCTTCCGGTAATCTGACACCACAACTTATAACCATATTTATTTCAGCTCCGTAAGGAAGTTTCAGTAATTTTTTTATACGAAGTGAGTCAATTCCTTCCATTGGACAGGTGTCATAGTTGATATCGGCCATAGCAAGCATAAAGGTTTGTGCCGCAAGCCCCGCACTTTTATGGGCAACAATTCTCATATCACTTTTACGTGCCTGCCTGAAAATTGGCCTAAAAAGCCCTATTAACCAGTACAGGCCATATTTGATATAGCCAAAAATTCCTAAAAAATCAGCGTAGGAAACGGGAATGATTGTTTTATAATAGGTAAAAGCAAATTTAGCTCTTTTAGAATGTTCTTTCTTAGGTTTGTCTCCAAAAACTTCCTTTAGATACTTCACATGTGCTTGCGCTCTTTCTCTCCATAAATCTTTTCTTACCACGATGACTACCATCTGCTGAGCCGTTTTCGCAGCGTTTTGATCAAAGCATAACGGAGACATTTTTTTTAATTTTTCAGAAGAAGTGATGTGATGGAATTCCCATAGTTGCATATTACTGCTGTTCGGTGCAAGCGTTGCCAGTTCTAAACACTGTTTAACTTTATCCGTATCAATGGGTTGATCAGGATCATATTTTCTTACCGATCTTCTTCTATTGACCGCTTCGGTGAATTCCATGCCTATGATTTTTCCAATTGTTTTAGCAAACCACAGGGTGTGATTGCAGGACTAAAGATAACTAAATGATTGTAGATTGTCCGAGCGAAATATTTTCCATATGATAGAGAATATTTTTTTTATCAATGATATACTCAGAAATAAACTCACCTACCGTTGACGTATGAGCAAATTTCTTGGTCGAATTAATATCTGGAGTTGTGATATGATGTTCGATTGATTTTTCCACTGCATTTTTAATGGCATCAGCTTCCTCATATAATTTAAAATGTTCCAATAGCAAAGCCGCTGACAAAATAGTAGCCAAAGGATTGGCGAGGTTTTTCCCTTTCATTTGAGGAAATGAACCGTGTATAGGTTCAAAAAGAACTGATTTTTCACCAAGTGAAGTAGAGGCTAGTAGTCCTATAGAACCCGAAATCACACTGGCTTCATCTGATAAGATGTCACCGAACAAGTTGTCGGTCAAGATCACATCAAACTGTCTCGGATTCACGATGATCTTCATCGCTGCATTGTCAACATAAAGGTAGTCAACTAAAACATCAGGATATTGTTTGGCAAGTTCTTTGACTCTTCTTCTCCAAAGCCTTGACGTTTCCAATACATTCGCTTTATCGATCAGGGTTAATTTTTTCCTTCTGGTCTTGGCTGATTTAAATGCCATATGAGCCACCCTATCAATTTCTTCAATGCTATAGGTACAGTTATCCGAAGCTGAATTTCCGTCTTTACTAATATTTTTTTCCCCGTAATAGATACCCCCTGTTAATTCTCTGAAAATGATAAAATCAGTATTTTTAATTACTTTTTCCTTTATCGGAGACTTATGAACCAAGGGTTCGAAGACCTTTAGTGGTCTGATATTGGCGAATAAGCCAAGTTCTTTTCGCAATTTGAGCAAGCCCTCTTCAGGTCTGATTTTTGCATCAGGACCGTTTTCGAATTTTGGATCTCCAATGGCACCAAAAAGAATGGCATCTGAATTTAAACAAAGTTCAAGGGTTTCATCAGGTAAGGGAACGCCTTTAACAGCAATGGCAGCTCCACCTACGAGAGCATTTGTAAAAGTAAATTTATGCTTAAATTTTTTTTCAATTGCCTTAAGCACTTTGACACCTTGTTCACAGACTTCGGGTCCGACCCCATCTCCCGATAAAACAGCAATCTTTAATTCCATATACTTACTAATTAAGAGGCTATTTTATCAGTGTTAACTCTTGTGTTCTTAATAATTCTTTCGATATCCTGATCATCTACTTCTTTCATATTGTCAGCCGTTTTTAGGAATTCCGGATAGACATTGTCGAGTTCAATTTTAGTCAAATCGAAACCTATTTTCTTGGCTCTGTAGGCCAACGCCGCCCTACCACTTCTTGCGGTTAATACGATTGATGATTCATTTACTCCAACATCTAAAGGATTCATAATCTCATAGGTTGCCCTGTTTTTGATCACCCCATCCTGATGTATCCCGGAGCTATGTGCAAAAGCATTTTCTCCAACCACAGCTTTATTGGGCTGCACTAGAATTCCCATATGATGTTGCACCATTTGAGAGGTACTATACAGTAATTGCGTATTGATATTTGTATCAAGATTCAAATATGGGTGTTGTTTTAAGATCATTACTACTTCTTCTAAAGCCGTGTTTCCTGCTCTTTCACCTAAGCCGTTTATCGTACATTCGATCTGGCGGGCTCCGTTCTGAACTCCAGCAATGGAATTGGCAGTTGCCAGACCAAGGTCGTTATGACAATGACACGAAAGTACAACATTCTCAATACCTTTAACATTTTCCATCAAATATTTCATTTTGGCCCCGTATTCTTCAGGTAGGCAATATCCAGTTGTATCAGGAATATTAAGTACAGTTGCTCCGACCTTGATCACTTCTTCACAGATCTTGGCTAAAAAAGCATTATCAGTCCTTCCTGCATCTTCAGCATAAAATTCAATATCTTCCACATAAGTCTTGGCATATTTTACCGCTTCTTTTGCTCTTTCAATAATTTTTTCCGGTGTAGAATTGAACTTGAACTTGATATGTGATTCAGAGGTACCAATTCCAGTATGAATTCTCGGTCGTCTGGCGTGTTTCAAAGCTTCCCCTGCGGCATCAATGTCCTTCATGTTCGCTCTGGTTAGACCACATACAGTGGCATTTTTAACCAATTTGGAGATTTCCACGACTGAATTAAAATCACCCGGACTAGAAATAGGAAAACCTGCTTCAATAATATCCACACCCAGCTCGTCCAACCGCTCTGCAATGATTAATTTTTCTGGGGTATTTAACTTACAGCCAGGCACTTGCTCTCCGTCTCTAAGCGTTGTGTCGAATATTTGGACTTGATTTTTGCTCATTATTAAATAATTTTTATCACTTTTGAATATTCAAAATTAAATGGAAATCAATAAAGTTGTGGATTTTCTTTTAAGCGTTTACTACATTCAAATTATTTGAAGATCTGTTAAATAGCTTATTGCTAGATACTTAAGTGTATTTTATTACGATGTCTATGGAAAAAACAGATGCCCTTTTTTTATTGGTCAAGTCATTGACAAAATCTGAAAAAAGGCAATTTAAATTATATGCTGGAAGACTGGGAGGGAATTCTGAAAAGAATTTTATCGCTCTTTTTTCTGTATTGGATAAACTAGTCGAATTTGATGAAAGGCAAATTCTTTTAAAAACCAATATAAAGAAGCAACAGCTTTCAAATTCCAAAGCCCATTTATACAGACAAATTCTTGTAAGTCTTAAACTAAATCCCATACATCAAAATGTAAAAATGCAGGTTAGGGAGCAGTTGGATTTTGCCACAATTTTATATAATAAAGGACTTCATAAACAAAGCCTGAAAGTTCTTGACAAAGCCAAAGGAATCGCATTGACCCATGATGATTCTATTCTCGCCTTTAGCATTGTTGAGCTAGAGAAGGTAATTGAATCACAATATATTACGAGGAGTTTGAGTAGTAGAGCGGATGATTTGATTTTACAATCAAAGGATTTGGGGGAGAAGACCCTGATGCTGAGTAAACTTTCCAATTTATCGCTGCAATTATACAGTATGCTCTTAAAAAGCGGCTATGTAAGTAACGACAAAGATTTTGAGGAGGTCCGTTCTTTTTTCAAGAAATCTATGCCTGAATATGACATTAAGAAATTGGGTATGATAGAGAGGCTTTACTTGTATAAGGCCTATCTCTGGTATAGTTTTATTACTCAGGATTTTTTGTCAGGGTATCGTTATGCGCAAAAGTGGGTTGATCTTTTCTATTATAATCCCGAAATGAAAAGGACCAATCCAGTATTTTATTTAAAGGGTATCAATTATTTGTTGGAAGCTTTGTTCCTGGTTCAACATTTGACAAAATTCAGGTCTACTTTGAATTTTTTCGAAGAAGAATTGAACCAGCAAAATTTCTTGTTGAATGAAAATACGGAGTCTTTGGCTTTTCTTTACCTATATCTCAATAAGATCAATTTGTATTTCCTTGAAGGAAATTTTAACCTTGGACTAAGTCTGATTCCTGAAGTTCAGGAGGAGATAGAAAGTCATCGATCAAAAATTGATGACCATCATGTGATGGTATTCTATTACAAATTTGCCAGTTTGTATTTTGGTGCCTCAAAGTATAAAGAATCTATTTTTTATCTTGAAAAGATAATTAAGAATAAGCAATTGGGAATGCGAGAGGATTTACTTTGCTTTACCAGAATACTAAATCTTATCGCTCACTATGAAGCAGGAATCGATCAGAATCTGGAAGTATTGATTAAATCTACTTATAAGTTCCTTTTAAAAATGAATGAATTGCATTTGGTGCAGCAAAGAATTATTACTTTCTTAAGAAATCTAAGTAACATCTATCCGCATGAATTGAAAAAGGCTTTTAAGGAATTACATAGAGAGTTAAAGGTTTTTGAAAATCATCCTTATGAAAAGAGGTCGTTTATGTACCTTGATATAATTTCCTGGTTGGAGAGTAAGATAGAGAATGTATCGGTAGAATCAATCATTAAGAAAAAGTCTAAAGTTCAATACAAATAATTTCTTTATTATCGGGTTTTTAAATTCTGTACTAAACAGTATTGTGACCATAGCAGTAGTTATTATTCTTGCTTAAATCTTTAGAATTGTGATGGGTAGTAATTTTCTAACCACAAGATATTAACCTTCTAATGGAAAGGTTTTTTTTTGGTTAAACCTTGTAAATTACCTTGTTTAAATATCTGAATATCAGTAAGTAAGTTAATTTCAGACTGAATTGGATGTTGTAATATAAAAAATAAGAATCCGGCAGTCGGATAAAGCCTGTTTATTTTTGATAATTAATTAGTGAATAAAAGCATTCAATAAAGAAATATCAATACATTTAAAACCATCTTTCTTATTCATGAAGCGATTAAATAAGCACAGTCAAAGACTTACTCAGGATGCCACCCAACCAGCGGCTCAGGCCATGTTATATGCTGTCGGTCTTACAGACGAAGATATGCAAAAACCTCAGGTGGGTATTGCGAGTACCGGATTTGATGGTAATCCCTGCAATATGCATTTGAATCATCTGGCTGCAGGGATCAAAGAAGAGGTAAACAAAAAAGATCAGGTAGGTTTGGTATTTAATACCATCGGGGTAAGTGATGGTATTTCCATGGGAACCAGTGGGATGAATTATTCCTTACCTTCAAGAGATATTATTGCAGACTCAATTGAGGTGGTGATGAATGCTCAGAGTTATGATGCTCTTGTATCGGTTGTAGGATGCGATAAAAATATGCCCGGAGCCATTATGGCCATGCTTCGGTTGAACCGGCCATCGCTGATGGTGTATGGAGGAACCATAGCGTCTGGAAAGTATAAAGGACGAAAATTAAATATTGTATCGGCCTTTGAGGCCCTTGGACAAAAGATATCAGGAGAAATTTCGGATCAGGAATACAAGGAGATCATTAAGAGTGCCATACCTGGAGCAGGTGCCTGTGGGGGAATGTATACAGCCAATACCATGGCCTCGTCTATCGAAGCCCTTGGTTTTGCTTTACCATATAATTCATCTATTCCTGCTGAAAATCCGCATAAAGAAAATGAGAGCGTAAGGATTGCAGCTGCCATCAAAAATTTACTTGAACTTGATTTAAAACCGTTAGATATTATTACGAAAAAATCTCTAGAGAATGCAGTAGCGCTGGTCAATGCCCTAGGAGGTTCGACCAATGCTGTATTGCATTATCTTGCCATTGCTCATGCGGCAGGTATTGATTTTGGTCTGGATGATTTTCAACGCGTTAGTGATAGAACGCCCTTAATTGCTGATCTTAAGCCTAGCGGTGAATATTTAATGGAAGATGTTCATGGGGTTGGTGGGACACCGGCAGTCATGAAATATTTACTGGAAAATGGTTATTTACATGGCGATTGTATGACGGTCACAGGAAAAAGCCTTGCAGAGAACCTTAAGGATGTTCAACCCTTAAAATTTGAAGATGATCAACAGGTCATCCATAGTATTGACCATCCTCTGAAATCATCGGGTAATTTGCAAATTCTTTTTGGAAATTTGGCCTCAGAAGGGGGTGTGGCAAAAATCAGTGGAAAAGAGGGAAACCTCTTTAAAGGAAAGGCTGTGGTGTTTGATGGAGAGCAAAACGCTAATGATGGTATTGGTGCTGGTAAAGTATCGAAGGGAGACGTTGTTGTGATTCGTTACGTTGGACCTAGAGGAGGGCCAGGAATGCCTGAAATGCTAAAACCAACGTCAATGATCATGGGAGCAGGTTTGGGCAAGACCGTGGCACTAATTACTGATGGACGTTTCTCAGGTGGTACACATGGCTTTGTAGTAGGTCATATTACTCCAGAGGCGCAAACGGGAGGTTTGATAGGATTGTTGGAAGATGGAGATATGATTACAATAGATGCTGGCAATAATTCAATCAATGTGGATTTAAGTACAGCTGAAATTACAAAAAGAAAGGCCTTGTGGAAGGAGCCGGCTCCTAAGCATACAAAAGGAATCTTATATAAATATGCAAAAACTGTTTCGTCCGCATCCGAAGGTTGCGTTACCGACAAGTTTTAAGTGATACTAAAAATTAAAGCTGTTATTTATGGAGACAATAACAAAATCGATAGAAAAAGTGACAAATACGAAAAGCGTAAGAATATCAGGGGCTGAGGCCGTTGTAAAATGCTTGTTGGCAGAAGGAGTAGATTTGATATATGGCTATCCAGGTGGAGCGATTATGCCTGTTTATGATGAGTTATACAAGTATGAAAAAGAATTATATCATGTGCTCACCAGGCATGAACAAGGTGCGGTTCACGCAGCTCAGGGTTATGCACGGGTATCAGACAAAGTTGGGGTAGCTATTGCTACTTCAGGTCCCGGAGCCACCAATTTAGTTACAGGTATCGCTGATGCACAAATCGATTCAACTCCTTTGGTTTGTATTACCGGGCAGGTTGGATCTCATCTTTTAGGTAGTGATGCCTTTCAGGAAACTGATATCATCAGCATTTCTACACCAGTCACCAAATGGAATTACCAGATCACCAAAGCTGCTGAAATCCCAGAAATTATGGCAAAGGCTTTTTATATTGCCAAGTCAGGTCGACCAGGTCCAGTTTTGATAGATATTACAAAAGATGCTCAGTTTGGAGAACTTGATTTTTTATATAAAAAATGTACCAAGGTGAGGAGTTATACTCCGATTCCTGATATTGATCCTGATTGTATCACGGCAGCTGCTAAAATCATCAATGAGGCAGAAAAGCCTTTTATAGTTTGGGGTCAGGGACTTACTTTAGGTAAGGCTGAAAAAGAGTTCCAAGACTTTATTGAAAAAGCAGGAATTCCTTCAGCGTCAACCTTATTAGGTCTGTCTGCACTTCCTTCTGATCATGAATTGCATGTTGGTATGGTGGGTATGCATGGGAATTACGCTCCTAATGTGCTAACCAATTCTTGTGACGTTTTGATCGCAGTTGGAATGCGATTTGATGACAGGGTAACAGGAAGCTTGGAAACCTATGCCAAACAGGCCAAGATCATTCATTTTGAGATTGATCCGGCAGAGGTAGATAAGAATATAAAAACAGATGTTGCTGTTTTGGGTAATGTAAAGGATACGCTTTCGGCTATACTGCCTTTGATCGAGAAAAAACAACATAAGGAATGGATGCAGAAATTTCATGATTTGTATGATATCGAGTATAAGGAAGTAATTGACGGGCAGATTAATGTGTCTGCGAATGGTCTTACAATGGCGGAAACAATTGTGGCTTTGAATAAAGCGACAAAAGGAGAAGCAGTCATTGTTTCGGATGTAGGACAGCATCAGATGATCGCCAGCCGATTCAGCAAGTTTAAACATGGCAAAAGTAAGATAACTTCAGGAGGTCTTGGAACCATGGGTTTCGCACTACCTGCAGCAATAGGTGCTAAAATGGGAGCTCCTGAAAGAGAAGTTGTGGCGATTATAGGAGATGGCGGCTTCCAAATGAATATACAAGAATTAGGAACCATTTTACAAACCAAAGTGCCAGTGAAAATTATGGTACTTAATAATCAGTTCCTTGGAATGGTTCGTCAATGGCAGGAGTTGTTTTTTGAAGGTCGTTATGCTTCAACCATCATGACTAACCCAGATTTTGTAAAAATTGCAGAAGGCTATAGCATAAAGGCGCGAAAAGTTTCTGAAAGAAAAGAACTGACGGAGGCCATAGAAGAAATGATCGCTGCAAAGGAGTCTTATTTTCTAGAAGTAGCAGTAGAAATGGAAGAGAATGTTTTCCCAATGATCCCGACCGGATCAAGTGTGTCTGATATCAGATTAAAATAGAAAAAAATGAAAAAAGAAAAATATACCCTATCAGTATATACTGAGGATAATCTTGGATTGTTGAACAGAATAGCGACTATTTTTTTAAAAAGACATATCAATATTGAAAGTCTCACGGTATCAGGTTCAGAAATTGAAAACGTTTCCAGATTTATCATCGTTGTTGAAATGACAGAAGAGCGGGTTAAAAAGATTATTGGTCAGATTGAAAAACAGGTAGAGGTGATCAAAGCCTATTATCATACTAATGAGGAATGTATCTTTTTACAATCTGCATTATTTAAGATCAAATCGAGCCTGTTGTTTGAAGAGCGTCAAATACAGAATATCATCAAAAACAGCAATGCTCAGATTGTCACGGTGTCTCCTGAATTCTTCGTGATTGAAAAATCTGGTCGCAGAGAAGAAATCGACACTTTGTATGAAGAACTTGCCTCTTTTGGCATTATGCAATTCGTTCGCTCCGGAAGAATTTCAGTGACCAAGGAAGAAATGAAAATATCAGAACTATTAAGAAAACAATTAAATTAAAAAATAAATTAAAAGAATAATGGCAAATTATTTCAATACTCTTTCACTAAGAGAACAATTGGCACAGTTAGGAAAATGCAGGTTTATGGATACCTCTGAATTCTCTGAAGGCATAGCTGCCTTAAAAGGAAAAAAAGTGGTCATCGTGGGTTGTGGTGCTCAAGGGTTAAACCAGGGATTGAACATGAGAGATTCAGGGCTTGATATTTCTTATACATTAAGAGAAAGCGCTATCAAGGAAAAACGCCAGTCTTTTAAAAATGCTTCAGAAAATGGTTTTACTGTAGGAACATATGAAGAATTGATACCTGGTGCTGATCTGGTTTGTAATCTAACACCTGATAAACAACACACCTCGGTGGTTAAAGCAGTGATGCCTCTGATGAAACAAGGCGCCTCTTTGGCCTATTCTCACGGATTTAATATTGTTGAAGAAGGAATGCAGGTTCGTAAGGACCTTACTGTGATCATGGTGGCACCTAAATGCCCAGGTTCTGAAGTAAGAGAGGAGTATAAAAGAGGTTTTGGAGTACCTACCCTAATTGCTGTTCATCCTGAGAATGATCCGGATGGAAGAGGTTTGGCAGAGGCAAAGGCCTATGCAGTTGCTACAGGAGGAGACAGGGCCGGAGTATTAGAATCTTCTTTTATCGCAGAGGTAAAGTCTGATCTTATGGGAGAACAAACGATTTTATGTGGTGTTCTACAAACAGGATCGATTCTTTGTTTTGACAAAATGATCGAAAAAGGGATTGATGCAGGCTATGCTTCTAAATTGATTCAATATGGTTGGGAAACCGTTACAGAGGCTTTAAAGCATGGTGGAATTACCAATATGATGGATCGTTTGTCAAATCCTGCTAAGATAAAAGCGTATGCTTTGTCTGAAGAATTAAAGGATATCATGAGACCATTATTCAACAAACACATGGATGATATTATGTCTGGTGAGTTTTCAAAGACCATGATGGAAGACTGGGCAAAGGACGATAAGAATTTATTGACCTGGAGAGCAGCAACAGGAGAAACGGCATTTGAGAAAACAGCTGCAGGAGATGTTGAGATCTCTGAACAAGAGTATTTTGATAATGGTGTTTTGATGGTGGCATTTGTTAGAGCAGGTGTTGAGCTCGCCTTTGAGACCATGACAGCTGCAGGTATTATTGATGAATCAGCCTACTATGAGTCTTTACATGAAACTCCATTGATTGCCAATACTATAGCGCGTAAAAAACTTTACGAAATGAATGCAACTATATCAGATACAGCTGAATACGGATGTTATTTATTTGATCATGCCTGTAAACCTCTTTTGACAGACTTTATGAAAGGTGTCGATACCGATGTTATTGGAACAAGCTTTGGAGCAGGTCAAGGTATTGGTGTTGACAATCAGGAGTTGATAGCGGTTAATGAAGAATTGCGATACCATCCGGTTGAAATCATTGGATCCGAATTAAGGGAATCTATGACTGCGATGATTAAAATCGTGTAAAGAAGGAATCGAAAATAAGCTTATTAAAGTGAGTTGACCATCGATTTCATTGTGTTGAGATCGATGGTTTCTATTTTTTAAAAAATGGCGAAAACCTACGTGGATATAGGAAAAGTGGAACAGGCAGCTGATCGTATTCGCAGGTTGGTAAAACATACCCCTTTGATCAGGATGCCTAATTTTTCCGAACGATATCAAGCGGATATTTATTTTAAAAGAGAAGACCTTCAAAGAGTTCGCTCTTATAAAATAAGAGGTGCTTTTAATAAGATCAGTTCGCTCGCTGAAAAAAAGGAAATAGATACTGTAGTTTGTTCCAGTGCTGGTAATCATGCCCAAGGGGTTGCTCAGGTATGTCATTTCTTAGCGATAAAGGGAATTGTTTTTATGCCAACGACTACTCCTCAACAAAAAATACAACAAGTTGAGATGTTTGGTAGAGAGCATGTAGAAATACGACTGATTGGTGATACCTATGATGCTTCCTATAAGGTTGCTCGAGAATTCAGTGAATCGAACCAGTATGAATTTGTGCATCCTTTTGATGATGCAAGAATTATTGAAGGTCAGGGAACAGTTGCTCTTGAAATACTTGAAGATGTAAAAGAACCTCTTGATTTTTTATTTGTTCCAGTAGGTGGAGGAGGTTTGATATCAGGTATCATCAGTGTTTTTAAAGAAAGAAGTCCTCAAACGAAAATAATAGGGGTGGAGCCAGAGGGAGCTCCTTCTTTGCAAACTTCCTTGGCAAAAGGAGTGAATACTAGTCTGGACCATATCGAAAAATTCGTTGATGGTGCAGCCGTAAAAAGAATGGGAGACCTTAATTTTGAAATTTGTAAAGAGGGTGTAGACGATGTTTTGGTGGTGCCCGAAGGAAAGATTTGTTCCACTTTATTGAAATTATACAATGAAAAAGCGATTGTCGTTGAACCGGCGGGTGCACTTTCGGTGGCTGCTCTTGATTTGTATAAAGCAGAGATTTTAGGCAAGAAGGTGGCTTGCATCATCAGCGGCGGAAATAATGACATATCCCGAATGGAAGAGATCAAAGAAAGGTCTTTACTTTATGAGGGCGTTAAACATTATTTTATGGTAATCTTTCCGCAACGTGCGGGTGCCCTGAAGGAATTTGTGGTCAATGTGTTGGGAGAAACCGATGACATTACTTATTTTGAATATGCAAAAAAGAATAGTCGTGCACGCAGCTCGGCTGTGGTGGGTATTGAACTAAAGAGTGATCAGGATTTTGATCCGCTCGTTCAGCGCATGAAAGAAAAGGGATTTTTTGGAGAATACCTTAATGACAGCCCGCAACTGTTTCAATATTTAATTTAAAACTGAAATTGCATCACTTAGATAAATGTAAAATAGAACTAAATAACCTAAAAAATACTCAATATGTCTATAGAGACTATTTTCAACAACCAGAAGGTCCCTGAAAATTACAAGGTACCATTTAAGAAAAATTATGATACCTATTTGTTAAATGGCCAGATCAAAAAATGGAGCGGCAAGCTATCGGATGTCTATTCTCCGATATACAGCAAAAATTCTGAAGGGGTTTTGCAGCCAATCTTATTAGGTACTGTTCCTCAAATGGGTGAAAAAGATGCGATGGAAGCGTTGGATTCTGCTAATGAGGCTTTTAGTAACGGAACTGGTGCCTGGCCTACGATGAAGGTAGAGGAACGTATCAAGTGTGTGGAAAGATTTGCAGAATTGATGGCGCTCAAAAGAGAAGAGGTGGTTAATTTCATCATGTGGGAAATAGGTAAAACCCTTCCGGATGCACAAAAGGAATTTGACCGAACCGTTGATTATATTTATGATACGATTGAAGAGCTAAAGGAGTTGGACCGCAATAGTGCACGTGTACAATTACATAGTGAGGTTTATGCGCAAATCAGGAGAGGGCCACTTGGTGTAGTGCTCTGTTTAGGACCTTATAACTATCCTTTAAATGAGACTTTCTGTTTATTGATTCCTGCCTTGATTATGGGAAACACAACCGTGTTTAAACCGGCAAAATATGGAGTTATCCTGATCACTCCTTTGCTAGAGGCTTTTGCGGAGGCCTTTCCAAAAGGCGTTGTAAACATCTTATTTGGAAGAGGAAGAGAAGTAGCCACCCCTATTGTAAAATCAGGAAAAGTTGAAGTATTGGCATTAATAGGGAACAGTAAATCAGCCAATGCCCTTCAAAGCCAACACCCTAAGCAAAACAGGTTGCGACTAGTTTTAGGTCTGGAAGCTAAGAATCCTGCTATTGTATTGCCCGACACCGACATGGATTTGGCAGTTGAAGAATGTGTATTGGGATCTCTTTCATATAACGGTCAGCGTTGTACGGCGCTAAAAATGATATTTGTTCATGAAAATATAGTGGAAACTTTCAATAAGAAGTTTGTCGAAAGAATTGCACAACTAAAGTGCGGGCTTCCATGGGAGGAAGGTGTAAAATTAACGCCACTTCCAGAGCCTGGAAAGCCACAGTACATCAAAGAGCTTATTGATGACGCCATCTCAAAGGGTGCTGAAGTGATTAATAAGGGCGGTGGTGAAACAAATCATAGTTTTGTATACCCGGCGGTTTTATATCCAGTAAATGAGCAAATGAATGTATATCATGAGGAGCAATTTGGTCCTGTAATTCCAATTTTATCCTTTAAGGATGTTCAGGAGCCAATTGATTCTATAGTGAATTCCAATTATGGACAACAGGTCAGTTTATTCAGTAAAAATGCAGATACTTTGGCGCCATTGATCGATAGTTTGGTGAATCAGGTTTGCAGGGTTAATATAAACAGTCAATGCCAAAGAGGACCTGATGTTTATCCTTTTGTTGGTAGAAAGGATTCCGCAGTGAGCACACTTAGTGTTCGTGCTGCGCTGAGGTCATTTTCAATTAGAACCTTAGTAGCGTGTAAGAATAATCAATTAAATAAAGATATTTTGAATGATATTCTGGATCATAATAAATCAAATTTTGTCAACACAAATTACATTTTATAGGCGTATACAAAGCTTGTAATGAACATAAGAAAAAGGAGGTCATTGACCTCCTTTTTCTTATCTGATACTTTTTTTGTAAAAAAAGAGCATATTGTTTATCTTCGGGTATCACTAACCCCTCGATCATGTCCAATATAACCCGGCCTTTTGAGTATATCTCTGTCTTTAAATTATTCATTTTTTTCCTGGTTTTTTCACCCCAACTTTATGGTCAGATCATGTACCAAATCCCAACCAATAAAAATGTTAATGTTGGATCTTACGGTCGGGTTGGAGTAGATTGGAATTTTGAGAATGGTGGGTCCATCGGAAGGAGGCTCAATCTGAATAATATGGGTAGTATTGGGGGAAGGTTAGAAGAGCAGGATTACCTTGAGGTGGTTCCAAACTTTAATTGGAACCCAAAAGAAGGTGATAGTACACAAATATATGCACAATTAAGGTTTTCTTTTTATTCAACAAGCCTTACAAGTTTTGGTAACAGCACCTCAACAAGTCTTGGGGGTCTTGCTTTTGCCTTGCCTGAAATTTATGTAGAGGCAAGAAATATTAAAGGTTCAGGGGTAAGTCTGTGGGCTGGATCCAGATTGTATAGAGGACCCGATATACATATTGCCGACCATTTTTATTTCAATGACCATTCAGGACAAGGATTTGGTGTTGAGTTTAAGAATACAAGATTATCTGCAGTATTTGTGGCTTCAACTGATACCACTTCCACGGTTCCTCCTTTTTTCTATTTGAATATAAAAACAGGTACGCCGAGTACTGCTCTCCGGCAGAGAGTAGTGGTGATAGGCGAACAGGATTTAGAAATTAATAAGAACAATAGCATAACTCTTTTAGGTGAATTCCATAGAATGGCCGATGCTGATGGTGCGGTTGAAATAGATTCTATTGAAGAGCAGTTTAACTTTCCGTCAGACTATGGTTTTGTTGTCGGGTTAAAGCACCAGCATCAAATTAAAAAAATGCTACCAGGTTCATTTAACGATTTTTCCATGAGATATGGCACTGGTATAGCAAATGGGGGAGATGGAGGATTGTCTAGGACCTGGCTCACTTTTGGGGCTCCTGATACCATTGCCCAGGATTTTAAGGGCGCTTATAGCCTTGCAGTAACAGATCATGCTGTGTTTAATTTTTCAGATAAATATACCTTAAACGGCTATGTGATTTTTACCCATAGCAAAGGGGCAGCCGATGGCAATGGTTTGTCAAAAACCTTTTTTGATCGCGAAGTATACAATAGAAAAATTGATTTTACAGTAGGTTTTAGGAATGAGCACTATCTCTCAGATTATTTCCATTTACTCACCGAAGTACATTACTCTCAAAGGAAGGACGGAAATAACCCCTGGGCCAGTATGCTGAAGTTTAGTGTGGCTCCTGTCTATGTTCCAACGGGTCAAAGAGACACTTGGGCCCGCCCGCATTTAAGAGCAGTGGTTTCTGTGGCGCGATACAATGATTACGCCATGGAATCCCTTTATTCTCCATACCTCCAATTTACGGGAAGTAAGCGATGGGGGCATTATTTCGGGGTAAAAGCAGAATGGTGGATTTGGGATTGAAACCTGTCCTAATTTATTAATTTGGAAGAACAAACTTCCCAAAGTGCATCAATGGGTAGCGGTGCTTGTATGGAGAGAAGTTCCTTTTTAACGGGATGAATGAATTCAATTTTAACGGCATGCAGATGTATACCACCGTTTTGGTTAGATCGTTTAGATCCATATTTTAAATCTCCTTTTATGGGATGACCACTTACAGAAAGTTGGCACCTGATTTGATGGTGTCTTCCTGTTTCCAAGTTGATCTCCAACAAAGAGTAACGGTCTAGTATTAGCAAGGTATCATAATGTAATACCGCTTTTTTAGTATCTTTAGTTTCCTTGGTAAAGGCAGTTGATTTGTTGTTTTTCGGATTTTTCCTTAGATGATGCTCAAGTGTCGCCTTTAACGGATCAGGACATCCTTCAACCAGCGCCCAATAGGTCTTTTGTATTTGCTTTTCTCTAAGCATTTTATTCATTCTTTCGAGTGCTTTACTGGTTTTAGCAAAAATAATTATGCCACTTGTGGGCCTGTCTAACCGATGCACTACTCCTAAAAAAACCTTACCGGGCTTTCCGTATTTAGTTCCTATATATTCCTTAACAACCTCACTTAAGGGTTTGTCGCCGGTCTTGTCACCTTGAACAATATCACCTACTCTTTTATTGATGATGATCAAATGATTGTCTTCAAAAAGCACTTGTAAATTGTCTTTTGTACTGCGCATTGTTGGATTCTATTGGGTGTAAAAATACAAATTATATTTACCATGGTTTTCATGTGAAAAACGCTTTAGTTTGGTGACTCAAGTCACACAACTTGAACAGATTATCATGAATAGAATAAGTAACTTTAATGCGTAATATAAATAATCGGGACTAGGGCATGAAATATTTTATATATATGATTATCAGCATGTTAATAATCTTATCATGCACTGTTAAAAAAGAAAACCCCGATAAAGGAACCGAAAGTCAGTCTAAAAATTTGGCCTCCCAATCATCCGAGGGATATCAACTCCTGAAGAATCAATGTTATGCCTGTCATAGTCCGATCTCATCTTCTCATGATGTGATCATAGCCCCTCCTATGGCAGCTGTAAAATTGCGTTACAGCCGAAGCCATACAACCAAAGATGAATTTGTAGAAGCCTTAATTTCCTGGACCATGAATCCTGACCAGGAGAAAGCACTGATGCGGGGTGCTGTGGATCAATTCAAGCTAATGCCCAAACAAGCATTTGCGGAGGATGATATGCGCAAGATTGCCTCATATATTTATGATAATGAATTAGAAGAGCCTAGCTGGTTTGCAGCCCATGAGAAGGAAATGCATGGAAAAGGTAGAGGAATGCGTCAGGGTAAGCCCTAGGAAAATATTGTTATGCTGCACTTTCATTCACATTTTGAATAAAATTCAAAATCTCATCCCGACCGGTTTTGTCGCTAGATGAAGAAATAAAATAGGGAGGTAATTCTTCCCAGGATTTCAATAATTCTTTTTTATAGATCTCAACATTTTTTGGCAAGGTTGATTTATTCAGTTTATCCGCCTTTGTAAAAACAATACAGAAAGCAATACCATTGGTACCCAGAAATTCCATAAATTCAAGATCAATATTTTGTGGAGCATGCCTACTGTCAACCAATATAAAAGTACAGGCCAGCTGCATTCTTTTATTGAAATAATCTCTGATGAAATTTTGAAATGTTTTTCTTTTGTCTTTTGACACTGAAGCATATCCATAACCCGGAAGGTCAACCAAAAACCAATTTTTATTGATGATAAAGTGATTGATCAATTGCGTCTTACCAGGTTTGCCAGAGGTTTTAGCTAAAGATTTGTGATTGGTCAGCATGTTAATCAAAGACGATTTCCCAACATTTGATCTTCCAATAAAGGCATATTCGGGAAGGTTTTCCTTTGGGCATTTCGATACATCTGTATTGCTAATAACGAATTCTGCTGACTTGATCTTCATGATAGTATGAGGTTGATTTATTTCTTAGCGACTTTAGTTCAGCAAAGATAAAAGATCTAATTAGTAATTCATGATAAGAATTTCATGT
The DNA here is from genome assembly GCA_964586115.1 of uncultured Flavobacteriaceae bacterium. Lineage (GTDB taxonomy): Bacteria > Bacteroidota > Bacteroidia > Flavobacteriales > Flavobacteriaceae > Lutimonas. The sequence goes on along the minus strand of CAZPHF010000012.1, from coordinate 21,771 downwards.
GAAAAAATAACATGGAGATAACTGATTTGATCTAATCCTATTTTCTGTAATGTTTAGTAAGCCAGGGTTCGAGTAACTCATTGAATTCTTGCGGATTTTCCATCATGGGAGCATGTCCGCATTTATCGATCCAGTGTAGTTCAGAATTTGGTAATAATTTATGAAACTCTTCCGCTACATTTGGAGGAGTTACGGTATCATTCCTACCCCAGATCAAACAAGTTGGAAGTGTCATTTTTGGTAGATCCTTGGCCATGTTATGCCGAATGGCACTTTTGGCAATAGCAATTGTTCTGATCAGTTTATTTCTGTTATTCAAGGTTTCAAAAACATCGTCAACAAGCTCTTTTGTCGCCACTTCTGGGTCATAAAAAACATCCTGAGCTTTCTTTTTGATATATTCGTAATCACCTCTTTTTGGATAGCTTTCGCCCATTGCATTCTCATAAAGACCAGAGCTTCCTGTAAGAACCAGTCCACTTACATTTTTTGGATTCAACTTTGTATGAAACAATGCAATATGGCCTCCAAGTGAGTTACCCATCAGTATGTAATTGTCAATACCTTTGAACTTGACAAAGTCTTTGATAAACTTTGAAAGATTTTTGACATTGGTCTTTAATAGTGGTAAAGTGTATATGGGGAGCTCAGGCATAATGACCTGGTAGCCCAAATCTGAAAAGTGGTCAAAAACTCCATCGAAATTACTCAGGCTTCCCATTAGACCATGCAGAATTATCAAAGGGGTACCTTCCCCTGATTCCAGATAAGAATAGCCATTTTCTTTTTTGAGGGTGTATTTCATTTACGATCTAAATTCTATGCGATTTGCAAATTTAAATAATTTGGTTCAAAGTACTAATTTTCTCATCATTAGTTCAAATTATTTTTCACAAAAACAGCTACCTTGATTTAAGAGTCATTGAATCAATTACTTAGGCTAATATAGAGAAAGTTATCAACAAAGTGGTAAAAAATGGTAAAAAGTGGTAAAAATCCATATATTTGTCATAATAATTCAATTTTCAGGGCTTAAAGTGGTAAATCTAATCGGTACATATGAATGTAAGGCAGACGTTAAAGGACGTCTTATGCTTCCATCCCCACTTAAAAAGCAACTGTCCAGCATACTACAGGATGGTTTTGTTTTAAAGCGCTCTGTTTTTCAGCCATGTTTAGAATTGTACCCCATGAAAGAATGGAACGAAATGATGGCGAAAGTAAACAAGTTGAACAGGTTTGTAAAGAAGAACAATGATTTTATAAGAAGATTTACTGCAGGGGTAAAGGTTGTGGAACTGGACGTGTCTGGAAGAATGCTGATTCCTAAGGATCTTCATTTATTTTCAGGAATTACCAAGGAAGTTGTGCTCTCATCGTCAGTGAATATTATTGAGATCTGGGACAAAGATAAATATGAAAAAGCCATAGATGATGCAGCGGTTGATTTTGCTGATCTGGCTGAAGATGTAATGGGTAATGTAAATGATAACGATAATGAGTTATCATGACCCTGTACTGCTCTTTGAAAGTGTTGATGGTCTAAAAATTAAGCCAGATGGTATTTATGTAGATGTGACTTTCGGAGGCGGAGGGCACTCTAAAGAAATACTTAAACGACTTGGTGATCAAGGAAGGTTGTTTGCCTTTGATCAGGATACTGATGCTTTGGACAATGAAATTCAGGATGAGCGTTTTGTGCTGATCAATGAGAATTTCAGGTTCATTAGTCGGTTTCTCAGATTCCATGGAGTGAAGAAAGTGGATGGAATTTTAGCTGATTTGGGTGTTTCTTCACATCAATTTGATAGTGCTGATCGTGGATTTTCCACAAGATTTGATGCAGATCTAGATATGAGGATGAATGTAAACGATACAGTGTCTGCTTATGAAGTGATCAATGAATACCAAGAAGAGGAGCTTGCACAAGTCTTGTTTCAGTATGGTGAGTTGAGAAATTCCAGAGCGCTAGCAAGAGAAATAGTGAAAGTCAGAATGGATAGCCCAATAAAAACAAGCTTTCAATTGAAAGAAGTTTTACAACGGTTTTTGCCTAAACCAAAAGAGCATAAGATTCTTGCTCAGATTTTTCAGGCTATAAGAATAGAAGTGAATCAGGAGATGCAGGTGTTAAAAGAATTTTTATTACAAACACCAGATTTGCTGAATGAAGAGGGGAGGTTAAGTGCAATCTCATACCACTCTTTGGAAGACAGATTGGTAAAAAGGTTCATTCAATCTGGATTATTTGAAGGCGAGGCTGAGAAGGATTTTTACGGGAACGTCAGTGTTCCTTTGAAAAAAGTGGGAAAATTGATCCTTCCATCAGCAGAGGAGATAAAGAAGAACAACAGGGCCAGAAGTGCCAAATTAAGAATAGCAGAAAAGAATTAATCAAACTAGAAGTCATAACTCAAAATGTCAAAAGTCAAACAAACCTTGTACAACATTCTTAAGGGGAAATTCCTGGTGGATGAGGATGCGAAGAAGAATTGGGGCTTTATCATATTTCTGACCTTTCTTGCGCTATTGATGATCACCAGCTCTCATCAAATAGATAGTAAAGTTCAGCGTATTTCATCTCTTAACAAAGAAAAACGCAAGCTCTACTCTGAGTTTGTGGCTACAAAATCGGATTTAATGAAATTAAAAATGGAGTCAAGCATTTCCAGACGACTTGCAGATAATGGCTTGTATATATCTCAAATACCACCTCAAAAAATCAAGGTGATCATCAATAATTAACCATGGCTGTTGAAAAGAAACAAATATTAAATAAACTCTACCTGCTTACCGGGTTTTTGTTCTTGTTTGCTGCCGCGATCATTTATAAGCTTGTTCAGATAGAACATATTGATGGAGATAAGTATCGTGCTGAAGCCGAACAGGGCACAGTAAAAACTTTTGAGATTGCTGCCAATCGTGGAAGTGTGTATACGGCTGATGGAAGCTTACTTGCCACTTCGGTTTCCAGATTCGACGTAAGAATGGATGCGGTAACTATTTCTGATGACGCATTTGAAGCAGGTATTAAAGATTTGAGCATAGCCTTGTCTGAGATGCTTGGCAAGTCTGCAGATTATTACGAAAACAAGATAAGGAAAGCCAGAGTGAATAAAAATAGGTATCTGTTTATTACCAGAAACCTGAGTTATAATGATTATCAGCGATTAAAGAAGTTCCCTGTTTTTAAGTTAGGTACTTATAGAGGAGGTTTGATTATAGAGCAACGTACAGTGCGAGAGCACCCGATAGGAAAGATTGCTGAGCGAGCTGTTGGTTACGATGACTACAGAGGACGTGTTGGAATTGAAGGTAGTTTTTATGAATTCCTCCGAGGAAAAAACGGAAAGCGTTTAAAGCAGAAAATTGCCAAGGGTCAATGGAAACCATTAAATGATAATAATGAGATTGAACCTATTGACGGAAAAGATATCATCACGACTATAGACCTTAAAATTCAGGATGTTGCGCATCATGCCCTATTGGCTCAGTTAGAGAAGTTTGAGGCTGACCATGGTTCTGTCGTGGTAATGGAGACAAAAACTGGCGAGATAAAGGCTATTTCAAACCTGGGCAGGACTTCAGAAGGAACTTATTTTGAGCAGCGAAATTATGCGATCTATGAATCACACGAGCCAGGTTCAACTTTTAAACTTATGGGGATGGTAGTTGCTTTGGAAGACAAAGTGATCGACACTGCAGACATCATCGATACAGAAAAAGGAGTGATCCGATTTCATGGTAAACCGGTGAGGGACTCGCATCACGGTGGTTATGGTGAAATTTCAGTTGCAAGAGTCTTTGAAGTTTCATCAAATGTAGGAATTGTAAAGATCATAGATGAGCATTATAAGGATCATCCTGAAAAGTTTATTCAAGGTCTTGAAAGAATGAAGATTGGGCAAAAGATAGGATTACCAATTAAAGGTGAAGGAGAACCAAAGATACCAAACCCAAAGGATAAGAATAGTTGGAACGGTTTATCACTTCCCTGGATGGCTTATGGTTATGGGGTTTCGTTTACGCCTCTTCAGACCTTGACTTTTTATAATGCCATTGCTAATAATGGTGAAATGGTCAGACCCCGATTCGTGAAGGAAATCAGAGCGCAAAGCAATGTAGTGACCAAATTTGAAAAAGAAGTGATGCATCCACAGATCTGTTCTCAGGAAACTATTGATAAAGTAAAGGAGATGATGTTGAACGTAGTAAAGCGAGGTACAGCAGAAAATATTTACGATCCAAATTTTTCGATGGCCGGAAAAACAGGAACCTGTCAAACAGAATACTGGACAGATGACACCAAGTATATTTCGTCATTTGTGGGATATTTCCCTGCCGATGAACCCAAGTATTCCTGCATCGTAGTGGTGCATAAGCCTGACAAGAAAAAAGGATACTACGGTAATATTGTGGCCGCACCGGTATTTGAACGTATTGCAAGAAAAATTTATACGGATACTCCGGTAGTTGAGGAAGTTACATTTTCCGATAAGGCAAATAAAATGGATGAAGCATATGAGGGGTATTATAAAAAGGCAAACGAAACCTATACCAAAGTACCCGATGTAAGAAATATGCCTGGAATGGATGCAATATCTCTTTTAGAAAATATGGGATTTAAGGTGAATTTTGACGGGATAGGAAAAGTAAAATCACAGTCAATTAAGGCTGGATCAACCTTAAAGAGAGGTGAACTAATCAAATTAGAACTGTCTTAAATTGAAAAAGTTAAAAGACATATTATATGGGGTATCAGTAGAGTCGGTTAAGGGGTCTACTGATATTTCTGTTAACGCTGTGGAGTTTGATTCCAGAAATATTACTTCGGGATCATTATTTGTGGCTCAAAAAGGACTCGTTGTTGATGGTCATACTTTTATAGCGGGAGCTATAAGCGATGGCGCTGTGACTATCGTCTGTCAGGATTTTCCTAGTGAAACACCAGAGGGCGTCACTTTTGTGCAGGTGGCTGATGCCAATGAGGCTTTGGCTGTTGTTGCGGCTAACTTTTATGATAACCCTTCTGCTGAACTGACTTTGGTTGGTGTTACAGGTACGAATGGCAAAACAACCATAGCAACTTTACTTACCGATCAATTTCATAAGGCTGGATATAAAAGCGGATTGATCTCAACCATTAAGATTCTAATTGGCGATAAAGAGATTCCTGCAACACACACCACTCCAGATTCCCTTACCATAAACAGGGTCTTAAGAAAGATGGTAGATCAAGGAGTAAGTCATTGTTTTATGGAGGTCAGTTCTCATGGAATTCATCAAAAGCGCACTACAGGATTGGCTTTTAAAGGGGGGATATTTACGAATTTGACCCATGACCATTTAGATTATCATAAAACATTTGCGGCCTACAGGGATGTTAAAAAGTTCTTTTTTGATCATTTGCCTTCAACGGCTTTTGCTCTGGTCAACTTGGATGACAAGAACGGTACTATAATGGTTCAGAATACCAAAGCCAAAAAGTATGGTTACGCACTTAAAACGGAAGCTGATTATAAGGCCAGAATTATAGAAAATCAATTCAACGGTTTACTGTTGAATATTAATGGGCAAGAAGTATGGACCAAATTGATAGGATCCTTTAACGCTTATAATCTATTGGCAATTTACGCTACTGCTGATTTATTAGGGGTTGAAAAATTTGAGAATTTGAGAATTCTGAGTGAACTCGAAAATGTGTCCGGGCGATTCCAACATGCGGTTTCCAATGGCGGTGTAAATGCCATCATTGATTATGCACATACCCCTGATGCCTTAAAAAATGTATTAGAAACCATTAATTCGATCAGGACTTATAATGAACAAGTCATCACTGTTGTGGGTTGCGGAGGAGACAGAGACCGGACCAAGAGGCCGAAAATGGGAAATATCGCTTCAAGCCTAAGTAACCAAGTGATTTTTACCTCTGATAATCCAAGAAGTGAGGATCCTCAGCAGATTATTGAAGAAGTTGAAGCGGGAGTTCGTCCCGAAAATTATAAAAAAACCATATCAATTGTTGATAGAAAGCAGGCGATTAAAACGGCTTGTAAATTGGCCCAGCAGGGAGATATTATTCTTGTTGCGGGAAAAGGTCATGAGACCTATCAGATCATTGGGAACCAGAAAACCGGTTTTGATGATTTTGAAATTACCAATCAAATACTAACTGAACTCAACAAATAGAAACCGAGAATGCTGTATTATTTATTTGAATTCTTAGACCAGAACACAAGCCTTCCAGGAACAGGGTTGTTTCAATATATCTCGGTTAGATCGGCATTGGCCTTTGCATTCTCTCTATTAATTTCTACTATTTATGGTCGCAAGATTATTGATAAACTGAGAAACCTTCAGGTTGGAGAATCTGTGAGAGATCTTGGGCTAGAAGGTCAGATACAAAAACAAGGAACCCCTACGATGGGTGGATTAATCATTATTCTGGCAACTTTGATCCCGGTTTTTCTGTTTGCAAAACTTCATAATATTTATATCATCATTCTTATTGTGACCACACTTTGGATGGGAGCCATTGGTTTTATAGATGATTATATCAAGGTATTTAAAAAGAATAAGGAAGGTCTGAAGGGGCGATTTAAGATAGTGGGTCAGATAACTTTAGGCGTGTTTGTGGGTCTGATGCTTTATTTTAATCCAGATGTAGTGGTGAAGGAAAAATTAGGGCAAGGAGAAGTTGTTATCAGTCAGGACATCACTATTTCGTCGAATCGATTTGCCGAGGCTGAGAAATCAACCAAAACGACGATTCCTTTTGTCAAGAATAACGAATTCGATTACGCCAACTTGCTTACATGGATGGGCGAGTGGACCAAAGATTATGTATGGTTGTTTTTTGTGATGGTTGTCATTTTTATCATTACTGCTGTTTCAAACGGTGCAAATTTAACGGATGGTATAGATGGACTCGCAGCGGGAAGTTCGGCAATCATAGTATTGGCACTTGCCATTTTTGCCTGGGTCTCTGGTAATATCATATTCGCGGATTATCTCAATGTGATGTACATACCTAATTCGGGTGAAATAACCATTTTCATCAGTGCCTTTGTAGGAGGTTTGGTTGGATTTCTATGGTATAACACTTATCCGGCTCAGGTTTTTATGGGTGATACGGGTAGTCTGACTATTGGTGCGGTCATCGCCGTGATTGCCTTATCAGTTAGAAAGGAATTTTTAATTCCTATACTCGCCGGAATCTTTTTGGCCGAAAATATGTCGGTGGTACTACAAGTATCCTATTTCAAGTATACGAAAAGAAAATCGGGTGTTGGGAAAAGAATTTTTCTAATGGCACCGCTTCATCATCACTATCAGAAGCGCGGATATCACGAAAGTAAAATAGTAACAAGGTTTTGGATCGTTGGCATATTATTGGCCGTGATCTCCATTTTAACCTTAAAAGTTAGATAAGTCAACAATAACAACAATTAAATAGAAACTACATGAGTATTTCATCATTTGCTTTACAAACTAATTTTAATGTAAAGAATGCTATGGCATCCAGCACTTTGTCCGATTTAATGCGGGTAAGAAAGGAAACCATTCGTAATTGTATGGCTGATTTTGAAAATGAGGAACACAGGCTTGAGAAGGTCTTGACTATCAATGGATCGCAATATGTTAATGATTCAAAGGCAGCTAATGTGAATGCCACTTTTTATGCCTTGGATAGTATGGAACATAACACTATTTGGATTGCCGGAGGTATTGATGAAGAAAGTGATTATGACATGTTATTACCTTTGGTCAATGAAAAGGTGAGTGCAATCATTTGTTTGGGGGCAAACAATGACAGACTTATTGAGACTTTCGGAAATGTAGTGGATTTTATGATCGAGACTACTTCTATTAGCGATGCAGTAAAGATCGCTTATAAACTGAGTAGGGAAGGGGAAACAGTTCTTTTTTCACCAGCAGGTGCGTGCGAGATTGTAGCCGATAATTATGAAGAAAGAGGTAAGAGGTTTAAAGAAGCTGTAAGACAGTTATAAAAAATAAATAGCAGGATGCTGACTAGATTTTTTGACAATATTAAAGGAGATAAGACCATCTGGGCGATCATTGCCGTGCTGGCGATATTTTCGTTCCTTCCGGTATACAGCGCCAGTACAAACCTGGTATATGTAGCAGGGAAAGGATCAACTCTAGGGTATCTCTTGAAACATGCTATTCTTTTGCTTCTCGGTTTTGTCATTGTTTATACTACGCATAGGATTCCTTACAGGTATTTCAGCGGGTTGTCTGTTTTAATGCTTCCTGTGGTGATATTGCTTCTTGTATACACACTAACTCAGGGAACTGTAATCGATGGGGCAAATGCGAGTAGATGGATCAGTATTCCTTTTATCGGAATGGGTTTTCAAACTTCTACGCTGGCTGCAGTTGTTTTGATGATCTATGTTGCAAGGTATTTGGCACGAAATAAGGAAAGAGAAATTACTTTTAAGGAGAGCTTTTTATACATGTGGTTGCCCGTAGGTTTTGTGCTTGCATTGATCTTGCCAGCCAACTTTTCTACAACAGCTATCACTTTTGTTATGGTAGTTTTACTGGCTTTTTTAGGAGGATATCCGTTGAAATTTATAGGCGCCATTCTTGGTGTTGGAATATTAAGCTTGGCTTTATTTATACTTACTGCCAAGGCTTTTCCAGATGCGATGAAAAATAGTCGCATCAATACATGGTCGAGCCGGATCGAGAATTTTGCCTCGGGAGAATCAGAAGATAACTATCAGGCTGAAAAAGCTAAAATTGCGATAGCATCGGGTGAAATTTATGGTAAAGGACCTGGTAAAAGTGCACAAAAGAATTTTCTTCCGCAATCTTCATCAGATTTTATATATGCGATTATTGGAGAAGAATTTGGCTTGATTGGTGCTATTTTGATCATTATTTTCTTTCTGGGCTTATTATTTCGTTTGGTGATCATTGCCACTAAATCAATTACGATTTTCGGAACCTTACTCTGTTTGGGAGTGGGCTTACCCATTATATTTCAGGCCATGATTAACATGGGAGTGGCCGTTGGACTTTTCCCGGTAACGGGACAGCCATTGCCCTTGATCAGTACAGGAGGTACTTCGATCTGGATGACTTGTTTTGCCATAGGTATCGTCTTAAGTGTAAGTGCTTCGGACAAAGAAGTGGCTGCAATAAAGCAAAAAGAAACATTGGAAAACCCTTTAGATATATTACATGAAGCAATCGGTTAACATACTGCTGAGCGGCGGAGGAACTGGCGGACATATTTATCCGGCGATAGCGATTGCCAATGAGTTAAAGCAAAGGCATCCAGAATCAAAGTTTTTGTTCGTGGGGGCTGAAGGGAGAATGGAAATGGAGAAAGTACCTCAATTGGGCTATGAGATCAAAGGATTGAATATTACGGGTTTACAACGCAGTCTTAGTTTAAAAAACCTGACTTTTCCTTTTAAATTGATCTCAAGTTTATTTAAGGCAAAGAGGATTATTCGAAAGTTTAAACCCAATGTTGTGATCGGTACAGGAGGATTCGCGTCTGGTCCAACCTTGTTCATGGCCAATAGAAGTCATATTCCAAGTTTAATTCAGGAGCAAAATTCCTATCCGGGTATTACAAATAAACTGCTGGCAAAAAAGGTTCAAAAAATTTGTGTAGCATATGACGGATTGGAAAAATATTTCCCTGCCGAAAATTTGATCAAAACCGGAAACCCTGTGCGTCAGGACCTGCTACTTATTGATGGAAAAAGAGAAGAGGCTTTGAGTTATTTTAAGCTTGACCCGGAAAAAATGACCCTTGTAGTTTTAGGAGGTAGCCTGGGAGCAAGAGCTATAAATCAAGCTTTGGAGAAAAATATACAAACAATTCTGAAAAATGATATTCAGGTGATCTGGCAATCAGGTAAACTGTACTATAAAGAGTACAAAAAATTTGGCGAGATCAAAAGGGTTCAGGTATGGGAATTTATTCAACGGATGGATCTGTTGTATGCAGCAGCTGATGTATTGATCAGCAGGGCAGGTGCCGGATCCATCTCTGAACTTTGTATTGTTGGCAAACCAGTGATCTTTATCCCTTCTCCTAATGTAGCTGAAGATCACCAAACTAAAAATGCCAAGTCTGTTACAGATAAGGATGCGGGTATTCTGCTAAAGGAAGAGAATATTGATAGCCTTGCTGAGGTGATTGAAATACTGTTCGATGATGCTCAGAAAAGGAATGTATTGAGTAAAAACATTAAAAAACTGGCCTTGCCAAATGCTACCAAAGATATAGCTGACGAGGTCGATAAAATATTAAAATAGAATTATGTGCTAAATATTTTGGTAACTATGGCAACATCCTTGAATAGTGAGGGGATTATTTAAGGGTTTGTCATAGTTTTTATTTAGAATGAAACAATGAAACAATGAATCAATGAAAAAGTTTGCTCCACATATTAAGTTCGCATTACTCGTTATGGGAATCATTTTCTTATATGGTTTTGCAGCACACAGAAATTCTAAAAAAGAGAGCGAGGAAATCAATGTGATTTTTGAGAATGGAGAGAACCTTTTTGTAAGTTATGAAACAGTTAATAAGTTGTTAATACAAAATTTGGAGGTCTACAGTAACCAATCAAAAGAAAATATAAATTTGAATACTTTGGAAGGATTTTTACAGCGCAACAAAATGATTGAAAACGCTGAGATTTTTCTAACATTAAGTGGGGAACTAGGGGCAATAATTACACAAAGAACACCTGTTTTAAGAGTAGCAAATAAAACGGAAACCTATTATTACGATAAGTTAGGTGCAAAAATGCCATTATCGAAAAATTATTCTGCAAGGGTTCCTATAACCACTGATACAATATCTGGGAAGGATGGGTTTGACATGATTAGCCTATCAAATACCATTAGGAATGATGAATTCTTGAAAAAACAAATTATTGGAATTGACCGAATTAAAGGGGTAAAGAAGGATCAGTTCGAACTTAAGACAAGAGTGGGAGACCAAAAGATCATTTTTGGGGATTTATCCCGAATGGAAGAAAAAATTGCGAAACTAAAAGTATTTTATCAAAAAATTATGTTGGATAGTACCATTACAGACTATAAAACGATTAACTTAAAATTTTACAATCAAATTGTTTGTGAAAAATAGATATTATGGACAATAACAATATAGCAGTGGGTTTAGACATCGGGACAACAAAAATTGTTGCGATGGTTGGTAGACAAGATGCTTATGGCAAAATTGAGGTGTTGGGAACTGGTAAAGCCAAAAGTTTGGGTGTGCACAGAGGGGTTGTCAATAATATAACTCAAACCATACAGTCTATACAACAATCAGTTGATGAAGCTGAAAGTGCTTCGGGTGAAAAAATTGGAACCGTTGTAGTAGGTATTGCCGGTCAGCATATCAGAAGTTTGCACCACAGTGATTATATAACCCGATCGAATTCGGATAAGGTAATCGATGAGAATGATATTGACAGATTGATTAATCAGGTATATAAACTTGTTATGTTGCCAGGTGAGGAGATTATACATGTACTTCCACAAGATTTTAAGGTCGATGGGCAGGCAGAGATCAAAACACCAATCGGCATGTATGGAGGTCGTTTGGAAGCCAATTTCCATGTTGTTGTTGGGCAGGTTTCGTCTATAAGAAATATAGGGAGATGTATCAAAAGTGCAGGACTTCAGTTAGGAAATATAACCCTTGAACCGCTGGCATCAGCAGAAGCGGTATTAAGTCAGGAAGAAAAGGAAGCTGGTGTTGCTCTTATTGATATAGGTGGTGGAACCACGGATCTCGCTATTTTTAAAGATGGAATTATCAGACATACAGCCGTCATCTCTTTTGGAGGTAATGTCATTACGGAAGATATTAAGGAGGGATGTTCGATTATTGAGAAACAGGCTGAATTGTTAAAAACCAAATTTGGATCTGCCTGGCCGGGAGAGAATAAAGAAAATGAAATTGTTTCCATTCCTGGATTAAGAGGAAGAGAGCCTAAGGAAATTACACTAAAGAATTTATCCAAGATCATCCATGCCAGAGTTGTTGAGATCGTCGAGCAGGTATTTCTTGAGATCAAGAATTACGGACACGAGGAAAGCAAGAAGAAACTGATCGCTGGTATTGTGCTAACAGGTGGAGGTGCTCAGTTAAAGCATATCAAACAATTAGTTGAATATATAACAGGAATGGATACGCGAATTGGCTATCCGAATGAGCATTTGGCAAGCAATTCAGATAGTGAATTATCAAGCCCTTTGTATGCAACTGTAGTAGGTCTTTTGATGAAAGGTTTGAAAGACAATGAAAAATTGAACAGTACAATACCAGATATAGAAGAAGAAGCTTATAAAAAGTCTCCACAAGAAGATACCTCTCCGAAGAAAACCATATTTGATAAATGGGGAGAGAAATTTAGAGATTTTTTAGATAACGCTGAATAACAATACAACCCGAAAAATAAAAATTTAGTTATGAGTTTAGAATTTAGTAATTTATCTTTTGATTTACCAAAAAATCAGTCCAATGTGATCAAGGTAATTGGAGTAGGTGGTGGCGGAAGTAATGCTATCAATCACATGTATAACAAAGGCATCAAGGGTGTTGACTTTGTTGTTTGTAACACCGATGCTCAGGCGCTTCAAAGCAGCCCTGTTCCTTATAAGATTCAGCTTGGAGCTACCTTGACTGAAGGATTAGGGGCGGGTGCAAATCCGGAAATAGGAGAGCAGTCTGCAATGGAAAGCATGGAGGATATCAAAAACATGCTGAATACTAAATCTAAAATGTTATTCATTACTGTGGGAATGGGTGGAGGTACAGGAACCGGAGCTGCTCCGGTGATTGCTAAAATCGCTAAGGAACTTGATATTTTAACAGTAGGAATAGTGACTATTCCGTTTTCCTTCGAAGGAAAAATGAGGAATGAACAGGCTCAGTTAGGAATTGAAAAGCTAAGATCTCATGTAGATTCACTAGTGGTGATCAATAATAATAAATTAAGAGAAGTTTACGGTAATTTAGGGTTTAAAGCTGGTTTCTCTAAGGCTGATGAAGTTTTGTCTACAGCCGCAACAGGTATTGCAGAGGTAATTACACATCACTACACACAAAATATTGATTTACGAGATGCCAAGACTGTATTGTCAAATAGCGGTACTGCTATTATGGGTTCTGCACAGTCATCTGGTGCGAATCGTGCCCAAACTGCGATTACCAAGGCTTTGGATTCTCCACTTTTAAATGACAACAAAATTGAGGGTTCTAAAAATGTATTGTTATTAATCGTATCTGGTACTTCTGAGGTTACCATAGATGAGATCGGAGAGATCAATGATTATATCCAGTCAGAGGCTAAAACCAATGTAGATATTATTATGGGGGTTGGTGAGGATGACTCACTAGGAGATGCGATTGCTGTAACCATTATTGCGACTGGATTTAATCCGGAGCAGCAAAGCGAAATATCTAAGATAGCATCAAGAAAGATCGTTCATAAACTAGTAGAAGAAAGACAAGTAAAAGTTGTTCCCAAGCCCGAACCTGTGGCGCCAGCGCCAAAGGTTACCAGACATGTATTACACGAAGAAGATTTTGTAGAAGAGGTTAAGGCAGTCAAGCCGGAAGCATCAACACCAATAAATCCGAATATTGAGCCCTTGGATCAGGTAGTGACTTTTGAAGAGGTAGAGCCCGCTAAACCCGTGCAGGAAGAGGTCAATGATATGCCTGTGCAATTTGAGCATGTGAAAGCGCCAGCTGTTGAGCAAGATTTTGAGATCACCAATATTACGCCTAAAGAAGAGCTCAAAGAGATCACTGAGGAGGATAAAAAGGATCAATTCTCATTCACCTTTGATCTTCCGATTCAAAATATTCAGAAGGAAGAAATAGAAGAAGTAAGAACGCTGGAGAATTTTAACATCAATGATATTGAGATTGTGGGTCTTGAAGAGATCATACCTGAACCTAAAGTGACTCCTTTGAATGATGATACTATTCGCCATACTCTTGAGGATGAATTTGCTGCGGAAATCAATGCCCTGAAAAGTATCTCAGGCGAAGAAAAGGCAGAAGAGGAAGAAATGCATTTCGAGTTGAAAATTGCCAAAGAGGATGTAACAGGGAACAATGTGAAAGAGGTGATTGCAGATAAAGATGTTTCACCTATGAATCTCACAATTGCCGAATTGCGCAACAGGGCGGAGATCAGAAGAAAGAAAATGAAAGATTTCAATTATAAATTTATCAATAAATTGAATCACCATATTGATGATATAGAAAGCGAACCTGCCTATAAGAGAATGGGCGTAAACTTAGATGATGTACCTAGTTCATCTGAAACAGACAAGAATAAATCAAGAATGACTTTAGGAACGGATGACAATGATGAGATCCAGCTAAGGTCGAACAATTCTTTTTTGCACGATAATGTTGATTAGTTTTTAGTTTTAGTTAGTGGGAAAGTCCGGAGTAAATATTTTATTTTACTCCGGATTTTTTGTTGTTAGGCTGAAGGGTTTAATTCTCAGCTCCGATCGCTTCACTTCCGATTACCTCATAAAAAAAGGCGACCCTAAGGCCGCCTTTTTTATGATTATAATAGTAAATTTTAGTCTTCTAAACTTACCACTTCTTCCTCGGCCATTAGGGCAAAGAACTTGTTAAGGTTAGGCATGATGATGATATTGGTACGTCTGTTTCTTGCTCTGTTCTTGTAACTAGAGTTATCAGTCAAAGGAACATATGAACTTCTTCCAGAAGGAATTAACCTCGCTGGATCAACCTTGTATTTGTTTTGAAGGATTCTGACAACAGAAGTAGACCTTTTTACACTTAGGTCCCAGTTGTCAAGGATTGTTTCTGTATGTATACCCTTAGAATCTGTATGCCCTTCAATCATTATATCAATACTTGGTTCTGCATTGATCACATCAGCTAATTTAGCCAATAACGGATATGCCTTTGAACTAATATTATAACTTCCTGATCTAAATAATAAGCTGTCAGCAACTGAGATCATTACAACAGTTTGATCGATACTTACATCAATATCTCCATCATTGTCTATATTGTTAGCATTGATAGATTTTTCTAATTTATATGTAATAGCAACATTCATAGAATCTTTTAACGTTGTTGCACCTTCTAGAGCTTCAGGAGGTAATTTAGCTAAAGTTTCTCTAAGGTTTGCTTTCATGTTTTCAGACATAACAGCTGAATTGTCGGCCAACATATCCATTTTTTGATTGTTGCTTTCTGTCAGGCTAGTGTTGTCAGATTGCAATGAATTGATCTGTGTGTTATATACTTCAACTCTCTTTTCAATTTTAGCAAATTTTGCTTCTAACTCATCTTTTTCAACAGTTGTTTTCTGCAATTCTCCCCTTGTCTCCGTTAGATCTTCCTCTAGAGCCACGTATTTCTTTTTAGACACGCATGACACCATTATTGTTGTCATTACCAGTAGTGCAAGAATTTTTTTCATCATAATTAAATTTTTAGGTTACTTTAGTTTTTAGTGTTAGATAATTTGAACAGTTTTATATTTTCCTGTTCTAATTTTTAATAAGGCGTAAAAGTAGATGTGAAATCTGAAGAGAATCTTAACATTGTGCGAAAGACGAAGAAAATATATTAAAATCTGCAAAGACTTATGAACAATTGTATCATAGCACTTTAACAATAGATGAAAAAAATAGAAAAGGAGGTGTGATTTTAATCACACCTCCTTTTTTAAAATAGTATAGACTACTAAACTCCAGGAAGATCTCCTTGCCCTTTAATTGGCAGATTGCTATCTCCCATAAGAAAGATGTCTACTTGTCTGGCAGCTTCTCTTCCTTCATTGATGGCCCACACAATCAAAGATTGCCCTCGTCTCATGTCACCGGCGGTGAATATATGAGGTACATTGGTTTGGTAATTTTTAGCTTGATAATTGGTTCTTGCATCCAGTTCCAGGCCAAGTTGATCACTTAAGGTTGTTTCGGGGCCTGTAAATCCTAAGGCAAGTAATACAAGGTCACAAGGCCAGGTTTTTTCGCTGCCCTTTTTTTCTATAAGTTGTGGTCTTTGGCCAGGTACTATTTTCCATTCAATTTCAACCGTTTTTAAGGCGATCAATTCATTTTTGTCATTGGTAATATATTCTTTGGTATTGATCAACCAGCTTCGTTCACACCCTTCTTCAATTGAAGAAGAAGTTTTAAGCTGCAAAGGCCAAAATGGCCAAGGTGTTGAATCACTTCTTGATAAAGGAGGTTTGGGCATGATCTCAAAATTGGTAACAGATTTGGCACCCTGACGGTTAGAAGTTCCCACACAGTCGGATCCCGTATCTCCACCACCTATTACGATAACATCTTTACCTTCGGCAGATATAGCTTCTCCTTCGAATGGACTTCCGAATAAGGTTTTTGTTTGCTGGGTTAGAAAATCCATTGCCTGAACCACACCTTTGGCATCTGCCCCTTTGGTAGGTAAAGAACGACTTTTGGTAGCGCCTCCACAAAGTACTAAAGCGTCAAAATCGTCAAGCTTTTCAATCGGATAATTTTCACCAATATTGGCATGACATATAAAAGAAATACCTTCTTCTTTTAAAATTGTAACCCTACGATCAATGATTACTTTTTCCATCTTGAAATTTGGAATACCATATCTTAAAAGTCCTCCAATTTCATCATCTCTTTCAAAAACAGTCACCAGATGGCCAGCTCTATTTAATTGTTGTGCTGCAGCTAAGCCTGCAGGCCCCGAACCTACTACTGCAACTGTTTTACCGGTTCTTTCCTTAGGAGGATTTGCTACAATCCATCCTTCTTCAAACCCTTTTTCAATAATATTTTTTTCAATATTTTCAATAGATATAGGATCTTCAATCAAACCAAGTACACAAGCTTTTTCGCAAGGAGCAGGACAAAGCCTTCCCGTAAACTCGGGAAAGTTATTTGTAGAATGAAGGATTTCAAGTGCTTTTTTCCATTCTCCCCGATAAACAAGATCATTAAAATCAGGAATTAAATTACCTAACGGACAACCGCTATGACAAAACGGAATACCGCAATCCATGCATCTGGATCCTTGTTTTTTAAGTTCCTCCTCAGGAAGCTTAACCGTGAATTCCCTAAAATCTTTCAGTCTATCCTTTACAGCCCTATTTTTCTCATCGACTCTATCAAACTCAATAAATCCTGTTATTTTTCCCATAATTAAACTGTTTGTTTTGCTACTGTTTCTTCCTCTATTCTAGCAAGCGCTTTCTTATAATCCGTTGGTATAACTTTGATGAAGTGGTTCAGCTGTTTATCCCAATCTTCCAGAATCATCAAAGCCTTGGTGCTTTCTGTTGAATGATAATGGTTTTGGATGAGCTCAAACAATTCTTGAGCATCCGCTACTGACGGTTTTTCAAGTTCTACCATTTCCATATTACACAGACCACTGACAAACTTTTTGTCAGGGTCGTATATGTAGGCAATTCCACCACTCATACCTGCGGCAAAATTTCTACCTGTTTTACCAAGAATCACAACCCTTCCGCCGGTCATATATTCACATCCGTGATCACCAACACCCTCAACAACCGCCGTAATTCCCGAATTTCTTACGCAAAATCGTTCTCCGGCAACACCATTGATATAGGCTTCACCTTTGGTAGCTCCATAGAAACATACGTTACCAATGATGATATTTTCATCAGCAATAAAAGTGGCTTTTTCAGGTTTTTTGACAATTATTTTAGCTCCGGAAAGACCTTTGCCGAGGTAATCATTGGTATTCCCTTCCAGATTTAAGGTAAGTCCCTTGGTGGCAAAGGCGCCAAAACTCTGACCCGCAGATCCTGTAAAATTAATTTGAAGCGTATTGTTTGGTAAACCATTTACGCCGTAAATTTTAGAGATTTCATTACTGATTATGGCTCCTACCGACCTGTCTGTGTTGGCAATTGGATAACTCAATTGCATTTTTTCTTTTCTATAAATTGCAGGGTGTGCATCCTGAATGATGCGGAAATCTATGGCATTTTCTATTTCATGATGCTGCTTTTCAGTATTTCTGATCACCTTATCATGATAATTAGAAGGCTGGTATAAAATACCAGATAGATCTAGTCCCTGCGCTTTGTACTGTTCAACTGCTGTTTTAGCATTGATCTTTTGAGACTGACCAATCATTTCCTTAATAGTTCTAAAGCCTAAAGAAGCCATAATCTGTCTAAGTTCTTCTGCAACGAAATACATAAAGTTGATCACATGCTCTGGGGTGCCTTTAAAGTTCTTTCTTAATTCAGGATCTTGAGTGGCAATACCTACCGGGCAGGTATTCAGATGACATTTTCTCATCATGATACAGCCTGAAGCAACCAATGGTGCTGTGGCGAAACCAAATTCTTCAGCCCCAAGTAAACAAGCAATTGCAACATCTCGGCCAGTTTTTAATTGACCATCACATTCTAATACTACACGACTTCTAAGGTCGTTTAATACTAAAGTTTGTTGTGCTTCAGCTATTCCAAGTTCCCAAGGAAGTCCGGCATGTTTTAAAGATGTTAAAGGAGAGGCACCAGTTCCTCCGTCATAACCAGATACAAGAATAACATCGGCCTTGGCTTTAGCAACTCCGGCTGCAATAGTACCCACACCTACTTCAGAAACGAGTTTTACATTGATTCTTGCTTCTCGGTTTGCGTTTTTAAGGTCAAATATCAATTGAGATAAATCTTCAATTGAATAGATGTCATGATGTGGTGGAGGAGAGATCAACCCAACATAAGGAGTTGAATTTCTCACTTCTGCAATCCATGGAAAGACCTTTTCCCCGGGTAATTGTCCTCCTTCTCCAGGTTTGGCTCCCTGAGCCATTTTTATTTGTATTTCCTGGGCGTTGGTCAGGTAGTTACTTGATACTCCGAACCTACCAGAGGCAACCTGTTTGATCGCGCTGTTTCGGCTATCTCCGTTCAAATCTTTTCTAAATCTCCTCAAGTCTTCACCACCTTCACCAGAATTGCTCTTTCCACCAATTCGATTCATTGCAATAGCCAGGTTTTCATGAGCTTCTTGACTGATAGACCCATATGACATGGCTCCCGTTTTGAATCGCTTCACAATTTCTGTCCATGGTTCCACTTCTTCCAATGGAATCGGATCAAGGTTTTTAAATTCGAACAATCCTCTGAGCGTCATCAGATTTTCACTTTGCTCGTTGATCATTTGTGCATACTCTGCATAACTCTCAGTATTGTTAGATCGAACTGCCTGCTGTAATTTTGACACCGTGGTAGGGTTAAACATATGTCTTTCCCCATTCCTTCTCCATCTGTAGTCTCCTCCGATATCTAATTTTAGATTTTTGTCAATCTTATCGTTGAAAAAGGCATTTTTATGTCGTTTTGAAATTTCTCTTTCTATCTCATACAATCCAATTCCTTCAATTCTTGAAGGTGTATTTGGGAAGTATTTATTGGTGAATTTTGTATTCAGGCCTAAAATCTCAAAAATCTGAGAAGCCCTGTAAGAATGAAGAGTTGAAATTCCAATCTTATTCATGATCTTGAGAATTCCTTTTCCAATAGCCTTATTGAAATTCTGTACGGCCTCTTCAGCGTCAATACCTGATATAGATCCCGAATTTACTTTTTCACGGATGATCTCGTTGACCATATAAGGGTTAATCGCACTGGCGCCATATCCGAAAAGCGTTGCAAAATGATGCGGTTCACGCGGTTCTGCAGATTCTATAATGATGCCGAATTTTGAACGTTTCTTAGCATCATTCAAGGAATGATGCAGAAAAGAACAAGCTAAAAGTGCGGGGATAGGACCATTAACCTTATCCGCTCCTCGATCAGTCAGAATGATAATATTGTATCCTTCAGCTACAGCTTTGCAAGCTTTTTCAACGATTAGTTCAAGTGCCTTTTCAAGGGCATTCAGACCACGTTTGATGTCATACAGCATGGGAATTTCATATGCCTTATAATCAGGGTGATCAATATTTTTAATTTTATCCAAATCATTATTAGAAATGACAGGATTTTGAATCTTTAATTTCTTGCAATGATCTGAAGATGTTGTAAAAATATTTCTATCCTCACCCACTGCAAGACTGATATCTGTAATGATTTCTTCTCTAATTCCATCTAGTGGCGGGTTGGTCACCTGGGCAAATAACTGTTTAAAGTAATTGTACAATAACTGATGTTTGTCTGAAAGAATAGCAAGAGGGGTGTCAGTTCCCATAGATCCTAATGTTTCCTTCCCACTCTTGCACATCGGTGTAATGACGGTATCAATGTCTTCCATCGTATACCCAAACATGCGCTGTCTTGTTTTATATGGGGTAAGTTCGATAGGGCATTTATTTCCCGTATAAGGGACTTCTGCCAAATGCAGGAGGTTTTCATTAAGCCATTGTCTGTATGGGTGCTTTTTGGTTACCTCATTTTTAACTTCTTCATCTTCAATTATCTTTCCTGCGTTCATATCAACAAGGAATATTTTTCCAGGTTCGAGTCTACCATGTCTTACCACATCTTCTGGTTTGATGTCTAATACACCAATCTCTGATGACATAATCACATAACCTCCTTTGGTTACCGTAAAGCGCGATGGTCTTAAACCATTTCGATCAAGCAGGGCACCAATATAATTCCCATCAGTAAAAGGGACTGAAGCAGGCCCATCCCAAGGTTCCATGATACAGGAGTTGTATTCATAAAATGCCTTTTTCTCATCAGGCATGGTAGTATCTTTTTCCCATGCTTCCGGAACCATCATCATCATAACTTCAGGTAAAGAACGACCTGTCATCAATAATAATTCCACTGCCATATCCATAGAGGCTGAATCGGATTTCTTTTCCAGTATAATTGGATAAAGTTTCTTGATCTCATCTCCAAAAAGATCACTCTTCATCAGCTCCTCTCTCGCTCTCATTCGGCTTATATTACCTCTTAAGGTATTGATCTCTCCATTATGACACATAAACCTGAATGGTTGAGCAAGATCCCATGAAGGCGCTGTATTGGTTGAAAAACGTTGGTGTACTAAAGCGAGCCTCGTTACGAGGTCATGATCAGATAAATCTGAATAGTAATTCCTAATATCCTCAGGAATCAATAATCCTTTGTAGATAAGCGTTGTAGTCGAAAAACTGGGGATGTAAAACTGATTCGCATGTTTTAACTTAGAGGAGTTGATCTTGTGTTCTGCAATTTTTCTGGCAGCATATACCTTGGCGTTAAAGGCCAATGCATCCAGTTCCTGTCCATTTTTACCAACGAACACTTGCTTTATATAAGGTTCCGTAGACTCAGCAATTCGGCCAAGATGTTCAGGGTTCACAGGCACTTCTCTCCAGCCTAATACTTCCAGTCCTTGGTTTTTGATTTCTGTTTCCAGGGCATCGATACAATAGGTATACTGATTGATCCCTTTTGGTAAAAAGATCATTCCTACCGCATATTCCCTTTGCTCAGGAAGTTTGAAATCACATGCTTTTTGAAAGAATTTATGAGGAATCTCAATGAGTATTCCGGCTCCGTCACCAGTCTTTCCGTCAGCACTTACAGCTCCTCTGTGCTCAAGTTTTATGAGTATTTCAAGAGCATCATGAATAATGCTGTTAGTTTTTTCTCCATTAAGACTGCAAATAAAACCAGCTCCACAATTGTCATGCTCAAATTCCGGTAAATAAACACCTTGTTTTTCGTACGCCATAATTAGTAAATTTTCACAAAAATAGCGAAATCTATA
>CAZPHF010000011.1:0-48404 GCA_964586115.1 uncultured Flavobacteriaceae bacterium | reverse complement strand
ATTTTTGGACCGAATCAATCTTTTCATTTCAGTTGAATTACGAGTTATTTATAGCCAAACGTATTATTGCTTCAAAGCAACACAAAAATAGTGTTTCGTCGCCTATAATAAAAATCTCTATTCTTGCTATTGCGATTGGAATTGTCGTGATGCTTTTTTCAGTTGCCACAGGAGTGGGACTCCAAAAAAAGATCAAGGAAAAAATTTCAGGTTTCAACGGAGACATTCAAATCATCAATTATGACAGTAATAATTCGAGAGTAACTGTCACTCCGGTTTCAAAGAAGCAGCATTTTTATCCTGATTTTACAACTGTGGCCAATGTAAAAAAAGTTCAGGTTTTTGCCACAAAGGCTGGAATTATAAGGACTCCGGACGAATTTGAAGGCATCATTTTAAAAGGGGTTGATAAAGATTATGACTGGTCCTTTTTTAAGGAATACCTCTCAGCTGGAAAATTGCCGGAAATCGGCACTGACATATCCAATGAAGTACTTGTTTCGGCGAAAACTGCAGCTAGATTAAGACTTAAGGTTGGCGATGAGTTTCATATCTTCTTTGTAAAGAATGATCCTAATAAGGCGCCAAATTCAAGAAAATTCAACATTTGTGGGGTTTTTAACTCTGGTTTTGAGGAATTTGATGAGGCTTTTATGATCGGAGACTTGAAACATATACAAAGGATCAATAAATGGAATGAGGATCAGGTAGGTGGTTTTGAAGTATTCATTCATGATTTTGATAAACTTAGAGAAACAGGATTCGAAGTATATGAGGAAATAGATCCTTCATTGAATGCCTATACCATTGCCGAGAAATTTCCAGCTATTTTTGAGTGGCTATCACTTTTTGACACAAATATCATTGTGATCATTGCTATAATGATTCTTATTGCAGGGATCAATATGATCACTGCCTTACTAGTCTTAATACTTGAAAGAACTCAAATGATAGGTATTTTAAAGGCTTTGGGAAATAATAACTGGAGTATTCGAAAGATATTTTTATATAATGCCGCCTTTTTGATAGGTAAGGGATTGCTTTGGGGCAACCTGATAGGAATTGGTCTTTTGCTTATTCAGAAATACTTTGCTGTGATTAAACTTAATCCTGAAACTTACTATGTCAATCAGGCTCCGGTATATCTGAGTATTCCGGCTTTAATATGGATCAATTTAGGAACCTTGCTGCTGTGTGTGCTGATGCTAATTGTTCCTTCTTTTATTGTAAGTAAAATTAGTCCTGTAAAAGCCATAAAATTTGATTAAATTTGCATTCCGAAAATCGACATGAACGGTTATCAGGTCGATCCGGAGATAAAAACAAAATTTTTTGAACATATGAAATACGATATTATTGTTGTTGGAAGTGGACCTGGAGGATATGTAACTGCCATCAGGGCTTCTCAATTAGGATTTAAAGTAGCTGTTGTTGAAAAGGCCGAATTAGGCGGTGTTTGCTTGAATTGGGGATGTATACCAACAAAGGCCCTTTTAAAAAGCGCTCAGGTATATGAATATTTGAAGCATGTAGATAGCTATGGTCTTAAGGCCAAGGAGATTGATAAGGATTTTCCGGCAGTAATTAAAAGAAGTCGTGGTGTAGCTGAGGGAATGAGCAAAGGTGTTCAATTCTTGATGAAAAAGAACAAGATAGATATCATTACAGGATTTGGAAAAATAAAAAATGGTAAAAAAGTTGATGTTACTGATGACAAAGATGTCGTAACCGAATACAGTGCAGATCATGTAATCATTGCTACAGGTGCAAGATCTCGTGAATTACCATTTCTTCCGATTGACAAAAAAAAGGTGATAGGTTACAGACAAGCTATGGTTTTGCCCAAACAGCCCAAAAAAATGATCATCATCGGTTCCGGAGCTATTGGGGTTGAATTTGCTTATTTCTATAATTCTATGGGAACAGAAGTGACGATAGTTGAATTCCTGCCCAATGTGGTGCCTTTGGAAGATGAAGAAGTCTCTAAGCAATTTGAAAGGTCTTTGAAAAAGTCAGGAATTAAGGTTATGGTAAATTCAAGTGTAACTAAAGCGGATACTTCCGGTAAGGGAGTTGTAGCCACCGTTTCTACTAAAAAAGGAGAAGTAAGTCTGGAAGCGGATATTGTGCTGTCTGCGGTAGGTATCAAATCGAATATCGAAAATATTGGTTTAGAAGAAGTGGGTATTGTAACAGACAAAGACAAGATACTTGTGAATGATTTTTATCAAACAAACCTACCAGGTTATTACGCTATTGGAGATGTAGTGCCTGGTCCTGCATTGGCTCATGTAGCTTCAGCTGAAGGAATTACCTGTGTTGAAAAGATCGCAGGCTTAAATCCAGAACCTATAGATTATGGAAATATTCCCGGATGTACTTATGCAAGCCCTGAGATTGCAAGCGTCGGATTGACCGAAAAACAGGCTAAGGAAAAAGGGTTTGATATCAAAGTAGGTAAATTCCCGTTTTCAGCTTCTGGAAAAGCTTCTGCAGCCGGTGCCAAGGAAGGTTTTGTCAAGGTTATCTTTGACGCCAAATATGGTGAATGGTTGGGTTGTCACATGATTGGAGCCGGAGTTACGGATATGATCGCAGAGGCAGTTCTTGGAAGAAAATTGGAAACTACCGGGCACGAAGTGTTGAAGACGATACATCCACACCCTACAATGAGTGAGGCGGTAATGGAGGCTGTGGCCGATGCCTATGATGAGGTGATTCATTTATAGAGAATAAACAATATCAAAAAAAAGCACTTTTTAAGTGCTTTTTTTTTTGAAAAAATCTTCCGATCAGAGGAATGTATTTTTACTGGTTTCATACTTCAATTGATCTTAAATGTACCACCTTATTTATGTGATGAAAGTTACAAATGGAACGCTTAATTAACAGGCCGTAAACTCGAAAAATAGTTAGAGCTATACTATCTTTGTAAGTGGTAAAAAGGAGTTTATGAATTTAAATCTGATGACTATTTTCATTCGATAAATAAAATCTATTTTGTTATAAAATTTAGAGATGAAAACGCGTGTGAAAAGATCGATTTTAACGTATTTTTGCAGTCAGAAAAATCAGAATATAATTAATCATTAAAAAAAGAATAAATTATGGCTTTAGTAGGAAAAAAATTTCCAAATTTTGATGTAGATGCAATGAATGAAATGGGTGATACATTTAAGATCAATGTATATGACGAAGCAGTAAAACATGGTAAAAAAGTCCTTCTTTTCTGGTATCCAAAAGATTTTACTTTCGTTTGTCCAACAGAAATCAGAGCGTTTCAGGATGCACTGGGAGAGTTTGAAAAGAGAAATACTATTGTAATTGGAGCTTCAGTAGATACAGCAGAGGTTCATTTTGCATGGTTGAATACCTCTAAAGATAATGGAGGTATTGAAGGTGTTACTTTTCCTTTATTGGCAGATACAAACAGAAACCTTTCATCTCAATTGGGAATTTTAGACATTGTTTCTGAAAGTTTTGATGAAGAAACAGGTAACGTGATGATAGAAGGATCTTATGTAACCTACAGAGCTACTTATTTGATAGACGAAGAAGGTAAGATTTTCCATGAAAGTGTTAATGATATGCCTTTAGGAAGAAATGTTGGTGAATATTTGCGTTTGATTGACGCTTATACACACGTTCAGGAAAAGGGCGAAGTATGTCCGGCAAATTGGGAAGAAGGTAAAGACGCAATGCAAGCTAACAGAGATGGTGTTGCTTCTTATTTAAGTGCTCATTAATTAATTTTTTTAGACGAAGGACCTTTTAAACAAAAGCTTATGATAACAGAATTGAATAGTGACAGTTTGAGTGAAGTAATTGCCAATAATCCAAAAGTAGTTGTACAATATATGGCGACCTGGTGTGGTAATTGTAGAATTATGAAACCAAAATTCAAAAAACTGTCTGGTGAAAATGAAGGCATGGAATTTGTTTTGGTAGATGCTGAGAAATTCCCTGAATCAAGAAAGTTGGCGCTAGTTGATAACTTGCCTACTTTTGCAACTTTTGTAAATGGTGAAAAGGTCAATCAGACACAAACCAATAAGTTTGAGGTATTGAAGGATCTGGTCAATGAAATCGTTTAAGTAATTAATCCAAAATAGACTATTATGAAATTACCTGTGATCAAACATTTGAGCACTTTTATAGAAAATAATGATGAAGATTATTTGGTGGAAGCCATTGAAGTTTTGGAAGACCTTACAGAGGTCAGTTCTCTAAAAGATGAGGAATTAGATGTTATAGGAGAGTTGATTTCAAATATGTATGGTGCGCTTGAAGTTCAAACCGAAGTGAAAAAAGGTACCCCAAAAAAGGAAGCGCTTAACAGTTTTATGAAAAGGGTTTTAGGCTCAATAGATCAGTAGTCATTCCTTAAGTTAATTTTATACAAAAACTCCCTAATTGTTTAGGGAGTTTTTTATTTTATGTAACTTTGGTTTAGAATTTAAAATAAACAGATTATGACAAAAATAGCGCTTAAAGGAACTCAGATTAAAACTGGAGGTAAGTTGCCAAAAGTAGGTAAAAAGGCTCCTAAATTTAAATTGGTTAAAACTGATCTTTCGAAGGCACGCCTAAAAGATTTTAAAGGGAAAAAAGTTTTACTCAATATCTTTCCCAGTATTGATACAGGTATATGTGCAGCATCGTTGCGTAAGTTTAACGAAACTGTTGCTAACAATGAGAATACTGTAGTCATAAACATTTCAAAAGATTTGCCTTTTGCTCATTCGCGGTTTTGTGCTGCTGAAGGGATAGAAAATGCAATCACATTGTCTGACTTTGCAAGTGGAAAATTTGGACGCAGATATGGAGTAACCATAAAAACAGGTCCGATGAAAGGATTGCTATCCCGAGCCGTGGTGGTAGTAGATGAAAATGGTATGGTTAAATACACTGAGCAAGTGCCAGAGATCGTTCAAGAACCTAACTACGAGGCCGCACTAGAAGCATTGAAATAAACTTTCAGGCCCGTTTCAACATTATATATGTAAAAAACATCGATGAATCATCAGGAAAATGGCTTTGTAAAGGGGAGGATCAAAAGTTTTAGATTCGCTTTAAAAGGTGTTTGGCTTTTGATCACTACCGAACACAGTATTATGGTTCAATTGACCATTGCTATCCTGATGACCTTCATTGGCTGGTGGTTACATATTTCAAAAAATGAATGGATATTTCAGATTCTCGCTATCGGACTCGTTCTGGTAGCGGAATCTTTAAATACTTGTATTGAGAAACTTTGTGATTTTGTTCATCCCGACCATCACAAAAAGATAGGTTTTATCAAAGATATTGCAGCTGGAGCCGTTAGCTTTGCAGCGATCACAGCTGTGATCATTGGCCTGATTATTTACTTGCCTAAATTTCTTTAGTTTTCATTTAATTTCGATTTGAATACGTAGGTTTGTAAGCTAAATTATTTATGTATTTTTGTGGCCTATGTCTAAAGGGAAAAAAACAACTTCCAGAACTAAGAAAAAGGTAAAAAAACCGTTGAAGATTGTGAGCTTTTTTAAAAGCCAGCAAACACATTTGGTTTTTGGGGTATTGGTCTTTTCTTCAGCGATTTTCCTTCTCATTTCTTTCTATTCATTTTTACAACATTGGAAAGAGGATCAAAGTATTTTAGATAGTTTTTCAGATAAATCTCTCAGTGCTAATAATTTGTTAGGAAAATTAGGGGCCAATTTGAGTAATTTTTTTGTCTTTGATGGTTTTGGAGTAGCTACCTTTATCTTTCCCATCTTATTATTTTTTTCAGGACTCTATATTATACTAAACATTCCCGTTAAACAATTGTTCAAATCTTGGTTCAATGGTCTATTGACAATGATTTGGCTTTCTTTAGGCTTGGCATATATAAGACCAGAATATCCTTTGATGGGTGGTAAAGTAGGGTATGAAATCAATGAATTTCTTCAAATTTATGCAGGAGGAATAGGAGTATTGCTAATTCTGTTGATTTCCTTATTTGTTTTTCTGATTGCAAGCTTTAAAATAACTCCGGCTAAGATTAAATCATGGATGCCGAAGCCTAAACCCAGAGTTAAAAAAGATCTGATTGTTGAGGAGGATATTACCCCAGATGGTTTTATTGCAGAAACAACTTATGACAGTTTAGAGAATGATCTTGAGTTGGAGTTAGATTCATTTGAGACACTGAGTACCGAACCGATTGAGAAGGAAACTGTAGTTCTTGAACCCAAGGTAACCATAACTGATGAGGAACAAATGGAAACAAAAAAGTCATCAGAAGTTAAATCTAATGAAGAAGAAGATATAGAAATCGTTGTAGAGGGTCCCGTAGTGGAAGAGCAGATAGAAAAAAATCTTGCCAATACTGCCGTGAAAGACTTTGGTGAATTCGATCCAAAACTGGAACTGTCTAATTATAAATTCCCTGAACTAAATCTGCTCAAAGACTATTCAAATGAAAATATACATATCAACAAGCAGGAATTAGAGAATAACAAAAACAGGATCGTTGAGACACTTAATAACTATAAAATAAGTATTGCCAGTATAAAGGCTACGATAGGACCTACAGTTACATTATATGAGATCGTTCCTGACGCGGGAGTAAGAATTTCGAAGATAAAAAACCTGGAAGACGATATCGCCTTGTCTTTATCGGCTTTAGGGATTAGGATTATAGCGCCTATACCAGGTAAGGGAACTATAGGAATCGAAGTGCCAAATAAGAAGCCTTCCATTGTTTCAATGAAATCAGTATTGTCATCTCAAAAGTTTCAGAATACAAAAATGGACCTACCTATTGCACTTGGTAA
The DNA here is from genome assembly GCA_964586115.1 of uncultured Flavobacteriaceae bacterium. Classification (GTDB taxonomy): domain Bacteria; phylum Bacteroidota; class Bacteroidia; order Flavobacteriales; family Flavobacteriaceae; genus Lutimonas. Next base: position 41,601 of record CAZPHF010000011.1, on the reverse strand, counting down.
GACCATTTCAAATGAAACATTTGTCGTTGACCTGGCCAAAATGCCACATTTACTGATGGCCGGAGCAACTGGTCAAGGGAAATCTGTTGGGCTTAATGCTGTACTGGCTTCCTTGTTATATAAAAAACATCCGGCTGAAGTAAAATTCGTATTGGTAGATCCGAAAAAGGTTGAGCTAACCTTGTTCAATAAAATAGAAAGACATTATTTAGCCAAATTACCAGATACTGAAGAGGCGATTATTACAGATACCAAGGTGGTGATCAATACCCTTAATTCGCTGTGCATAGAAATGGATAATCGTTATGATCTGCTCAAAAATGCCTATGTAAGAAATATTAAAGAATACAATACCAAATTTATTGCACGCAAACTCAATCCTGAAAACGGACATAAATTTCTACCATATATCGTATTGGTGATAGATGAATTTGCTGACCTTATCATGACGGCAGGTAAAGAGATAGAAGCACCCATTGCACGATTAGCTCAGTTGGCCAGAGCCATAGGGATACACTTGATCGTAGCTACCCAAAGACCATCTGTTAACGTTATCACGGGTATTATCAAAGCAAATTTTCCTGTAAGGGTAGCCTTTCGTGTGACATCAAAAATAGATTCGAGAACGATACTTGATTCCCAAGGTGCTGATCAACTCATCGGAAAGGGAGATATGCTTATTTCAACGGGAAATGAATTAACACGTTTACAATGTGCATTTATTGATACACCTGAAGTGGAGAATTTAACAGATTTTATAGGTTCTCAAAGGGCTTATGCCACTGCATATAATTTACCGGAATATGTTGGTGAAGAAAATGGCACAAGTATTGACATAGATATAGAGAGCAGAGATAAATTGTTTGAAGAAGCGGCTAAACTTGTAGTGATCGCACAACAGGGATCTGCATCACTATTGCAAAGAAAATTAAAATTAGGGTATAACAGAGCGGGGAGGATTATTGATCAGCTCGAAGCGGCCAACATAGTTGGCCATTTTGAAGGAAGTAAGGCAAGACAAGTACTTGTTACCGATATGGCTTCCCTCCAACAATTATTAGATGATGAACAAATGTAGATTAAGATTAGGGATATGGATGGGGCTACTATTGACTGTATTTTGGTCAAATCAAGCTCTGGCTCAAAATGACGGGGCAGCAAAATCCATTTTAGACAAGGCTTCTAATACGATGAGCGCCTATAGCAATTTATCTATGGATTTTGACTATGTTCTCGATAATAAGGCAGAAGATGTAAAACAGGAAATGTCAGGCGACGTAATGCTTGAAGGAGATAAGTATGTGGTGAACTTGTTTGGATCTACACAGATTTTTGATGGTTCAAAGACCTATACGATCATCCCTGAGAATGAGGAAGTCAATATTTCTGATGCGGATGTTGATGAAGAGAATGCTTTTACTCCATCAAAATTTTACTCTTTTTATGAGTCTGGCTATACCTATACAATGGATGAATTGAAGCAGGTAAATGGTAAAAAGATACAGTTTGTAAAGCTAACACCCATTGACACAAATTCCGAAATTAGTCATATACTAGTAGGAATTGATACAAAAACAAATCATATTTATCAGGTTATTGAGATTGGTGTCAACGAAACACGTACGATTTTGACTGCAAAAAATATCAAAACCAATCAAGAAATCAACGGATCTGTTTTTTCTTTTGACCAAAAAAAATATGAAGAATTGGATTACATGATCAACAATTAAATTGATCATCAAGTAATGAATTGTGCTGTATGAAAATCTTAAACAGATATTTACTTAAGAGTTTTCTTGCACCCTTTTTAGCAACTTTTTTTATCATTCTGTTTGTTTTAATCATGCAGGCCTTATGGTTACAATTTGATAAAATTGCGGGAAAGGGTATTAGTTTGCTGATTATACTCAAATTTTTGGGGTATATGGCGCTGATGATGGTTCCAACAGCATTGCCCATAGCCATCTTGTTGTCATCCATCATGGCACTCGGAAATATGGCAGAGAATTATGAATTTGCCGCAGTTAAATCAGCAGGAATATCACTGCAAAGGTTTATAAGACCTTTGGTTATATTAATGTTGGTGCTTAGTTTTTCGAATTTCTTATTTCTCAATTATGTCTTTCCCTATGCCTCTTTAAAATCAAAGAACCTCATTTATAATATGAAAATGAAAGAGCCTGGCTTAGCGCTGGTCCCTGGAACTTTTAATACAGAGATTCCAGATTATAGTATCAAATTTGAAGAAAAGTATGGTGAAAATGAGAATTTTCTAAAGAATGTACTTATCTATGACCTGAGGTCAAATACAGTAAATAATAAGGTAATCACTGCTAAAAAAGGGGAGATCGTCTCTGAGGAGGGTAGTCGTTACTTGACACTTATTTTGGAAGATGGTTATTATGCTGAAGACATGATTGCGAATAGGACTACAGTTGAATCAAGGGCAAAGGCTCCTTTTACCAAGGCACGTTTTGATAAGTATGAGGTTAATATTGATGTTTCGAGTATTGGAGATTTTGATCCGGATGATGTGAAGTATAAAACGGGTAAAGAGATGCTTAGTCTGAACCAGTTAGATTTTTTTATAGACTCCCTGCAAACTCCCTATCATGAATTTGTCAATAATAGGGCAAATCGTGTCTATAAGACTTTAAAGGGGAACATGCTGATGATTGATACGGTGGGAGGTGAGCCTATAAAACCTGAGCTCATTGAGAATTTTAATGAAAAAAATAAAAAACTTGTTGCTCAAAATGCGCTAATTGCTGTACAGGGGAATCTGGAGAATTTGAAAAGTTTTAAAGAAACTTTAAAAGACAAACGAAAAATTCTTAATGGATATAATGTCGAGTTTCACAAACGAATAGCATTCTCCATTGCATGTCTGGTGTTATTCTTTGTAGGTACGCCCCTGGGATCGATTATTAGAAAGGGTGGTTTTGGATTTCCGATGATTATCGCGATTTCCATTTTTGTGATCTATTTCTTTATTTCAACATTTGGAAAGAATATGGCGGAGTCAAATACAGTGTCTCCATTTATTGGAGGATGGTTAGCTACTTTTATATTAGTGCCATTTGGGGTGTTATTGATGATCAGGGCAACCAAGGATAAAGGTCTTTTCAATTTGGATGCATTTTTGCAGCCTATGGTTAATTTCTTTAATAAAATATTTAAATTAGAAAAAAAATAATTCGGGATTTATGGAGAATAAAACGAAGTCTGTTATTAAACTTAATACCATAGAGGAAGCCATTGAAGACATTAGAGCTGGTAAAATGATCATTGTTGTGGATGATGAGAGTAGAGAAAATGAAGGTGATTTCGTAGCTGCTGCTGAAATGGTGACGACCGAAATGATCAATTTTATGGCTACTAATGGACGGGGATTAATCTGTGCACCTTTAACAGAAACAAGATGTGAAGAACTGGATCTTGAATTGATGGTGGGTAAAAATACGGTATTGCACAACACCCAATTTACGGTGTCTGTTGATTTGATCGGCCATGGTTGTACAACTGGAATTTCTGCACATGATCGGGCGAAAACAGTGAAAGCACTGACCTTGAAAGATACAAAAGCAGAGGATCTTGGAAGACCGGGACATATTTTCCCATTAAGAGCAAAAGAAGGAGGTGTTTTAAGAAGAACCGGGCATACAGAAGCTGCGATTGATTTGGCCAGATTGGCTGGTCTTCAACCTGCAGGACTCTTGGTGGAGATCCTTAATGAGGATGGAACTATGGCACGCTTACCTCAATTGATAAAAGTGGCTAAAAAATATGACCTTAAGATTGTATCTATAGAAGATCTTGTGGCATACAGAATGAACCATGATTCCTTAATTGATAAAATTGAAGATTTTAGTGTAGATACAAGGTTTGGAAAGTATTGTCTAAGAGCCTATAAGCAAACAACCAATGGGCAGATACATCTGGCGCTTACCAAGGGAAGTTGGGAAATTGGTGAAGAGGTGCTTGTAAGGGTGAATTCAACCTTGATCAATAATGATATTGTGGGGACACTAATGAACAACCCTGACGATAAACTAGCCAAAATGTTTGACATTATAAATATGGAGGGTAAAGGCGCCGTCGTATTTATCAATCAGGAATATCCCTCTTTCGATCTGATCAACAGATTGAAACATCTAAAAAACAGAGAGATGGGAAAGGATGGTCCCGAGCCTTTGCTGAAAATGGATGAAAAGGATTTTGGAATAGGAGCTCAAATTCTTCATGATCTAAATATCAATAAGATCAAGTTAATTTCTAACAGTAAGTATTCTGGCAAACGGGTAGGGATGATAGGTTACGGGCTGGAAGTAGTTGATTATGTTTCTTTTTAGATAATCCGTAAGGATTTTTGTATTTTGTATTGGTGAATTTGTTTCGAAAAATATTGTACCCCATTTCCCTTTTATATGGACTCGTCATTAGTATTAGGAATAAAGCCTTTACTATTGGATTTTTAAGTTCAAAGTCTTTTGATATACCTATAATAGCGGTGGGGAATCTTAATGTTGGAGGGACAGGTAAATCTCCAATGATAGAGTACCTGATTCGACTTTTTCTTGAATCTTATCATACAGCAGTCTTAAGCCGGGGATATGGAAGGAAAACAAAAGGATTCTTTTTGGCTGAACCTGATTGTTCTGCCTTGGAACTGGGAGATGAACCTTACCAATTTTATCGAAAGTTTAAGAATTTGGATATAGCAGTTGATGAAAAAAGGGTGAGAGGAATTGAAACGTTGAGAGAACTAAAGCCTGACCTTGAACTTGTATTACTGGATGATGCTTTTCAGCATAGGCATGTTAAAGCAGGCTTATATATACTTTTGACAGCTTTCGACAATTTGTATGTGGATGATTTTCTATTACCTACAGGTGATTTAAGAGAGCGTAAAAAAGGTGCAGATAGGGCCGATTTGATCGTGGTGAGCAAATGTCCTCAAACTTTGAGTAAAATAGAGCGTTTGGAAATCATAAAAAAAATTGCTCCTAAAAAACATCAGGAAGTTTTCTTCAGTTCAATTGCTTATGACGACCAAATATATGCTAATGATCATACGATTCAGCTAAATGAATTAGAACAATGGAAAATACTACTGGTTACTGGAATTGCAAATCCAAAACCTTTATTAGCGTTTCTTCAAAAAAATAAATTAGATGTTGAACATATAAAATTTGCTGATCACCAGTTTATTGGTGATAAAGATCAAAGGCGAATTGCATCCAGGTTTGATTCTATAAAAGACAAAAACAAACTAATTCTTACAACAGAAAAGGACTTTGTTAGAAATTTTCTCAATACCACACTTCCCATCTATTATTTGCCCATCAAAACAAATATGTTGGAAGGGGAAAATAAGTTTAATGAAATAATTCAAAATTATGTACGAAAAAATTAAAGAGACCGCCAGGTTTTTAATGGATATAGGTTTAGACAAACCTGAAATTGGCATTGTATTAGGAACAGGTCTTGGAGGTATCGTGAAAATGATCAATATAGAGAAGAAAATCCCATACCATGACATCCCAAACTTCCCCGTAAGTACTGTCTCGGGGCATTCAGGTACTTTAATTTATGGGGAGTTATCGGGTAAGAAAGTGGTCGCCATGCAAGGCCGGTTCCACTATTATGAAGGCTGGGAAATGACTGAAGTCACCTTTCCTATTCGTGTAATGAAGTTACTTGGAATAGAGAAATTAATGGTGTCTAATGCTTGTGGAGGAGTTAATCCAGAATTCAAAGTGGGCGACGTCATGATTATTACCGATCATATCAATATGATGCCGGAACACCCCTTGCGCGGTGAAAATGAAGAAAGATTTGGCCCTCGCTTTGTCGATATGCATCAGCCTTATAGCTTGAAAATGATCAGATTGATGAAATCTATTGCTATTGAGAATAAAATAAATGTAAAGGAAGGTGTGTATCTCGCCTTACAAGGACCCACTTTTGAAACACCGGCAGAGTACCGTATGGTGAAACTCATGGGAGCAGATGCAGTGGGTATGAGTACTGTACCTGAGGTAATCGTGGCCAAACATATGGGTATGGAATGTTTTGGGTTATCAGTGATCACTGACCTTGGCATTGAAGGAAAAATTGAAGAAGTTTCTCACGAGGCTGTCCAGATAGCGGCCAAATCATCTGAAAATATGATCAGTAAACTTGTTGAAGAATTTATCGGAAGATTATAAGGCTAAAAAGTAATAAAGCACTTCCGGTTACAGAAGTGCTTTAGCTTACTAACTCAAAATTAATCATTAATGAAGAACAAAATTTTGTGAGGAATTTTGTCTGTTTCGAAATTACGAAATTATTAATTTATTGACAAACAAATTGCCAATTAAATTGACAATTTAGTTAATTTTTCCTTTTTTTATTGTGAATACGCATGTTATTTGAGTCATAAATTGCTTAAAAGAAAATGAGGAAAATATGATAGAGTGAGGTGTTCACATGAAAAAAGCACCTCAGTATAAAGGTGCTTTTAGCTTACTAACTCAAAATTAATCATAATGAAAACAAAATTAGTGGGGAATTTTGCTTCGGAATAATAAGTGCAAATCTTATGCCAAAATCGATTAATAATGTTAAAATTTTATTAAGAAATGGGTTTTTTATCAAATTAAAACCTAAGTAAAGATTTTTGAAAGGATTTTTTCAATAATTCACAATTGTCATAAAAATTAAACTTGATTTTAAGTAAATATGGGATACCCATAACTTAAAAGCACCCCTTTATGGAGGTGCTTTTAGCTTACTAACTCAAAATTAATCATACGAAGTCAAAATTAATGGGGAATTCTGCTTCATTACCTATATATCAAAATCTGTACCAAATTTTCAAAAACCAGTTAATAAAATGTTAATTTCGTTAATTTTCTATACTAAATGCTTTTCTGCCCTATAAGAGGATCGCACCAAGGCACCACTTTCAACATATTTAAAACCTAGTTCAAGTCCAATTTCTTTGTATTTCTCAAATTGAGCGGGAGTGATAAACTCATGTACAGGAAGATGCTGCTTGCTAGGCTGTAGATATTGACCAATAGTTACAATATCAACCTTTGCTTTATGCAGATCATGAAGGGTCTCTATTACCTCTTCCTCTTTTTCTCCTAGACCAAGCATGATTCCTGATTTAGTTCTTTGCTGTCCTGAATCTTTAAGGTAGGTCAGTACTTCCAGACTTCGGTCATATTGAGCCTGAATTCTAACTTCTCTTGTCAGGCGTCTAACCGTTTCAAGATTGTGAGAAATGACCTCGGGTGCCACTTCAATAATTCGATCAATATTTTTTTTGATTCCTCTGAAATCAGGTATCAATGTTTCCAGAGTTGTATTTGGATTTGTTCTTCTGATGGCTTCAACGGTTTCTGCCCAAATAATCGACCCTCCGTCTTTCAAATCATCTCTATCTACAGAAGTGACTACGGCGTGCTTTATTTTCATTAAATGTATCGAACGCGCTACCTTTTCCGGTTCATCCCATTCAACGGTTTCGGGTTTTCCTGTTTTAACTCCGCAGAATCCGCATGAGCGGGTGCAAATATTACCAAGTATCATAAAGGTAGCAGTTCCCTCTCCCCAACATTCACCCATATTAGGACAACTTCCACTCGTACAAATAGTGTTCAAATTATATTTATCCACCAAATTTCTCAGGTCTTTATACTTTTTCCCCACAGGAAGTTTCACCCTAAGCCAGTCTGGTTTTTTAGTTCTAGGAACAATCACTGAATTCTCCGACATATTTTTATCGCTTTAAGTTTGCAAATTTACAAAGAAATATATTAAACCAATCTCAGGAATCCGGAAGTCTTGGTTGATTTGAGGAACCAAATTTTTATTTATTTGAATTTGATTGCATACACTTGATGAGCAACCCTATTTGCCCCAAGTGATAGAGATCATGATGCAGCATGCCTTGTATGAGAAAGGTATATGGATAATTACCTTTAAAATCAGTATCAAAATATAGCTCATTTAGAAAAGCATCATTTTGTTGCTTGAGTAGATCAAGAAGTTTCGAGAGGCTTTCATTATATTTCTGAAGAATTTTATCCTTACCCAGTTCTTGTAGTTCCTGATGGCTCTTCCAATTGCTTGCATCCTGATCTGTAATACTTCCCTTGCCTGTTTTGATTTTTAGGATAGTTTCCAGCCGCCAGGTTGTTAGATGTGAGATGATTTCTGCGATGCTGTGCATGCCTTGGGTCTTATAAAAGAATTCAGCGGCAGATAGCCCATTTACTTTTTTTTCAAAATTTGAACCGATCCAGCCATTTCCATGATGGATTTGCACCATTTGATCGATGAGTGCTTTTATGAGCTGTTGCATTATCGAATTGTTTAAAAAATTTAGGGTGTATTATCAATCACTCTTTCACATTCTTAAATTTTTATAAAAAAGCGCCTTTGATCATAACTCTTTCTATCAAATTGCTTCCAAAGGCATAGGGAATAAAATGATAGGAAGGAATGTCTTTGGTAATGATAAAGTTAGCATATTTACCTTTCGTGATACTACCGTGAGATGAACTGATTCCCATGGCATAAGCACCATTAATAGTAGCGGCATTGATGGCCTCTTCAGGAGTCATTTTCATTTTGATACAGGCTGTGGATACCACAAAATTCATGTTGCCGCTGGGAGTAGATCCAGGATTGAAATCAGTCGCCAAGGCAATGGGCAGACCTTCATCTATCATTTTCCTTGCAGGAGTATAAGGTATACTGAGAAAATATGAACATGAAGGTAAAGCAACCGGCATCACTTCGGTCTTTTTTAAAACGTCAATGTCTTCCTGCTTCATGATTTCTAAATGATCAACACTCAAGGCCTTATTTTTTACCCCGATTTGCACTCCTCCAATACTGTTAAACTGATTCACATGGATTTTAGGGATGAGACCAAACTTTTTTCCAGTTTTCAGGATTTTTTCAGTCTGCTTGACATTAAAATAACCTAATTCACAAAAAACATCTATAAAATCAGCCAGATGATCTGCGGCAACTTCTGGAATCATTTTTTTACAGATGAGATCGACATAATCATCCGGATTGTCTTTAAAATCTGTAGGAAATGCATGTGCTCCCAAAAAAGTCGCCTTGATTGTGATCGGAAAAGAGGAAGCAAGCGTTTTGATAACCTTTAGCATTTTGATCTCGGAATCGGGTGTAAGCCCATAGCCAGATTTGATCTCAACAGCCCCGGTACCCAGTTTCATGATTTCTTGAAGGCGCTGAGAAGATTGTTCAAATAATTCCTGCTCAGTACTCATTTGTAATTTTTTTGCTGAATTCAATATTCCACCTCCTCGAGAGGCGATTTCTTCATAGCTGAGCCCATTGATACGATCCACGAATTCTGTCTCACGGTGACCGGCAAAGACAATATGGGTGTGGGAATCACACCAGGTCGGAAGAATGCTATGACCTCTGGCATCGATTACCTGGTCTGCATTGAAATCCTTGAGCTCAGACATTGGCCCAAAATCTTCTATTCTTTCATTGTCAACTCTGAGAAAGGCGTTTTTGATGCATGGGAGTTCTTTCATAGAAGCACCGGATACTTTGACAATAGATTGGTCTCTTATTTGAATGAGTTCTTTTATGTTGAAGAATAAGGTTTTCATATGGCTAAAAGCAAGGTTTGAACAGCTAGGCTAATTTAGCTATTTAATCTTTTGATTGTAAAGAATTATGTAACAAAAGTTCAGTCAAAAAGGCCCATATAAGTAGATAGATAATTATCTTTGTCAAAATTTTTAGAATATGAGTAGAGCCATATATATCGCTACAGGAGAAGCTGAAAGTGGAAAATCAATCATTACTTTAGGATTGATGCGAATTCTTCTTGGAAGAACCAGGAAAGTAGGATATTTCAGGCCTATTATCGAAGTTACTGATAAGACCAAAAAAGATAACCATATTGAAACTGTTCTGACGCATTTTAAGCTTGACATGGAGTATGATGAATGTTATGCTTTAACCGGAGCAGAAGTCATTAAGAAAAAAGCAAAAGGGAATGATGGTGATATTCTGGATATTATCATTAAGAAATATAAAGCCTTGGAAGACAGGTTTGACTTTATCCTGGTAGAAGGAACTGATTTTTCGGGTGATGCAGTATTTGTGGAATTGGATATGAATGCTGTGATCGCTAAGAATCTTGGTATTCCTGTTATACTGGTTGGTAATGGGAAAGATAAGAACGTAGAAGAATTGGTTACGAATCTGAATCTTGCTTATGATTCTTTTTTGGATAAGGAGGTAAAAGTACTAGGAATTGTTGCGAACAAGGTTGAAGAGCCGTTTTTAGAATCAGTGGCTCAATCACTCGCTGAAGCGGTTGAAGAAAAAATATTTATTGGGGTGATACCCATGATTAAAAGTCTGAATAATCCTACGATAAAAGAGATTGTTGATAATTTAAATGCAGATATTTTGATTGGGGAAGCACAACTCGATAATCAGGTTGAAACTTCTGCGGTGGGTGCTATGCAGTTGAGAAACTTTCTGGTCCATCTTAAACCAAATTGCTTGGTGATTACTCCGGGAGATAGGGCTGATATTATCCTCACTTCGCTTCAGGCAAGTATATCTGATAATTATCCGAAGATCGCCGGCATTTTGCTCACCGGTGGACTGCTGCCCGAAGAACCGATCATGAAATTAATTCAAGGCTTAAAAGAGGTGGTACCAATTCTTGCCATTGAGCATGGAACTTTTGAAGTGGCCAATCAAATTGGCGCGATCAGGTCACATATTTACCCGACCAATGACCAACGTATTTATACCTCTCTGAATACTTTTGATAAGCATATGGATATAAGTGATTTGATTAGGAAGTACCTGACATTTAAGCCTAAAGGATTGACTCCTAGAATGTTTCAATACGATCTGTTGAAAAAGGCACAGAAAGTCAAAAAGCATATCGTTTTGCCTGAAGGAACGGATGATCGAATTTTATTGGCTGCAGCTCGTTTAACAGTACTTGATATTGTAGACATTACTTTGTTAGGATCTAAAAGCAGTATAGAGGAAAAGATCAATGAATTGGGAATTAGTATGAATCTAGAAAAGGTACAGATCCTCGATCCTTTGTCATCACCTCAATTTGAAGATTATGTCAACACTTTTTATGAATTGAGAAAGCACAAAAACGTCAATATGAATATGGCCCATGATATGATGCAGGACGTTTCCTTTTTTGGAACAATGATGGTCTATAAAGGAGATGCAGACGGTATGGTATCAGGTGCTGTGAATACTACTCAGCATACGATACGACCAGCCTTGCAATTTATCAAAACCAAGCCAGGTGTATCTGTAGTTTCATCAGTATTCTTTATGTGTCTGGATGATAGAGTCTCTGTGTTTGGCGATTGCGCGATCAACCCGAATCCAACAGCCGAACAATTGGCTGAGATCGCTATTTCTTCAGCTGACTCAAGTGCAGCTTTTGGTATAGAACCAAAGGTGGCGATGCTTTCTTATTCATCAGGATCTTCAGGACAGGGAGCAGAAGTTGACAAAGTAAGGAAGGCTACCGAAATTGTAAAGCAACTTCGACCTGATATTATGATCGAAGGTCCGATACAATATGATGCAGCTGTAGATATCAATATAGGAAAGAAAAAAATGCCTGGTTCAAAAGTGGCAGGAGAGGCCAGTGTGTTGATCTTCCCCGATCTCAATACCGGGAATAATACCTATAAGGCGGTTCAAAGAGAAACAGGAGCTATTGCTATTGGTCCTATGTTGCAGGGTTTGAATAAACCTGTTAATGACCTGAGTCGAGGTTGTACGGTAGACGATATTTTCAATACAGTCATCATTACAGCGATTCAGGCACAATAGCTTTGTCATAGAGCTTAAACAAGGGACTCTGGAAGGAATCGCAGGATAGGTCGTATATGCCCGAGAATTCTTTGAAGGCTAATTTAAATACAAACAGAATCATACTTATGAAAATATTAGTGATCAATTCGGGGAGTTCCTCCATTAAGTTTCAACTGATAGAAATGCCTGAAAAAAAAGTCCTGGCATCGGGAATGGTAGAAAGAATTGGACTGGACCAGTCTAAAGTACAACTCAAGGTTCAGGGAAAGAATATTGAAGAAATCAAAGAGATTCCAAACCACGAGCAGGGCTTGGAATTGGTAGCAAAAATGCTTCTAGAGCCCTCATTAGGACTTCTAAAGAATGCGGATGAGATTGATGCGGTTGGTCACAGAGTGGTCCACGGGGGAAGCACTTTTTCAGAAACTGTAGTGATCAATGAGGAGGTCAAGGGAAAGATCAAAGAGTTGTTTAGTCTTGCGCCTTTACATAATCCTCATAATTTCAAAGGTATAGAAGTCTCTGAAAAAATATTTAAACGTGCTACTCAAATTGCTGTTTTTGATACTGCCTTTTTTCAAAGTATTCCGGAGGAGGCTTATCGCTATGCCATTCCCGAAAAATTCTATATAGAAAATCAAATAAGAACCTATGGTTTTCATGGAACAAGTCATAAATATGTTTCAGAGCAGGCTATTAAATATTTAAACAAGGACCATTCAAAGGTAATCACTGTTCATCTTGGCAATGGCTGCAGTATTACTGCCGTCAAAAATGGTAGAAGTATAGAACATTCTCTGGGTTTTGGCCCGATGAATGGCTTGGTAATGGGAACCCGCAGTGGAGATATTGACCAATCAGTGATCTTTTATATGATGGATGAACTAGGCTATAGTTCTGAAGAGGTAAAGAAGATTCTTCAGGAAGAAAGTGGTATGCTCGGACTTACCGGATATAGCGATCTCCGAGAGATCGAGATGAAGGCAGAAGAGGGAGATCAGAGATGTATCCTGGCCTTGAAGATCAACGCGCATAGGGTGAAAAAATATATAGGGGCTTATACCGCAGTTTTGAATGGACTTGACGCTTTGGTATTTACGGCTGGAATCGGAGAGAATTCAGATGTGTTGAGAAATTTGATTTGTTCAGATATGGAGTATCTTGGAATTCGACTTGATGGGGATAAAAATATAGTCCGCAGAAAAGACCTTCGTGAAATACAAACTTCCGATGCCGCTGTAAAAGTCATCGTTATCCCTACCAATGAGGAAATTGAAATTGCCATACAGTCTTATCAACTTATTGGAGCCACGAGCTGAATCAAAAGATAGATCAAAAACCATAATTTTTCAAGCATTTTTACGATTAACAGGAATTGGTTAAATTAGCGCGAATTAAATAAGCTAATGCGCCTATGTCTATCCCTAATAAAAATGAATATCCTGTTTTTTATACACCTTACATAGAGATCCTGGATGGGGCTTCAGGTCTATTGGAACATTTGGAAGCTTCCCTTGAACTCTTTGAACAAATCCTTTATGAGGTCAAAGAAGAAAAATACGAATACAGGTATCAGGAAGGAAAATGGACGATTAAGGAGATCGTACAACACCTGATCGATGCAGAACGGGTATTTGTCTATAGGACGCTTAGGTTTTCAAGAAAAGATGAAAAACCTTTGCCGGGGTTTGAGGAGAATTCCTATGTTTCGAATTATGATATTAATCAACGTGATTTTAATAACCTGCTAGATGAGTTTTGCTTATTGAGAAGGTCAACCATATTAATGTTTCAGGATTTTGACAATGCAATTTTGAATTTACAGGGTACAGTAGACGGTAATTCAATTTCTGTAAGGGCCTTGGGTTTTATTTGCAGTGGCCATGTACTGCATCATTTAAAAGTAATTGAGGAACGATATTTATAATTTGGCATTATCCGGTTACATTAATTTCATCATTAGCAGTATTCCTTTTTGGGAATTTTCACTGAAGAATAATGAACAATTGAATATGGTGATTTAAGTATTTTGCCAATATGCCGGTGATTAAAAATAAAAGTTTTAATAATTTGAGTTGAAACGATGACAAAAGAAAAAGAAGAGAACGCATTGAACAGCTATGATGCCATTGTTATTGGTACCGGAATATCCGGAGGATGGGCGGCCAAGGAACTTTGCGAGAATGGACTTAAGACACTTGTTCTGGAAAGAGGAAGAATGGTAAAGCACGTAGTAGATTATCCAACAATGCATAAAGAGAATTGGGATTTTAAGCATCGTAACCGATTGTCTGTTGAAGAAGCAAAAAGACAGGAAAAACAGTCGAGAACTGGCTATACAACCGCGGAAGAGACCAAGCATTGGTTTGTTGATGATATAGACCATCCTTATTCAGAAACCAAGAGGTTTGACTGGATGCGGGGCTATCATGTTGGAGGAAGATCAATCACCTGGGGGAGGCATTCTTATCGCTTGAGTGAAATGGATTTTGAAGCCAATAAAAAGGACGGATATGGGGTAGACTGGCCTATAAGGTACAACGATATAGCTCCCTGGTATGATAAGGTGGAAGAATATATCGGCGTGAGCGGAACTAATCTGGGTTTAAAACAATTGCCAGATGGGAAATTTTCAGAACCCTTAGCATTCAATTGTGTGGAGGCCGATCTTGCTGAAAGAGTAGCTGAAAAAATGGATGGCCGAGTGATCACCCAAGGTCGAGTGGCGCATATAACTGGCGAGGCAGAACACGAAGGAAGAAGTAAGTGCCAATTCCGAAATCGTTGTATGAGAGGATGCCCGTTTGGTGGCTATTTCAGTAGTAATGCCTCAACGTTGCCTGCAGCCGAACGAACAGGGAATATGACACTTCGACCTAATTCAATAGCCTATGAGATTGTGTATGATGAGCAAACGAATAGAGCTATCGGGGTAAAAGTGATTGATACAGAAACGAAGGAAAAACTATTTTTTGAGGCTCAGATTATTTTTTGCTGTGCTTCGTCAATTGCTTCCAATGCGATTCTCATGCAATCAAAATCAGAGAGATTTCCAAATGGCTTGGGCAATGACAGCGGTGAACTGGGACATAGTATTATGGATCACCATCTGGGTGTTGGCGCCTATGCATTGGTAGATGAACATCAGGATGATTATTATATTGGCAGGAGACCAGGAGGAATGTATATTCCGAGGTTCAGAAACCTGGACGAAGCATCGAAACGATCTGATTATATTAGAGGTTATGGTTATCAAGGGGCAGCAAGCAGAAGAAACTGGCGAAGAGCCGTGGCTGAATTGAGTTATGGAGAATCTATGAAAGACGACTTGGTGAAACCAGGACCCTGGGTCATAGGGATCACAGGTTTTGGCGAGTGTTTACCTTATCATGAGAATAAGATTTCACTAAATTATGAAAAATTGGACCAATGGGGGCTGCCAACAATTAATTTTGACGTAGAGTTTAAGGAAAATGAAAAAGTAATGCGAAAGGATATAAAAGAAGAAGCGATTGCGATGCTTAAGGCAGCGGGACATACAAAGGTGATGGGCTTTGACAACCCGAATCAATTTGCTCCGGGCCTTGCCATTCATGAAATGGGCGGTGCGAGAATGGGTAGAGATCCAAAGACTTCTGTTCTAAATAAATATAATCAGATACATACAGTTCCTAATGTGTATGTCACAGATGGAGCTTGTATGACTTCTTCAGGATGTCAGAACCCATCATTGACTTATATGGCCTTAACCGCAAGGGCAGCAAATCACGCTGCCATGGAATTTAAAAAGAATCATAAAGCGTAAGTTATGCACAGGAGAGATATCATAAAGGGACTAGCACTAAGCTTTGGCTATGTTGTAGCAGCTCCTACTATTGTAAGTGTTTTAAAATCATGTACGGTTAAAAGTGACACCTGGCCCGCTGTTTATTTCAATGAAAAAGAACAGCATTTTGTCACTCATTTGGTAGATATCATATTACCCGCGACAGACACCCCAGGCGGATTGGATGTGAATTTGCCACAGTTCATTGATATGATGAGTCAGGATATGTTTAGCCCTGAGGAAAAAAATATATTTAAAGAAGGTAGCGAGATCTTTGCATCGAGATTTAAGGACAAGTTTGGCAAAGATATAGGCGGTTCTAGCAGAGATGAAATAGCAGAATTATTTGCCTCCTATTTCGACCTCCCAGCCGAGGAGCAGGGAAAGGTAAGTTACATGCAATCAAAGACAATTGATGAGGTTGATGAAGAAGAAAGAGATCATTACAAAATGTATAAATTTTTATTAAACATAAGAAGCCTCTCACTTTTCGGCTATTTCACTTCTGAAAAGGTTGGGAAGGAAGTACTGAATTTTGATCCAATACCTGGCAGATATATCCCATGTATACCCGTTTCAGAAATTGGGAATGCATGGACCATTTAAAATCAACCACAATCTCTATATAAAATGCAATTCAAACTAACCATGCTCATTGTCGGATTATTAAGTCTTTTAGGCTTTACATACTATCAATTCCAAAAACCGAAACAAGAAACAGATCAGGTGAAAGTAGCATTTGAAATAAAATCTAAACTAGGTGAAGGTGCTTTTTGGGACCATCATCATCAAAGGTTATATTGGGTTGATATCGTTGATAAAAAAGTCCATATCTATGATCCGGCAACGAAAAAGGATATAGAATTTGACGCTCCTTCAAGCGTTGGCACCGTGGTTCCAAAAAATAAGGACGAAGCGGTAATTGCCCTTGAGGATGGAATTTATATGCTCAATACAAATACAGGAATTATTACTTTATTATCGGATGTTGAAGCCTATATGACCTATAATAGATTTAACGATGGAAAGTGTGATCCAAATGGAAATCTATGGGTTGGTTCCATGCATTGGGAACAATCGGCCCCCAAAGCCAATCTTTACAAGGTGGAACCCACTGGCCATACCACTAAAATGCTTGATAGCGTAACTATCTCAAATGGAATTGTTTGGACCTCAGATAAGAAGACCATGTACTATATCGATACACCGACAGGCCATATTCGCGCTTTTGATTTTGACCCTAGTGAGAGTACGATTTCCAATGAAAGGATAGCGGTGGTCATTCCTGAAACCCTTGGTTTTGGTGATGGAATGACTATTGACGAGGAAGATAAATTATGGGTAGGATTATGGAATGGAAATGCTGTAGCTCGTTTTGATCCCTTAACAGGGACTTTACTTGAAAAAATTGAAGTTCCTGCGCATAATGTGACTTCTTGTTCTTTTGGAGGTGAAAATTTTGACACCTTGTATATTACAACTTCAAGCTTAGATATGAATGAAGAAGAAAGTAAGAAGTATCCGTTGGCGGGTTCTTTGTTTGAAGTTAAACCGGGAGTGAAAGGTGTTGCAGGTAATTTTTTTGATCAATAATTATGATTATTCAGGTGATAGGCGTAAGTGGCTGCGGTAAAACGACAATTGCACAAAAATTGTCAGCATCAATAGGTCTTCCTTATTATGATGCCGATGATTTTCATCCACAGGCAAATATTGAAAAAATGAGTAGTGGAAAAGCGCTCGATGATGATGACAGGGCTTCATGGCTAAAAACCCTTTCCATAAACTTGCAACAATGGGAAAAGGAGGGCGGTGCTATTTTAGCCTGTTCGGCCTTAAAAGAGAAATACAGAAAGGTGTTAGCCCAAGATCTTGATGATTGTCATTGGATCTTTCTAAATGGCTCCTATGAACTGATTCTGGAAAGAATGAACAAAAGAAAGGGTCATTATATGAGTGGTGAAATGCTCAAGTCTCAGTTTGAAGCACTTGAGGTTCCCACTTACGGTATCTCTATTGATATACAAAAATCTCCTGAGGAGATCATAGAAATAATAAAGTCAAGTCTATGAGTGATAAAAAGAGCGAATTTGGTGTTTTTGGCCTAGGGGTAATGGGTAGCAGTATCAGTTTAAATATTGCTGACAAGGGATATGAATTATCTGTTTTTAACAGGGCTGAAGGAGGAGAGGAAACTGTTGTGAGTGATTTTCTTTCAGCAAATGCTGATAGAGAAAATATACAGGGGTTTACCGACCTGGAGAATTTTATAGCGTCAATGGCCATGCCAAGAAAGATACTGATCATGATCAAAGCGGGGCCAACAGTTGATCTGGTTTTAAACAATTTGCTTCCTTTACTTTCAAGTGGTGATATTATTATAGATGGAGGTAACTCACACTATTTAAATACCAAAAGAAGGTTTGAATTGGCTCAGAGCCATGGAATTGAGTTTATAGGTGCAGGAATTTCGGGCGGGGAAGAAGGCGCCAGAAAAGGCCCTTCAATTATGCCAGGAGGAAAAAGAGAGAGTTATAAATTGGTCTCAGAAGTATTGGAATCTATAGCAGCGAAAGATGATTTTGGAAAGACTTGCTGCACCTACATAGGCCCTGAAGGTTCTGGGCATTTTATCAAAATGGTGCATAATGGCATTGAATATGTGGAAATGCAGTTACTGGCCGAATTATACGCTTTGATGTCAATCAACATGTCAAATGAAGACATTGCAAAAGTGTTTGAAAGTTGGAATCAAGGAGCTCTATCCAGTTATTTGTTGGAGATCACTGTGCACATATTAAGGAAGAAGGAAGGGGATAAGTATTTACTTGATCTGATTCTCGACAAGGCAGGGAATAAAGGAACTGGTTCCTGGTCAAGTAAAGCGGCCTTTGATCTGGGTATTCCCAATACCATGATGTCTTCTGCAGTGTTCGCCAGGTATATTTCTTCTTTTAAAAATTCCCGTATAAAAATGTCGGGTTTGGTTGATTTAAAGCCTAAAATGAAGAAAGATATAAACATCGAATCACTTGAAAAGGCTTACGAATTCGCCAGGTTGATCAATCATCAGCAAGGGTTTAAACTCATGCAATTGTCTTCTGATACCTATAAGTGGGACCTAAATTTTTCAGATATAGCAAGAATTTGGTCTAATGGATGCATTATAAAATCTCATCTCATGAATGAGCTGCATAGTGAATTTCGATGTTGTACCGATCTGTTTGATATGGATCTTGTGACTGATAAATTGATCAATGGTGAATTATTCTTAAATGAAACACTTGTGCTAGCTTTAAATAAAAGAGTTTCAATACACTGTTTTTCAAGTGCTTATAATTACTGGGTAGCTATGACTACAAAGAATTTACCGGCAAATTTAATTCAAGCTCAAAGAGATTTTTTCGGGGCACATACTTATCAAAGAGTTGATGCACCTGAATCGGAATTTTACCATACCCAGTGGTAAAAATATACAATTAGGGTGTTTAACTTACTATGATTAAATCCTGTGTATAGATGTTATATATATCGGGTATTAGAGTTGATATATAATAAAACAGTCATTTTTTCCGTTAATTATAAAAAATTGCGAAGAAATGAAAAATGACAGAATCGGACTTTCCAAAGGGTCTGATAAAAAAAAGCGCAGCCAAAAGGAAATCTTTAAAAGTAAGTCGCATCAACTTGACGAAAAGGAATACGAAGAATACTATAACAGAATCAGACAGTTAAGCCGAGGTCTATGATCAATTATTTTTATAGAAATCCTTTACATAAGCCAGTTTCTGGTTATGCGTCATATTCTCAGATGTCTTAGTGTCTTTTAGCTTTATTGCCATTTCAGGTATACCCAAGATAAGTTTTTCAAGTTTTAATTTCATCTGTGCCGGTCCGAACAAAAGGATCTCATCAGCTTTTGATAATTCCCGAACAACACGTTGAAGGTATTTTTGTGTATACTCCTTAACCCTGTTTTCTTTTCCCTTTTCATCCACGAGGTATTGATCTCCAAATCTTCCGAATTGCTTGGTTTCACCTTCAATCCGTATCCGGGTTTCAATATCTGAATAAATAGTTTTTGAGTTAATAGCATTACTTGTCAAAGTGATCAAGTCTGCTTCCTTTTGATCGATCCAAATTCCTACTCTACGCATAACGGAACAATTTAGTTAATACTCAATTTTATCTTCCTTATCTTCCCAAGCCTTAAAGGCCTTCATAGCCAATTCTCTATTAATTTGTTCAAATGGAATAGTTCTTTTACCTGGTTCCAAATCCAGTTCTTCATAAATAAAATTATCATCAAAGCCAATTTTGGCGGCGTCGGTTTTGCTACAACCGTAATACACTTTTTTAGGTCGGGCCCAATATATGGCTCCCAAACACATCGGGCAAGGTTCACAACTGGTGTATAAAATACAATCATCAAGTTGAAATGAATTCAAAGCTTTACAGGCTTCTCTGATCGCCATTACTTCAGCGTGAGCAGTAGGATCATTTGTAGAAGTCACTTTGTTATTTCCTTTGCCAATTACTTTTCCATCTTTAATAATGATGCAGCCAAATGGCCCACCTTCATTATTCAACACCCCTTTTATGGCCGTTTCGATAGCTTGTTCCATAAACAATGCATGATCAGTTAAATTATTGTCAGTATCCTGCTCTAGCGCTTTAGCCGCTTCATCCAGGAATTTTTTATTAAAACTGTTACACATAGATCATTGATATCTTGGAAGCAGGCAAAAAAACAAATTCATACTGCTTTTTTGCCTGATTTTTTAATTATACTTTTAGGCTTCCGACCATATCTTCTGGCCGCACCCATTCATCAAATTCTTCACCTGTCAAAAAGCCAAGATTGACAGCCTCTTCTCTTAATGTCGTTCCATTTTTATGTGCTGTTTTTGCAATTTTAGCTGAATTTTCATAACCAATCTTGGTATTCAGTGCAGTGACCAGCATCAAGGAGTTGTTTAAAAGCTGCTTAATCTGAGGGTAATTTGGTTCAATCCCAATGGCGCAATTTTCAGTGAAGGATGCGCAGGCATCCCCGATCAATTGAGCCGACTGTAAGGCATTGGCTGCCATTACAGGTTTAAATACATTTAATTCATAGTGACCAGACATGCCACCAACGGTAACTGCCACGTCATTTCCAATGACTTGGGCACAAACCATAGTAAGCGCTTCTGCCTGGGTAGGGTTGACTTTACCCGGCATTATAGATGAGCCCGGTTCATTAGCCGGAATGATGATCTCACCAATGCCACTTCTTGGACCCGAGGCTAACATTCTGATATCATTGGCTATTTTCATAAGAGAAACGGCCAATTGTTTTAAAGCACCATGTGTTTCTACAACCGCATCATGGGCCGCAAGCGCTTCAAATTTATTTTCAGCAGTAATAAAAGGAAGGTTAGTAAATTCTGCAATGTACTTAGCCACAAGTTCAGAATAACCTGCTGGCGTATTAATACCAGTACCTACTGCTGTGCCTCCTAAGGCAAGTTCAGCAAGATGGTCTAAGGTATTGTTCAAGGCTTTAAGGCCATGATCAAGTTGAGATATATAACCGGAAAATTCCTGACCCAGCGTTAAGGGAGTAGCATCCATAAGATGCGTCCGACCTATTTTTACCACATTAGAGAATTCTATAGACTTTTGCTGCAGGGTATTGCGCAATTGTTCTACTCCAGGTATGGTCACTTCTACGATCTTCTTGTAGATCGCTATATGCATCCCTGTTGGGAAAGTATCATTTGAAGACTGAGATTTGTTCACGTCATCATTAGGGTGAATATATCTGTCACTGTCGCTAAGATCTCCACCGTTGTTCACATGGGCCTTATTGGCGATCACTTCATTGCAATTCATATTGCTTTGTGTGCCAGAACCCGTTTGCCAAATGACCAATGGGAATTGTTCGAATAACTCTCCGGCCAATATTTCGTTACATACTGTAGCAATGGCATCTCTTTTTTCTTTATCAAGAACACCAAGGTCATGATTGGTATAAGCGGCAGCTTTTTTTAAATAAGCAAATCCTTCAATGATTTCTTTTGGCATTGAAGCTTCGGCCCCTATTTTAAAATTGTTTCTTGATCTTTCGGTTTGAGCCCCCCAGAACTTATCTGCTGGCACCTGCACTTCACCAATTGTATCGTGCTCTATTCTGTATTTCATGCGTAAATATTTTGTAAAACTAATGAGTATCAAAGATACAAAATAGCGCGCAGAAAAGAATTGATCATGCCTTGAATTTTTGATTTAAAGGCAACCAGAAAATCCTAATGATATCAGGTATTTAAAACTCTAGCCACCGAATTCTTCACCGTCGTCTCCTCCAATGCCACCACGTTCACGTTGACGTTGTTTTTTCTGATTAAATCGGTAAGTAAAAGAAAGTCTAAACTGCCTTTCTCTCCATTGGAATTCACTGTTTTCGGTAAAGGAGTCTGTGGTGGTTTCAGATATTCTTTTTCTGGAGTTCAAAAGATCATCCACATTAAAAACCAAGGTGCCATTTCCTTTTAAAATATCTTTGCTAAAGGCCATGTTTGCCATAAACATACCCTCCCTTTTGGTTTGGGCATTTTGTCTAGGTCCCCTAAACATCAATGTAGTTTGCCAATCTATTTTGGCAGGCAAGGGTATTTTTGAAGTGCCACGTGCAAACCAGCTATTGAAACTCGAACCTAAATCTGCGCCTTCATATTCGCCATCAATGGTTGAATTGAAGAAGTTAAAACTTGCATTTAACCTCCAGTTCTTTTTTGGGGTATAATTAGCTGAGAACTCAAGCCCATATCGATCATCAGTACTCAGATTTATTGGTGTTCTCCTAATAATAGGGATACCATCATCAGTGGTTTGACCCGTATCCTCACTAATGAATTGAAAAACATCTGTGCTATGGGTGAAGTATACCGAGGTATTAAACGTTACTTTTTGCCATCTTTTATAATACCCAAGGTCCGCTCCATGTGAAATAGAAGGATCTAAATCAGGGTTTCCCTGAAATATATTGGTTCTGCTTGACTGTGACGGAAAAGGGTTGATAAATCTTGATCTGGGTCTTCTAATCCTGCTATTGTATCCCAGAGTTAGATTTTCACTTTCTGTAAATTCATAAACCAGATTGAGCGTAGGGAAGAGATTGACATAGTTTTTTTGATTTACCGAATCAATTTCCTTTCCGGTTACGCGAATGTCAATATCAGTTCCTTCAACTCTCAGACCCAAAAGTGCCGAAAATTTCCCGAATTTATTACCGTATTGAGCATATACGGCAGATATCACCTCTTCATATTCAAAAAGGTTGGTCAGGCTGTCATTGACAATATAATCTCCATCCTCAGTTTCATTAAAAAATTTATAATCAGTTTCTCTATCATCATTGTTGATCCTAAATCCTAATTCGAGCTGTTGGTTTTCACCAATAGGCAAAACATAATCACTTTGAATTAAAATTCTTTTTTGTATTTCATCCGAATCGACTTTTTCAGAGAGCTGGTCAATCATATCAGGAAAAGTTTCCTCATTGGTAATCAAACTGTTTTCGTCATCGCTGTTGCTCTGATATTGTACATCCAGGTCAATTTGATGCCCTTCCTTTTTGAATTGATGCATAAAATTGAGGTCGTATTGAAGTACCTTGTCTTTAGATACCTCATTCTCGATTCTAAGGGTAGCATTGGCGAGATCATCGAATTCATCAAAAGCGTCTGTCATATTTTCAGCTATACGGTCTCTGTCTGAATTTCGGTATAAAAAACTAGCTGTAATAGAAGTTTCTTTTGCGATATAGTACTCCACACCAAAATTCAGGTTTAAATTATTACCGCTTCTGGTATAGTCGATTTGTTGATTGGTGGAAGCAAAACTTGCATCAGGTGAAAAATAGGTTGTTTCTGCACTTGAGTTTCCTGGGGATTCTCGGTCTGAATAGCCAATATTGGTAAAAAAATTGACATTTTCCAGTCTGTAATTCAGGCTGGTAGAAAAACCATAGTATTGCGGGATACCTAAATTTATAGTACCTATACCATTGAAACCGGTTATTTTGTCTCTTCTTAAAATGATATTAAGAATCCCGGCTGTTCCTTCAGCATCATAACGCGCAGATGGGCTGGTAATTACTTCAACTTTTTCGATGGCATCGGCAGGGAATTGCCTCAATGCCTCCGCGTCATTCAAGCCAATGAGACCGCTGGGTTTACCGTTGATGAGTATCCTGACATTTTCATTTCCTCTTAGACTTACAACCCCTTCAGCATCGACGGTTACGGAGGGCACATTATCCAATACATCACTGGCTGTTCCTCCTCTGACTGTCATATCTTTACCTACGTTATAGATCTTTTTGTCAAGTTTTACCTCCATAGTGCTCTTTTCGGCGATCAATGTGACTTCATCAAGTGATTCAGCATCTTCTTGCATAAAGACCTCACCCAGATCCATATTACTCTTGACCTCAACATTTTCAATTGAAATTGTTTTAAAAGATAGAAATTCGAAACTGATATTATACTCGCCTGCAGGCACTTCGAAGGAGAATTTACCTCTTGCGTTTGACATTCCACCATAAACTTGATTTCCTTCTAGGGGTCTTACGATGATCGTTGCGAACTCAAGAGGGATATCTGCTTCTTTTTCATGAATTACTCCTTTTAATTCGAACATTTCTTTCTGTGATTGCACTGTTCCTTGAGGTCTTTCTCTTTGTTGAGGCTGGCCTAATACTGGCAGGAATAAAAAAATGAGCAAGGTGTAAAATATTTTCATTTGTCTACTTATCGGTATAATTTTTTAGACATCGAAGATAGAAGTTAGTTTAATCTGGGATTTGTTAATAATTTGTTAATTTAAAATACTGCCTTAATTAATTGTCATTTTAAAAATATGTATTATTTTTGATGAGTAATTTAAACAATAGATAAGGTTATGGAAATTGGTCAATTTTTAGGTTTTTTAGTCTTTTTAACCGTTTTTACAATGGGTTTTTGGATGCTGATTTTTTTGTTAACAACAGTAGTACCTTATTGGTTGTTTGGAAATTTGATGGAAAACTGGAAATTGAAAAGAGAAGCTAAAAAAGCGAAATCTTAATCGAAATATATAAATAATACTCTTTAAAAGCTTGTGAAAACAAGCTTTTTTTATTTTATCTGATCCTCAACTTCAAAAATATTCTTCTCGAGTTCTTTTGACCTGTTATGACTGTTTCTTCGGTTACTTTTGTTAAAGCGATATGAAAATGACAGTAGGAACTGAGTGTCAAAAATAAAATTTCTTTGAGTAATGGTATTGGCCTCCAAAGAACTGAATTGCGCTTTTCTCGTATGAAAAACGTCATTTATTTTGAAGCTTAGCGTAGATTTACCTTCCAATAAGTCTTTTGAAACGTTAAGATTAGCATATTGAAAGGCTTTTAATTCGGTAATTGCAGTTTTTTGCGCTGACTGATATACATAATCGATATTAAACCTTAGGGTGTTATTAATTCGATATAGCAGTCTGAAATTTCCATACCACACCCAATTGTCGAAGTCATAAGCATTTTCTCTTGTATCGGATAATTGCGAAAAATATGGACTGATTAGGCCATAGAGCCTTATTTTATTACTTGGATTATAGGTAGCTTCTATTTCCAGTCCTGTGTAATTAAGGGTTCCGTTATTGATCGGAATTCTGCGGTAGATATCAAATCCATCACTGGTCTGATTGCCAGTATTTTCAAGAACATTAAGGATGCGGTCGGTCGAATTAGAATAGAACAAGGCAGTATTGAATGATAGTTTTTCAAATTCCTGATAGTATTCCATATAAAAATAGTTCGTATAATAGGGCTGTAGATAGGGGTTTCCAACCAGGATAAATCTCTCATCTGTAAAGGAATTAAAAGGATTTAATTCAGAAATAGATGGCCGGTCAATATATTTGGTATACCCCAGAGATATTATATTTTCATCACTCAGAGCATAATTAATTAAGGCATTAGGGAAAATATCTTGATAATTATTCACAAATGTATCATCGATGATTTTTTCCGTTATTGTTGTTTTGGTTATTTCGGTTCTTAGTCCAAGAGAAAAACTAAACTTATCGAATTGCTTGCTGTAATTGGCATAAAAGGCGTAGATATTCTCTTTGTACTCAATTTGACTTGTAAAATCTGCAATGGGTTCAAAACTCAAGGTGCTTTGATTCAAATTGCTGGAGGCAAAGTCGTTATCATAATTTCTGAAGTTTGATTTAAACCCACCTTCAAAACTACCATCCTCCTTAATAGGCAATGTGTAGTCCGCTTTTATGTAAAAATTATCCACGCTTTCGTCTTTGACATATTTTTGATCTGTTAGTTCGTTTCCTGGAAAAGTTTCAGTATTATGAATATCTGTTTCATTATCTGCAATACTGTTGTCATATTTGATGTCTGCTGATAATTGATGCCCTTCTTTGTTGAATTTGGTTGTATACTGAAAAAAGGCTTCCAAAAATCCTTCGTCAGAATTGTCATCTACTTTCCTTAAGGAAGATTTGATCAGTTCATCTATTGGCTCATAATCATTTAAATAGAATTCCGAATCATAATTTTTATTGGAATTCGTAAAAAGGATTGAGGTGGTAAGGGTGTTCTTTTCATCCAGATAAAAATCACTCCCTAGATTAATCAGAAAACTATTGCGTTGACGATAGTCGGATCTTTCTTGATCAAAGTTCCCTGTCGGTTGCTGCATATCGTCCAGGAAGATTTGTTGAATTTCTGTATCCTTTATCTTTACCTGATGGTTAAAACTAACGGTAGAAAACATATTGATCTTATCAGTCTTATAATTGACAAAAGTAGAAAACCCGTCGTTATCTGGCAATCCCAGATGGGCCTCAATTGTACCATTATAACCTTCAGTTGATCTCTTTTTTAGAATGATGTTTAGTATGGCCCCACCACCTTCTGCGTCGTATTTGGCTGATTGAGAAATGACCTCTACTTTATTAATTGTATTGGCCGGAATCAAACTTAAAACGTCCGCGCTACTTCTTTGTCCTCCATAGGGCTTGCCGTCGACCAAAACAAGGGCTGTGTTACCTCTAATCGTAATATTTCCCTGGCCGTCTATTTTTACTGTTGGTGTGTTTTCCAATACGGTGACTGCGTTTCCCCCAATATTAGCGATGTCTTTTGAAGCATTATAGACTTTTTTAGTCAAGTTATGATCAACTAGTTTACTTCTGGCAATTAGTTCTATTTCTTCGAGATTTTCACTATGCTGTTCCAGTTCGATAGTTCCCATTTCCAGATCCTGATTTATGCTAAGCACTTGAATAATAAAAGGTTGGAATGACAATGATTCAACGATGCAATAGTATTTACCATCGGGAACAGAAAGTTCAAATTTACCTTCTTTATCGGTTACATCTCCGGTAAGTTCACTGGTTTCAATATCCTGTAAGCTCACCGTTACAAACTGCAAGGGTAAGTGCGTGTCGGCATCTTTTACAAGGCCGTTTATATTATTCGTTTCTATGGTTTCCTGACCTATTAAGTTGAAGGAGAGGAGAAACATGATCAGGATACTTAATAATTTCATTACAAAAATGCGTAATCCGATAAAAGTACTCTATTAGGGATTACCAAAAAATAGTGGTTTAGGGGTATTTTTAGTCATTTACATTTTGGTTAAAATGCATCAAATCAGGGCCTTTATATTTTCAGGAGGTCTGCCTATCACGGCCTGGTCACCTTTAACAACGATAGGCCTTTCGATGAGTTTGGGAAACGCTACCATTGCCTCAATCACTGCTTTTTCACTAAGTTCTTTGTTTTTGAAATTCTCCTTCCAGATGGCTTCATTTTTTCTAACCAAATCAATGGCAGGTATATCAAGTTTTTGCAATATTTCACTTAGCTCATCAAAAGAAACAGGATTTTTTAAATAGTCAATTATTTCGGGTTCCACGTTGGCATCCTTCAGAATGGCCAGTCCTTGTCTGCTTTTACTGCACCTCGGATTATGGTAGATTTTCATGTTTGGTTAGTTTGGTTCATTGGAGGGTAAAAATAATTTATTTTTTGCGGAACTTAAAACGAAGAACTGTATTTATTTTTGAATGCCAGGAAGAGGAAATTCAATTTGTT
Organism: uncultured Flavobacteriaceae bacterium; assembly: GCA_964586115.1. Taxonomy (GTDB): domain Bacteria; phylum Bacteroidota; class Bacteroidia; order Flavobacteriales; family Flavobacteriaceae; genus Lutimonas. The sequence goes on along the minus strand of CAZPHF010000011.1, from coordinate 13,768 downwards.
TTACAAAAAAATTGGAAGTAGCTCAGGAAGATATTTATTGGGTTCAACTATATTTGTTCCATGATGATAACAGATACCCATACGCATTTATATGCAGAACAATTTGATGAAGATCGTAATCAGATTATAAACAAGGCCTTAGACCTGGGAATCAAAAGATTTTTTGTTCCGGCTATTGATAGTACTTACTATGAAAAAATGTTCGCATTGGAAAGCGCCTTTCCTGAAAATGTTTTCCTTATGGCTGGTTTGCATCCCACCCATGTAAAAGCTGATTTTGAGAGCGAACTTGAGATTGTTAAAAAACAACTGAATAGCCGCCACTTTTATGCTATTGGTGAAATTGGGATGGATCTGTATTGGGATAAGACCTATGTCAAGGAACAGCAGGAAGCCTTTCTTTTACAGATTTCCTGGGCCAAAGAAAGAAGGTTGCCAATTGTAATCCATTGCCGCGATGCCTTCGATGAAATATTTGATGTACTTGACAAGGTGAACGACGATCGTCTATTTGGTATTTTTCATTGTTTTACTGGTAACCAGCAGCAGGCCACGCGGATTGTTAATTATGGGTTTAAGCTAGGTATAGGAGGGGTGGTGACTTTTAAAAATGGAGGCCTGGATAAATTTCTCGCTGAAATACCCCTTAAGCATATCGTATTGGAAACAGATTCCCCTTATCTTGCACCAACACCATATAGGGGTAAAAGAAATGAAAGTAGTTATCTGATCAATATACTCGACAAGCTCGTTGATATTTATAATTTGAGCGCTGAAGAAATTGCCAGGATCACTACGAAGAATTCCCATGAAGTATTTGGGGTTTAATTGATTATCCATGAACGAATATGAAACTGCTTTTTTAAAAACGCCGATAGGAACAGCAAAAATTGTAGGTAATGCAGATGGGATTGTTGAAATATCTGTTTTAGACAAGGAGTATCCTACTACTGAAAATGCAGCAGAATTTTTGAAAGAATGTATGGTTCAGCTCGATGAGTATTTCAACGGAGAAAGAAAGATATTTTCAGTCAAGTTGAATCCGTCAGGTACTGATTTTCAAAAGAGGGTCTGGACTGAGTTATTAAATATTCCTTTTGGAAAAAGAACCAGCTATATGAAACAAACCTTGCAGTTGGGAAGCGAAAGGGCCATAAGAGCTGTAGCCAGTGCTAATGGGAAGAATCCGGTCTGGATTATTATCCCATGCCATAGAGTAGTTGGCTCTGATGGCTCTCTTACGGGATATGCAGGAGGCTTGTGGAGAAAAGAATGGCTGCTTGAACACGAAAGCCCGTCAGGTCAGACCAGTTTGTTTTAAACAAAAAATAAGAGAATTCTGGTGATTGTTTAATGATCGTATTGTTACATGAAAAGATTTCTGGTCTTGCTACTTCTTTTAACCGGCGTTTTGGCGATGGCTCAGTCACGTCCACAGGGTGCAAAAATCAAAGGTGTTTTTATCACAAATGATACGATACAAATAGACAGCCTTAGTATCAATCCGGGATTTTTTGAAGTCTATGACAAAACAGGTAATCTATTACAACCATCTCTTTATCAGGTAGATTATGCAAAAGCCACACTATTGTTCCTTAATAGAGAAGCCGTTTCAGGAAGTGAAATTCGGATTGTATACCTTCCGTATCCCGACTTTATGACCCGTAATTATGGGGCTTTTGATAGGTCACTGATCGTATCAGAGGCTACCGATGAATCCCAGTTATACAATTCCCAGGCCAATTCTGGCTTAAAAAAGAACAAACCTTTTGACGGTCTGTATACGAGTGGGTCTTTGTCTCGTGGGGTGACGATTGGAAGTAATCAGGACGCAGTGGTCAATTCTAATTTCAATTTGCAGATAGAAGGTCAATTATCTGAGAAGGTAGGGATCAGGGCTTCTATAACCGACAATGAAATTCCGTTACAATCAGGCGGTTTTACCCAGCGACTTGATGAGTTTGATAGGGTATTTATTGAATTATTTTCTGATAATTGGTCGCTAACAGCGGGTGATATTGATCTGATCAATGCGGATAGTTACCTGATGCGATTTCAGAAAAAGATCTCAGGAGTGCTCGCTAAAGGTAATTTGGATAATACTTCAGGGCAAACCGACTTTTTTGCTTCCGGGGCATTGGCAAGAGGTGTATTTCAAAGTTTTAAATTTAACGGAGTCGATAGTAATCAAGGACCATATAAAATTTTAGGATCAGATAATCAGCAATTTATCATCATGATTTCTGGTAGTGAGCGGGTATATGCCAATGGAGTTCTATTAAAAAGAGGCGAGAATTTTGACTATACCATTGATTATAATACAGGTGAAATCACATTTACGACTTTGTATACGGTAAGTTCTAATCTTCGATTTACCGTTGAATATCAGCTTTCTGAACGCAATTATACCCGGTTTCTTACTTATGACGGAGTTCGTTTTCAGTCGGAAAAATTGAAAATAGGAATCAAATATTACAATGAAACAGATGCAAAAAACAGCCCTGTAGATCAAAATATTTCAGATGATCAGAAGGAGATCCTTACAGAGGCGGGTAATGATAAGACCAAGATGGTAGCTCCTTCAGAGGTTGAGGCCGTTTATAACGAGAACAGGGTGTTGTATAGAAAAGTTATCACCAACGGATCAGAAGTGTTTGAATATTCCAACGATACGAATGAAACACTATATCAGGTCAATTTTAGCTATGTGGGAGAAAATAATGGGGATTATACATTAGAAACAACCCTTGCAGCGGGTAGGGTATATGCCTTTGTTTCAGAAGTGAATAACCAAAAACAAGGAGCATACCTTCCTGTTGTTCTGCTTGTTGCTCCTGAAAGGTTACAAATGATCAATGTGGAGGCCGATTATACCCTAGGAGAAAAAACACTTTTTGAAACGGAACTGGCTCTAAGCGACAAAGATCAGAACCTTTTTTCTTCGATTGATGACGAGAATAATAAAGGTATCGCAACCAAATTAGGTTGGAAACAAAAAATATTAGATAAAAAATGGAAGCTGAGTAGTGATGTTGACTACGAATATTTTAGTGAAAATTTCCGATCTGTTGAAAGAATTAGAAATGTTGAGTTCTCAAGAGACTGGAATATTATTTCGAATAGAACAGATGAACGGCAAAAGCAACAATACCTTTTGGGTGGGTTGCAATTTAGCAATGACAGTCTTGGTCATATCTTTTATAACTATGAAAATCTCATCTTAGGAGATGACTATAAAGGAAACCGTCATAATCTCTTGGCTGACCTGCATTTTGCAGACACGCAAATTTTTGTCAATGCAAGTACAATGAATAATGAAAATGGTCTGGAAGACAATTCTTTCGATAGGCTCTATAGTGGGATTAGCCAGCAGATTTCTAAATTCTGGATAGGGGCCAAGTACAATTACGAGAAAAATTTGATAAGAGATTCAAATAGTATGGAATTAGACCTGTTATCGCATAAGTTTTCTGAAATTGAAGGGTTTGCAGGTCTTGGTGATTCAACCAAAGTATTTACTGAAATAGGCTATAACTTCAGAGAAACGGACAGTGTTCAAGGTTCAGGCTTAGGTTTGGTAAGTAAGGCCAGTACTTACTTTTTAAAGTCAAAGCTTGTTCAGAATGTGAATACAGATTTAGCCCTTTTTCTCAACTACCGGGAAGTGAAGAATGTCAATGTTTCAGATGAGAGTTCACTAAATGCACGAGTGAGTTACAGGCAAAGAATTTTTGGAGATTTTATAGGTCTTCAAACGCTATTTGAAACCCAGTCAGGGACTTTGCCTCAGCAGGAATTTAGTTATGTGGAGGTAGAACCGGGAAAGGGATTCTACGAATGGATAGACTTTAATAATAATGGCATACAGGAATTGGATGAATTTGTTGTGGCCAAGTATCAAGACAAGGCGATTTATGTTAGAGTGCTGTTGCCTACAATTTCGTTTATTAAAACCAACCAGAATAAATGGAGTCAGTCTTTAAATCTCCAAGCCTCTGGATGGAGAAACAAAGAAGGCTTTAAACGGGTATTGTCTCATTTTGCCAATCAAACGTATTTTCTGATCGATGTTAAAACCAAGCGTGATAAGGACGATTTTAATATCAATCCATTCGTGTCAGACGAAGAGGATCTCTTGGGTTTGGATCAAAACTTTAAGAATAGTTTCTTTTTTAACAGAGGTTTGCAAAAATTCAGCTTTGTGTATTCTTATTTGAATTTTAGAAAAAAAACAATTTTTTCATTTGGAGATCAAGATGTTACTCTTAGGACGCATCAGTTTCAATTCATACATAAATTGGGTACATACTGGTTGCTGGATCTTGGGGCAGGGATAAATCATAATACCAGCAGTTCTGATAGCTATGCCAACCGAAATTATGACCTGAATAATTTCAATCTGAACCCTAAAATATCCTATCTATATAATCAAAATACACGTCTGGAGTTATTCTATAACTTTAAAGACAAGGCAAACAAGATTCTTGATATGGAAACCCTTCAAATGCATGTACTTGGTGCGAATTTCCAATATGCAAGCAAGCAGAGCTTTTCTCTTAATGCCAATGCCAATTTGTATTTTAACGAATTTGAAGGAGATACAAATTCTCCAGTAGCCTATCAAATGCTGGAAGGCTTACAACCAGGAACAAATCTTACCTGGTTGTTGAGTTTGCAAAAAAGGCTAACCTCTTTTCTTGATATCAATGTGAACTATTCAGGCCGAAAATCAGAAGAATCCAAAACCATTCATACTGGAAATATTCAGTTAAGGGCTACCTTTTAAAATCTCATCTTAAAATGAGCAGCTTCTTGATATCGATTCGGACTATTGATTTTTTCTCAACCAATTTGACATGGATACCTCTTTGGTAATTATGGCGCTCAAGTCTTCTATTTTTACTCTTTTTTGCTCCATGGTGTCTCGGTATCGGATGGTTACAGTACCATCATTTTTCGTTTCGTGATCAACAGTTATACAAAATGGCGTTCCGATGGCATCCTGACGACGGTATCTTCTTCCTACAGCATCTTTTTCATCATAGGCTACACTAAAATCAAATTTTAACTCGTCAATGATTTCTCTTGCGATTTCGGGTAGTCCGTCTTTCTTTACCAATGGAAGAATAGCAGCCTTAGTTGGGGCGAGAACAGAGGGTAATTTCAAAACTGTTCTTTCCGATCCGTCTTCAAGGACTTCATTCTGAAGTGCTGATGAAAAAACAGCCAAAAACATTCTGTCAAGGCCGATAGAGGTTTCAACCACATAAGGCACATAACTCTTATTCATTTCATGATCAAAGAACTGTAATTTTTTACCAGAATGTTGCTCATGAGCCTTCAGGTCAAAATCTGTTCTTGAGTGTATACCTTCCAGTTCCTTAAATCCGAATGGAAATTGAAATTCTATATCTGCTGCTGCATTGGCATAATGCGCTAGTTTATCATGATCGTGAAACCTGTATTTTTCTTCTCCTAATCCAAGAGACAAATGCCATTTCAATCTGGTTTCTTTCCAGGTTTCATACCATTCGAGTTCCTCTCCCGGTTTTACAAAAAATTGCATTTCCATTTGTTCAAATTCTCTCATCCTGAAGATAAACTGTCTGGCTACGATCTCGTTTCTGAATGCTTTTCCGGTCTGGGCAATTCCAAAAGGAATTTTCATTCTTCCTGTTTTCTGTACATTGGCGAAATTGACAAAGATACCTTGCGCAGTTTCCGGTCTTAGATAAAGATCCATAGCCGAGTCAGCGGAAGCGCCTAATTTTGTACCAAACATCAGGTTAAATTGTTTCACATCTGTCCAATTCTTAGAGCCTGAAAGGGGGCAAGCAATTTCCAGTTCTTCAATAAGGGCTTTGACATCCTTCAGATCCTCCTTTTCAAGGGAACTAGCCATACGGCTTAGCACTGCCTCTTTTTTTGATAGGTATCCAACCACTCTTGGATTGGTACTTACAAATTCAATTCTGTTAAAAGCCTCACCAAATCGTTTGGCGGCTTTAGCTATTTCCTTTTCCGCCTTAATATTGAGTTTTTCTGCATAATCTTCGATCAATACATCAGCGCGATACCTCTTTTTAGAGTCTTTATTGTCAATCAACGGATCATTAAAGGCATCCACGTGTCCTGAGGCTTTCCAAGTTGTAGGATGCATAAGAATAGCGGCATCAATTCCGACGATATTTTGATTCATCTGAACCATTGATTTCCACCAGTACTCGCGGATACTATTCTTTAATTCAGCTCCGTTCTGCGCATAGTCATAAACAGCACTGAGACCATCATATATTTCACTGGATTGGAAGATGAATCCATACTCTTTTGCATGGGAAATAACCTTCTTAAATTTGTCTTCTTGATTTTTCACGTGTGATTTTTTATTTTTTATTGGCACTTTGAAACTCCGCTATTAACAACTGGTAATGATCAGTAATTGATAGTGAAACTGCAGTTTTTTAACCAAACCCTATCGGTTTCATTCGGCAAAAATAATTAATTTAAAGTAAGCGCATAAAAAAAGGAAACACAAATTGTGTTTCCTTTACATTATCTCAAGTTGAGGTCTTTTTATAAGCCTAAGAAAGAGTCGTTTAGTTCCAGATTAGCAGAACCTACTAATTTGCCTTCCACAAAAACTTCGATAGGATAAACACCCGCTTCATATTTATCTCCTTTTCTTTCAACAAGCATCACTACGTCAAGATTAGCATTCTCATAATTGACGATTGTCTGATCTGTATATTTAGCTTCATTTCCTTCCAACATCGTAAAAGTTCCTTTCGCATTGATCACCAGTCCGGAAGGGTTTTTCAAAACTATATAAGCTTCTTTATCACCAGGCTCAGCAATTTCGTTCTCTATTAATCTAAAAGCAACCTTGATGGCATCAGTCTTCTGTGCCTTATTGGTTTCAGTATACTTACCATTAGAACGCATTTTCATTGCGATAACCTCAACATTTTCAACGTTAATGGCTCCGCCAATTTCTACTTTTCTTGCCAGATCCATATTTTGGGCTACCAAGGTATCATTATAATTGGTTTGGATCGTAAGCTGACTGTTGATGCTGTCTTTTTCTTCAGTAAGCACATTGTTCGCCATTTTAAGAGAATCCACTTCATCTAATAATCTATTATTGGTTTTCTCCAAAGTAGCCAATTGTCCTCGGTACCTTCTTAATACGCTAGAATTAATTTTCTTAAGATTCTGTACAGAGTCCTTTAAAACTCCAATTTTTTCCTTTTCCATACTCAATGAATCAGAAAGACTCGTATTTTGAGCGATGGCCACGTCATATTTTTCTTCCATGGCAGTCAGATTTCCGATGATCTGATCTTTTTCAGACTGTAGAAATTTGACGGCTTCTTTGTGATCGTTATTGTTGTAGAACGTATAGCCGATCAGTCCGAACAGTAATACCGTAAGGGCTATTATTAAAATTTTACTGTTTGAAGATTTAGAATTTTCTTCCATAATTATATAATTAGGTTTACATTTTAGATTAATCTTAACTTATTAAACGTAATAAATCAGAAAAATTGTGTGCAAATTTAATTTTTTTTAAAGATTTATAGCAATTTATTTAAAGAATTCAAGTGATGTGTTGATAAATAATGATTTAATGCCCAATATCTTAGCCGATCTATTTGATCTGTTCTTTCCTGAAGAGTGCATAAACTGTCGAAAATTACTCGAAATAAAAGGCAAGTTTCTATGCTTTTCCTGTTTGTCATCATTACCCTTGACCCATTTTAGTTTTCAAGCAGGAAATGAAATAGAAACCAGTTTTAAAGGAAGAATCCGGATAAATGCTGCGACTTCTTTAATGTATTTTGAAAAAAAGGGCATGGTCCAAAAATTGATCCATGAGTTAAAATACCAACACAAAGAAAAAATAGGGTCTTTTCTGGGTAAATGGTTAGCAGAAGAAATGCTGTTGAGTAAAAGATTTGAAAGAATTGATTTTGTTGTCCCTGTTCCATTGCATCCTGATAAAGAAAGGAAAAGAGGATTTAACCAAGTGCATTCTTTTGCCGAATCTCTCGCCGATGCATTAAAAGCAGATCTGTTGGTAGACTTACTTCAAAAAACAAGTAATACTCAAACACAGACCTTAAAAAGCAGACAACAAAGGGTCATGAGTCAAAAAGACGAATATGTCTTAAAAAAGGGGGAACTTATTGAAAATAAGCATATCCTCTTAGTTGATGACGTTATTACTTCAGGAGCTACAATGCAGGCCTGCGCTGATCCTTTACGTCCCGTTTCAGGGCTCAAGTTAAGCCTTGCCAGTATGGCCTTTACTGCTTAATTTTGCTAAAAAATTATCAAATAGGGAAAAAATAATTGTTAATTTGTATTTTATTTGAGGTATGAAATTTCACTATTTTTTTTTGATATTAACAATTTGTACTGTCCTTAGTTGCGCCAGAAGAGGCAGACCTGAAGGAGGTCCTAAGGATTTTGACAAACCAATTATGGTCAAGGCTGATCCTGATTTTAAGAGTTTACATTTTGAAGAGGATCAAATAAAAATTTATTTCGATGAATATGTCAAGCTTAAAGATGTTAATTCTCAATTGATCATTTCACCACCGCTCAAGAATTCTCCCGTCATAACCCCTTTGGGAAGCCCAAGTAAAAAAATTACGATCAAATTGAGCGATACTTTGCAGGAGAATACGACCTATACCTTCAATTTTGCACAAAGTATTATTGATAATACCGAAGGAAATATTCTTGATAATTTTAAATATATTTTTTCTACCGGTGATTATATAGACTCTCTGAAAGTCAAAGGAGGGATCAAAGATGCTTTTGATCTGGAAATGATAGAGAACCCTACTATTATGTTGTATCCGGTAAATGAAACCTATAAGGACTCGTTAATATTTCTTGAAAAACCGACTTATGTAGGAACAACTCTTGATAGCTTGAACTGGGAGATTACCAATATAAAGGCAGGAACCTACCGACTCATCGCTTTAAATGATGCGAGGAAAAATTATATTTTCAATCCAAAAGAAGACCGAATAGGGTTTTACCCTGAGTTAATAACTATCCCTGGAGACAGTATATTTGACTTGACAATGTTTAAACAGATATTGCCATTTAAGTTGGTGTCAAGACCCAAGGATATCTCTAAAGGTCATGTCATTATTGGATTTGAAGGCGATTCCAGGGATCTGGATATCAAAGTCTTATCTCCCACTTCTAATGACTTCAAATCATTTTACAGCAAAGACAGGAAAAGGGATACGTTGAATTACTGGTTCAATAATTTTGAACTTGACAGCATGCTTTTGGAAGTCAGAAAAGATGAATTTATTGATACTGTGAAGATTGGTATTAATGAAGATGAGATAGATTCACTTCGTTTGGAATTATCAAGCTATGGTATGCTGCATTTGAGGGATACCTTAAAGCTTGGAGCTACCGTGCCAATGATGAAAGTGGATACTTCCAAATTCCATTTTATTGATAAAGATTCGGTAAAGGTGCCCCTAAAGCTTATTGTTTCGGAAAACAGGGATAGAATAGATTTTTATTTTGAGAAGGAAACGCTTCAAAGCTATAAATTGTTTATTGAGCCGGGTGCCATTGAGGATATCATGGGTGTGCAGAATGATACAATTAAGGCCTCTCTCAAAACGGGTAAAGTATCTGATTACTGCTCTATTTTTTTAACATTAAGAAATACAGAAAAATTTCCTATAATCCTAGAGTTGATCAATGACAAGGGTGATATAGTAGCGAAAACATTTGCTGATGAGCCTAGAGAATTTGAGTTCAGGAATCTAAGACCTTCCCGGTTTATGATTCGCATCATCTATGATGATAATGGGAATAAAAAGTGGGATACAGGGAATTTTCTGTTAAATATTCTGCCTGAAAAGGTTTATTATGTGAAGACTATCATTGAGGCTAAGGCTAATTGGGAGGTTGAGGAAAACATCATGCTCAAGCCTTAAATCCCTTCAATTTTTATGAAAACTTAATGTTATTCAAAAATTATTAATGTGATTTATATTTCTTTTTACTTCCATAGAAGTTAGTATCTTTGTTGTTTAGAATCATTTTAATTAAGAAAATCATGAGTTTTAAAAAACAAGATATATATAATGCGCTTGAAACTATCTCGGCCCCGGGAGAAGGTATGAATCTTATCGAGAGTAAGTCAGTGACCAATGTGGTTGTTTTTGGTAAAGAAATCCTTGTAGATGTTACCATTAAAAATCCTTCATTACAGGCCAAGAAGAAGATTGAAGTAGAGATCATGAAAGTGATACACGACCAGGTAGATGAAAAAACGGATGTGAAGGTGAATGTCAAAGTTGATGCACCTGCCAAGCCAGCTCCAATAAAAGGTAACGAAATTCCAGGTGTTAAAAATATCATCGCTGTGGCTTCAGGAAAAGGTGGTGTTGGAAAGTCAACTGTTACAGCCAATCTAGCCGTAACATTAGCTAAAATGGGCTTTAGTGTAGGGGTACTTGATGCAGATGTTTATGGTCCTTCAATGCCCATTATGTTTGATGTGGCCAAGGAAAGACCACTATCAATTGATGTTGGTGGTAAATCCAAAATGCAACCCATAGAAAATTACGGCGTTAAATTATTATCTCTGGGCTTTTTTACTGACCCAAACCAAGCTGTGATCTGGCGAGGCGCTATGGCGTCCAAAGCCTTGAATCAAATGATATTTGATGCGAATTGGGGAGAACTGGATTTCCTTTTGGTTGATCTTCCTCCAGGAACCGGCGATATCCACCTTTCGATGGTGCAAGCAGTACCTATCACAGGCGCTGTAATTGTAAGTACACCTCAGGCGATTGCTTTGGCAGATGCAAAAAGAGGAGTAGCCATGTTCCAGCAAGAAAACATCATGGTACCGGTATTAGGAATTGTGGAAAATATGAGTTATTTCACTCCAGCTGAATTACCTGATAATAAATATTATATTTTTGGAAAAAACGGAGCTAAGAACTTGGCAAAAGATCTTGATAGCACTTTGCTGGGTGAAGTTCCTTTAGTACAAAGTATAAGGGAAGCAGGAGATGTTGGCCACCCTGTGGCTTTGCAGGAAGATACAGCTTTAGAAATGGCCTTTATTGAAATAACAAAGAATATGTTATCTCAATTGGTTAAACGCAATGAAGATTTACCACCAACAGAGATTGTAAGAATTACAACCATGTCAGGCTGCAGTACTAAATAAATAATTCCGGGCGCTGGAATTGCGCTCGGGAAAAATATTTTTAAAATGGGGCAACAAGAACTTTTCGATAATATAGAGAAAGCATTAGCAGAGATACGTCCGTATTTGGAAACTGATGGTGGAGACATATCATTCGTATCAATGGATGATGATATTGTAAATATAAAGTTTCACGGGGCTTGTATTGGTTGTAAAGTGAATCAAATGACTTTGACAAATGGGGTAGAGGCCACCATTAAAAAATATGCTCCACAAATCAGAAAAGTAGTTGAAGTAAAATAGGCCTTACACTGAACAAGATTCCCATATTCTTAAAAAATATTCGTTATATTTGTTAACATCGAAAGAATAAATATAATATGAGCTTCTTTTTTGCGGAATTATTATCATTTCTAAAATTTCTGATGAAGAGAAAGCCTGAATAATTTCGGTAGTCTTCTTATGCCTACTTCTTTCTAATACTAATATCAAAATATATAATTATGCCGAGATACCATAGCTTAGGCAGGATTCCATCAAAACGACATACCGTTTTTAAGGATGATGATGGAAATTTCTTATACGAAGAACTTTTCGGAACCGTTGGTTTCGATGGGATGTCTACTTTACTGTATCATACACAAAGGCCTACTCAGGTTAAGAAAATAGTGTCATCCTATGATGTGACCCCGAAGGTTGCCGTTGAGAAAAACATGAAGTCAATAAGTCTGAAAGGATTCAAGCTTGCCCCTGAGGATGATTATCTGAAGAGTAGGGTTCCTGTCTTGGTAAATAACGATTGCCAGATCAGTTTGGCCTCACCCAGCCATTCTCTCAGAGATTATTTCTATAAAAACACAGATGCCGATGAGGTACTATTTGTGCATAAGGGTTCTGGTAAACTCAGGACAATGCTAGGGAATATTGAATTTACTTATGGAGATTATTTGGTGATTCCCAGAGGTATGATCTATCAAATCGATTTTGACACAAATGAAAACAGATTATTCATTGTGGAGTCAAAACATCCGATCTACACGCCAAAAAGGTACCGGAATTGGTTTGGTCAGATGCTTGAACATGCGCCTTTTTGTGAAAGAGATATGCACGCACCTTTTGAGTTGGAAACCTATAACGAGGAGGGTGATTTCTTGATCAAGGTCAAAAAACAAGATACCATACATGAATATATATATGCTGCTCATCCTTTTAGTGTAGTGGGCTGGGATGGTTATAATTTTCCATATAAGTTTTCTATTCATGATTTTGAACCCATTACCGGGAGAGTACATTTACCTCCTCCTATTCATCAAACTTTTGAATCTGCAGGCTTTGTGATCTGTTCCTTTGTTCCCAGGATGTATGATTATCATCCTAAGGCGGTTCCAGCGCCATACAATCACAGTAATATAGATTCTGATGAGGTATTGTATTACGTGGATGGCGATTTTATGAGTAGAAACAATATTGAAAAAGGCCAGATTACCTTACATCCTGCCGGTATACCTCACGGGCCACATCCGGGAGCTATGGAAAGAAGTATTGGTAAGAAATCCACCGAAGAATTAGCAGTTATGGTAGATACTTTTAAGCCTTTGATGGTCACGGAAGCGGCTATGAAGCTGGCTGATGATGACTATTATAAAAGTTGGTTAAATCATTAAAAATTAAAGTGATGAGCAATATAAAAAATGTAGAATACGGATTAGAAAAAATATTTGAAGGAGCACAAGATTTTTTACCATTATTGGGAACAGATTATGTAGAGTTTTATGTGGGAAATGCCAAACAAGCAGCTCATTTTTACAAATCGGCATTTGGTTTTCAATCTTTTGCTTATAAAGGTTTAGAAACAGGAAGTAGAGAAGCTGTTTCATATGTGTTAAAACAAGATAAAATTGTATTGGTGTTGACCACGCCTTTGAATTCAAAATCAGAAATCAACAAACATATCGTAAAACATGGTGATGGTGTAAAAGTTGTAGCGCTTTGGGTAGATGATGCTAAAAAAGCTTGGGAAGAAACTACTTCTCGTGGTGCAAAATCGTATCTAAAACCAGTAACGGAAAAAGATAAACATGGTGAAGTTGTAAGATCTGGTATTCACACTTATGGAGAAACGGTGCATATGTTTGTGGAACGGAAAAACTACAAAGGAACATTTTTGCCAGGGTTTACTGAATGGAAATCTGAGTTCAACCCAGAATCTTGTGGTTTAAAATTTATTGACCATATGGTTGGTAATGTAGGTTGGGGAGAAATGAATACTTGGGTAAAATGGTATGAAGATGTTATGGGATTTGAAAACTTCTTGTCTTTTGACGATAAGCAAATCCATACAGAATATTCAGCCTTGATGAGTAAGGTGATGAGTAACGGTAATGGCAGAATTAAATTCCCAATTAATGAGCCAGCAAAAGGGAAAAAGAAATCACAAATTGAAGAATATCTTGATTTCTATGAAGGTTCTGGAGTACAGCATATTGCAGTTGCTACAGATGATATCATTACTACAGTTTCTAAATTAAGAGCTCGAGGAATAGAGTTTTTAAGTACGCCTCCGGA
>CAZPHF010000010.1:22442-51624 GCA_964586115.1 uncultured Flavobacteriaceae bacterium | reverse complement strand
CTTACGCATAAATTCATTATTTCAATATTTCATTTTCTCATTATTTCATTGTCTCTTTGTCTCATTGTCTCATTATTTTATTGATTCAATTGTCTGCCCTCTTCTTTAGCTTTCTTGTCTAGCGTGGTTCCGTATGCAATTCCCATTGCCATCCCAAAAGGTAGACCAAGTCCAAATAATGACATATTACCTGTACCTGTTCCAAGGGCACTTCCTATTGCCACTCCAAGGGCCATTCCAACACCCAACCACATATTTCGATAATGATTTTTAACAACTAGTTTAAGTTCTTTCTCAACTAGTTTTAGAATCTCCAATTGTGACCTCCTTAGTTGTTTTTTCAATTCCTTTTCAGAATTTGAAATAGAATTTACCTGCTTAATTTGATCATTAATAGTACTGATTATGTCATCAGTTAATTCCTTTCTTTTCAACTCATTGATAAGCGTCTCAAATTGAAAATATTTTTTAGACAGCTTTTTATTTTGATTAAGGTTAGGCCGTCTATTTAATTCGAAAATTTCCATTATCGTTTTTATTAATTAATTGCTTATTTCTTCGCTTTAATCGCATAGACCATTGGAATTTTATTTTCCAAATGCGCGATTCTGAATTTTTTAGGTTCAAATTCAATCGTGTGCTTAAAACAATTATAGGGTGAATAATCATATTCATCAAATGAATTAATGCTAAGTCCGCTCTTAATCAGACTATTGATAACTTCGCTTATACTGTGATTCCACATGATGCATTCCTGGTTTATCTCTGCTTTCTTCTCTGCATATGTCCCGCTTTCTGTCTCAACAATAGCTCCTGAATTGAAATAATTATATCCAACTTTATCAAAGTCATCGTCAAACATCCACACCACCGGATGAAACTCTACAAAGATAAACTGGCCTTCAGGCATTAAATAACGAGAAACTATACTCGCCCATTTATCTAAATCTGGAAGCCATCCAATCGTTCCATAACTGGTAAAAACAATATCAAACTGCGCATCCAAATGATTCGGGAGGTCAAAAATATCACAACAAATAAAGGTAGCGTCGACCTTGCATTCCTCAGCAATCCCTCGAGCCTTTTGAATTGCTTTATCAGATAAATCCACTCCTGTGATTATTGCGCCTTTTCTTGCCAGTGATATTGTGTCTTGTCCAAAATGACATTGAAGATGTAAGATTCTTTTACCCTTGATATTTCCAAGCAATTCAAGTTCAATGCTGTTTAAGGAAGAATTCCCCTTAAGAAATCCCTTCATATCATAAAATTCAGAACCAATGTGGGTATCCACTCTGTTATTCCAGGACTGTCTGTTTATTTCTATATAATTCAAGTTTGATTTCGAATTCATTATTTCTATCTTATTTCATTTGAAGGCCTTTCACTGCCTTTTCGACTAGATTAATTTATCAGAACAATGCGTCACCCCCTCACTTCCAATACCCTCAGAGGTGAAACCCTCAGTTCCGAGGTCCTCACTTTCCAGAAAATTTCACCGAAGCAATAATTTACAGCCCCTGTTTTCCAGTTACCATGATCTTAATCCTCTTAATCCCTTCAACAAAGAAGAAGGCAATTAAGCCCACGATCAAACCCATCAACAACTCTGAAATAATGATGGGTAAGGTGTGTAAAAAATCATGAATTTCTTGAATGTTGTGAACAAACATACCTCCTCCTACCAACAACATAGCTATTGTACCAACAACAGCCAGCAGTTGTATCAATTTTGGAAGGGACCAAACCAAGCCCTTTCCCATAATAACAAAGGAAGATTTAACAAATTGACTTTTACCTCTAGCCATATGAATCAACTTCATCCCCATGTCATCCATGCGAACCATTAAAGCTACAATTCCATAAACACCAATAGTAGCAACAATTGCCACAATGGAAACTACTAGAATTTGTTCTACAAGAGGTTGACCGGTTACGGTTCCTAAGGCAATCATTATAATCTCTAAAGACAAAATAAAATCGGTAATAATGGTTGATTTTATCTTGGCCTTTTCAATAATAAGCAGCTCTTCTTCAGTGATGACCTGAATATTTTCATGCTGCTCATGATTTTTATGAAAAAAAGTGTGAATTACCTTTTCTACGCCCTCAAAGCTCAAATAGACGCCCCCAATAAGTAAAATGGGTATGATCAATTGAGGCGCATAAGCACTCAATAAAAAAGCAAAAGGTAAAATAATCAATTTGTTAAAGAAGGAACCTTTTGTGATGGCCCAAAGTACTGGTAACTCCCTGGAAGCCCTAAAACTAGATGCTTTTTCAGCCCCAACGGCCAAATCATCACCAAGAACACCAGCTGTTTTTCTGGTTGCTACTTTCGCCATAACAGCTACATCATCCATTAAGGCACCTATATCATCTAAAATTGCAAAAAAACCCGTCATTTAATTTCTTTCTTAAATTTTATTAGTCAACCTTATATTTATTCATGATGATAAGGCTCATTCTTTAAAATGGTGAAGGCTCTGTAAACCTGTTCAACCGCAAATAACCTGATCATCTGATGGGAAAAAGTCATTTTCGAAAAAGACACCTTTCCCTGAGCCTTTTTATAAACTGCCTCTGAAAAGCCATAGGGGCCACCAATTACCAGGACCAATTGCTTGATTCCGCCGTTCATCTTTTTTTGCATAAATTTCGAAAAACCTATAGAACTATAACTTTCCCCTTTATCATCGAGAAGGATCAACTGGTCCATGGCGCCTAGCTTACTTAATATCAGCTCTCCTTCCTTTTCTTTTTGTTCCGTTTCGGATAAGTTTTTGACGTTTCTAATGTCTGGAATGATCTCCAACTCAAATTTTATATAATGCTTTAAACGCTTTTCGTATTTCTGAATCAATTCCTGGAGATTCTTGTCGTCGGTTTTACCAATGGCCAGTAATTTGATTTTCATTGATTGATTGTTTCCGTAAATATAAAAACTTATTTTTGTAATGCTAAATCTATTGCAATGATCAGTAAAATTCAAATGGCCAAAGAGCTTGAAGGTATTATAAAAAATGGAATTCGAGAAGATATTGGAGAAGGTGATCACAGTTCCCTTGCCTGCATCCCTGAAGATGCAAAGGGTAAGGCCAAACTTTTAGTTAAAGAGGAAGGTATCATAGCCGGAGTTGAATTTGCTAAAATGATATTTAAAGAAGTAGATCCTGACTTGCAAATCGAAACATTCTTAGCAGACGGTGAAGCAGTTAAAGTTGGAGATATTGTTTTCTTTGTCACCGGAAGCTCGCAATCCATATTGAAGGCTGAAAGGTTGGTTCTCAATGCCATGCAGCGTATGAGTGCCATTGCTAGCAAAACCAAAAAATTTGTTGATGTGCTAAAGGGTACCAAAACCCGAATTCTGGATACCAGAAAAACCACACCAGGCATACGTGCCATAGAAAAATGGGCGGTGACCATAGGTGGTGGAGTCAACCACAGATTTGCCTTATATGACATGATCATGTTAAAAGACAATCATATAGATTTTGCAGGAGGCGTTGATAAAGCCATTAAAATGACCAAGGATTATTTGAAAGATAACAATTTGGATCTCAAAATTATTGTTGAGGCCAGAAATATGGATGAGATCAAACTCATTCTTGATCATCAGGGCATACACAGGATTCTTATCGATAATTTCAATTATCAAGAAACTGAACAAGCTGTAAAATTGATCGCTGGTCAGTGCGAAACTGAGTCATCAGGAGGAATTACCTTAAAAACCGCCAGAAAATACGCTGAATGTGGGGTAGATTATATTTCTTCGGGTGCATTGACCCATTCAGTTTACAATATGGATCTAAGTCTGAAGGCCATTTAAGCCTGTTCCCCTTTTTCAATAGGAAGTTCGGGTATACTTCCCCATTCCGTCCAGGAACCATCGTATACAGCTATATCCTTATAGCCTGCAAGCTCAGCACCCAGAGCTAAAACACATGCTGTTATCCCCGAGCCACAGGATAATACCAATTTTTTATTTTTAGATATTTTTGAATGCATGATGTTATTTAGGCCTGACTCCTCAATCAATTTCCCTTTGACTAATAGGTCTGTATAGGGTAGATTTGAAGATCCTGGAATATGGCCGCTTCGAAGTCCCTTTCTGGGCTCCTCAACCAATCCCAGAAATCGATTTTCAGCCCTTGCATCGATCACCAGTTCTTTATTATCGCTCAGATGAGCAAGTACATCTTGATGATCCTTAAAAAAATCAGGATGGTATGAACCACTGAAATTACCTCGAGAAGCAGGATGGGCTGTTTTCTTTTCCAATCCAAAACCGGCTTCCTCCCATGCCGGCAGACCACCATTCAAGACAGCTACGTTTTGATGGCCCATAGATTTGAACATCCACCAGGCTCTGGCACTTGAATAAATCCCATGATCATCATATACCACGATCGCACTATCGTTGTTTATACCTAAATCCTTTGCGGCTTGATTAAAAGCATCCTGACCTGGCCAGGTATTCGGATAGGTAGCTGAAGTATCACTGAAAACATTCTTAATATCAAAAAAACGGGCTCCTGGAATTTGATCTTTTGAAATTCCTCCACTAGTATCTTCTGCTAATGCTTTTGGCAGGGTTGCATCAAAGACAATTAAATCATCAATTTCAAGATGTTCCTTAAGCCATTTCACTTCAACTAATGGTCCATCGATTTTAATTGTCTTCATCATTAAATATATATTTTATGAGTTCTTTTCCTTCAGCATAGGAACGAATCTAAAATCCCCATATTCAAGCTTGTCAAATTTCTTTTCGGAAGTTCTTGTATACACTGTCATTACTTGTACATCATCACCGACGGGAATTACCAGCTTAGCCCCAATTTTCAGTTGACCCAGTAAAGCTTTTGGAACATATGGTGCCCCTGCAGTGACAATAATTCCATCAAATGGAGCATTTTCAGGAAGGCCTGCATAACCATCTCCATAAACCAATTTCTTAGGTACATAGCCTACTTTTGGAAGGAATTTCTTTGCTTTGGTGTATAACTCTTTTTGCCGTTCTATGCTGTATACCTCAGTTTTCAACTCGATCAAAATCGCAGTCTGATATCCTGACCCGGTCCCGATTTCCAGAATCTTTTGACCCGGTTCTACTTCCAATAATTCTGTCTGAAATGCCACTGTATACGGTTGTGAAATGGTTTGGTCTGCACCAATTGGAAAAGGTTTATCCTGATATGCAAAATCTACAAATCCTGAATCCATGAACAAATGTCTCGGTACTTTAGAAACGGCATCTAAGACCTTTTTATCCTTGATTCCCTTATTTCTAATTGTAGTAACCAATTGGTTTCGTAAGCCTTTATGTCTGTTCGAGTCATTTATTATCATAGGGTAAAAATAGATAAATAATCGGCTTCATAAAACAGGCTTTATCTATTTTTTCATAAATAATTACTACTTAAATATTTTTCGTATTAAGAACTATATATGTGATGCTTATAAAATTTATTCATAAAATAAATTTACAAGACATATCAGATCAATATTCGCCCGACATGTTATTAAATTCCTCAAACAATACCTGATATTCACCTGATGAAAGGATATAAATATGCCATATCATGGATAAAACACCTACAACAATCCCAATAATTGAAGTCGTTCTTCCGGTTTGGGCATTATTAACGCCATCAAAACTGTTTGGGTCTTCTTCATGAATACGAATGGCTTTATTGGCATTATTAAGGCCGATGATCCCTAAAATAATACCAATCACGCCCCAACAACAACATGCCGTGACAATTGAACTGATTCCTAAAATAAGTGCGCTTTGTGAATAGGGTAATTTTTCTTTAAACATGTTTAGATAAATTTAAGTAGGTAATTTGTGAGAATGATGACCACATTTAGAATAAAGAGTCCTTGTAAAATACTGTGTCCTTTGGTAAAGTTAAATTTGATATGGAGTGCTAAAAAGAAAAACATAAAAATTAAAGTGTAAATGGCCGGATAGCTTAAAAAAGCATCGGTGAAATTTCCTTTAAGCAGATGAATGACTGACCGCTGCAAACCACAACCCATACATTCCATCCCCATTTTCTTCCATTGACAGGAGAGCATATTCTCTTCCAAACTAGAAATAAATCCCATGTGTAAACAATTTGATCAGCGAACTAAAATTACAACAATTTTACCTATATATTTGTGGCCATGAAAGCCAAAAACGATTTTAAAATTGGGGATCCGGTAAGTGTGATCAATGATACTATGATCGGAAAAGTCATTAAGACAGCGCATCAGATGATCACCATAGAATGTACCGATGGTTTTTTGTATACCTTTCATCCTGCAGAACTTGTACCCTATAAAGAATGGAACCCTCTGATCAAAAACGATGTAAAGGATCATGAAAAGGAATCAGCAAGTATCAAGAAGGAACGTTTTAGATCAAAAAAGGGTACTATTGTCAAGGAGATTGATTTACATATACATGAACTGATTGACTCAGAGAAAGGCATGAGCAATTATGATAAATTATCGCTTCAGTTAAAAACTGTTCAACGCGAGCTGGAATTAGCTATAGATAAAAAGCAACAGAAGATCATTTTCATCCATGGACGTGGAGAAGGTGTTTTAAAAAAGGAACTTCGAATCTTATGTAGTAAATATCCGGTTGAATACCACGATGCCTCCTATAGCGAGTATGGCATGGGTGCCACAGAAGTTATTATTTTTCAAAATAAAAAGTAAAAGTTAGGAAGCCGGACCTGTTTCAGCCGTTCCATAAAGGAAAGTTTCATCAAGTTTTAATTCCTGATCATCCACTTGCAGCACTACATCGATCAACACCACATAATGTTTCCAACCGATAATGCTTTCACCATCCGTATCATAAATCGGATCATTTTCAACAACAATAGTTCCTGAAACACCCCGCCAGTCTTTGACAACGGTAGGTTCTACCGGAGGAACGGCACTACAGAAATAATCATCTGTAACTGGATCATTAAAAAGTCGGTAGGTTACTGTATAGTCTCCAGATTCACTGACGCTTACCGGAATTACTAAATCCTCATCTTTTCTAACCTGTTGATCTGTAAGCGTAACGATAAGAGCTTCTCTTTGTTCTGTTGTGCTCAAACGGTAAAGTGTATATTGGTTTACACCACAAATATTGACCTCATCCTCAAATTCAAAACTGGAAATATCCAGATCGCCATCATTGCATGACAATCCAACAAGTAAAACAAACAAAACAACTATCTTCTTCATCTATCTAAGATCAAATAACATATTAAACTTCTCGATCAAAAGGAGGGACAAAAGTAAAGGTTTTATCGCCATTATAAAACATTAGAACTAAGAAAAATAATTACTTTTGTAGCATGCAAAAAATCTATTTCGATAACGCAGCAACAACTCCATTAGATAAAGAGGTCGTAAAAGCGATGACTGAGCATATGCTCAACAATTTTGGAAATCCATCTTCCAGTCATGAATTTGGCAGAAAAGCCAAGGTTCAGGTAGAAACTGCCAGAAAGCGTATTGCATCTTATTTTAATTGTACCGCCTCTGAAGTAATTTTTACAGCGGGAGGTAGTGAAGCTGATAACTTGGTCTTGCTTAATGCAGTCAAAAATCTGGGTGTAAAAAGGATTATCAGTTCTCCCATCGAACACCATGCTGTCTTGCATACCATAGAAGCGCTTGAAAGAAATTTTGGAGTTGAAGTAGATTATTTATCAGTAGATCAGCAAGGAGAATTCGATTATCAAGAGCTTGAAACCAAATTGCATAGTTCAGAAAAGAAAAGTCTGGTCAGCCTGATGCAGGTCAATAATGAAATAGGCAATATTCTTGATATTCATAAAGTAAGCAATCTTTGCATTCAAGCAGGTGCCTTATTCCATTCCGATACGGTTCAGGCTATTGGGCATGTACCTTTAGACTTGAAAGAAAACCCTATAGATTTTATAGCGGCCAGTGCGCACAAATTTCACGGACCAAAGGGCGTAGGCTTTGCTATCATTAAAAAAGGCTATAAAATCACCCCTATGCTGCATGGAGGTGAACAGGAAATGGGATCAAGGGCCGGTACGGAAAATACACATAGTATTGTTGGTCTTGATAAAAGCTTAACAATGGCTATGGATCATTATGAGGAAGACAAAGATTATATTTCAGGTATAAAAAGATACTTTATCCAGCAGATCAGCGAAAAAATTCCTGGAGTTTCTTTTAACGGACTTTCAGCTGACCTCAATCGTTCCGCTTTCCATATACTAAATGTGCGATTCCCAGTGGACAAACCCATGATGCTATTTAATCTTGATCTTAAAGGAATAGCCGCTTCCGGTGGATCTGCCTGTCAGAGTGGAAGTAATAAAGGTTCTCATGTATTATCTGCTATTCTTGATGAGGAAGCTGCTAAGCTTACTTCTATCAGGTTCTCCTTTAGTAAATTCAATACCAAAGAAGAGGTTGATACTGTGATCAAAGAAGTGACTTCAATACTAAACAATTAGGACATAAAAAAAGGCTGTGAAAATTCACAACCTTTATATTACTATTATTCTGGATTAACTATCGGCATCCAGATAGTCTGGGACACCATCACCATCCGTATCGTCGTTGGTGGGATCACCGTCACCATCGGCATCTTCATCTTTAGTTAAAATACCATCATTGTCATCATCAGCATCGTTAAAATTAGCAACTCCATCTTCATCGGTATCATCATTTGTAACGTTTCCATCACCATCAACATCCTCATCATTGTTCGACACAGAATCTCCATCTGCATCTGCAATGACTACTCTTCCCAAATCAATGAAATAATAAATGGGTGCATTTGCCGGAATAGCTCCACCAGATCCAATATTCGCATAAGCCAGACCAGAAGGCATAAAAAAGACGCCATTTCCTGTATTTTCATAACCAAACGATTCATCAGGGAAAATTACTTTTTCACCTTCCTTATAATAACTCGCACCATATCTAAAACCTGGAATCGTATTCGGTAAATAAAACCAAGATTTACTAGCGGTATAACTCGTGTTTTCATCGAACTTGGTACTGTCTAATAAAAATCCTTCATATAGGATCTGTACCGAATCATTCCTACTAGGCTGATTACCAACTCCTTGTTGATTAATATAATAATACATTTTGTAATCGACATCAAAATACTCCATATCATCTGTTTCAACAATATCATATAAAGGTGTCTCTCCGTTGGTGATCGTATCGATCTCTCTTTCTGGAGTCAAATAATGCGTTTGTAGAAACTCTATCAATATAGCATCATCAATGAGCGCTTGAGCAGCCGGATCATACGGCGCCTCTTTTGGACCATCGTCATCACTACATGAAAAAATGCCAATCCCAAGGATCAACAGGAATACATATTTCAATTTCATTTTCATCATTTTGTAGCGCAATTTACAATTTTAAAGCTTTTTGAAATAAAGTCTATTTAATTTTTAACAAATTATTAATTGATCTGGATGAGCTTCTTGTAATCAATTCCCAAATGCAGATTATCTGAATTGGATTTTTCTCATTCTAAGACTAAGTGGTGTGACTTCCAGATATTCGTCTTCTCTGATATATTCCATGCACTCCTCCAAAGAAAAATCGACCTTAGGAAATATCTTGGCAGCCTCATCAGTTCCTGATTTTCTAACGTTAGTCAATTTTTTTCCTTTAATAAGGTTTACTGCCATATCTTCCTGCCTAGTGTTTTCACCAACTACTTGCCCTTTGTAGATCTCATCATTTGGATCAATAAAGAACTTACCTCTGTCTTGAAGTCTATCAATGGCATAGGCTGTTGCTTTGCCAGGCTCAGATGATACAATCGCTCCGTTGTTTACTTCACTAAATTCACCTTTGTAAGCATCATACCCTCTCAATCTGTGATTGATAATGGCTTCCCCTTGCGTAGCAGTAAGGATTTTATTTCGAAGTCCGATCAATCCTCTGGAAGGAATATCAAATTCAAGATGTTGCAAATCTCCCTTAGGTTCCATTACGTGAAGATCACCCTTTCTAATAGTTACTAAATGAACAGCTTTGCTGGACAATTCTTCAGGAACATCAATCACAAGGGTTTCAAACGGTTCGCTTTTAACCCCGTCAATTTCTTTTATTATTACTTTAGGTCTCCCAACTTGAAGTTCGTACCCTTCTCTTCGCATGGTCTCTATAAGTACTGATAAATGTAAAATTCCTCTTCCAAAAACGATAAATTTATCTTCCGTATCTGTTTCATCAACTCTAAGTGCAAGGTTCTTTTCAGTTTCCTTGAACAATCTGTCTCTTAAGTGACGTGACGTAACAAACTTTCCTTCTTTACCAAAAAACGGTGAGTTATTGATTGTAAACAACATACTCATGGTTGGCTTATCTACTTCAATCCTTGGCAGGGCTTCTGGGTTTTCCAAATCAGCAATGGTATCACCAATATCAAATCCTTCAAGCCCAGTAATGGCGCAAATATCGCCACTTCTCACCTTATCAGTCTTAGCTCTTCCCAAGCCTTCAAAAGTATGCAATTCTTTGATTCTTACTTTTTTTGAAGAACCATCCGCTTTGCAAAGCATATAATCTTTATTTTCTTCCAAGTCTCCTCTAAAAACCCTTCCAATGGCAATTCTTCCTGTAAAGGCTGAATAATCAAGAGAAGTTATCTGCATTTGAGGAGATCCCACTCGGTAAGGTGCCTCTGGAATATTTTCTATTATGGCATCCAATAAAGGAATGATATTATCGGTTTCTTCTTCCCAACTCGTGTTCATCCAACCATTCTTAGCTGAACCGTAAATCGTGTTAAATTCTAACTGATCTTCTCTAGCATCAAGGGCGAACATCAAATCAAATACTTTCTCATGCACCAAATCAGGGGTGCAATTCGGCTTATCCACCTTGTTTACTACAACAATGGGCATCAGACCCAACTCTAGAGCCTTGCTTAAAACAAATCTTGTTTGAGGCATAGGGCCTTCAAAAGCATCTACAAGAAGTAGCACACCATCGGCCATTTTTAGCACCCTTTCCACCTCACCACCAAAATCAGCGTGACCGGGAGTGTCAATCACATTGATCTTGACACCTTTATAAGTTACCGAAACATTTTTCGATAAAATGGTAATTCCTCTTTCCCTTTCAAGATCATTACTATCCAAAAGAAGTTCAGTACGAACCTTTCTATCATCAAGTATTTTAGCCTGATCAATGATCTTATCAACTAAGGTGGTCTTACCGTGGTCAACGTGGGCGATAATAGCTACATTTCTGATTGATTGCATATGTGTTTTTTTGAAAGTGCAAAAGTAATCCTTTATTTTGATTGTCAGGCCATTTGCTATAATAATAATTCATTGAAAATAATCTATTTTACCTTGATAAGTTTCTTGATAAAAAATATTTATTTAATGCTGATAATGAATGGATAAGATTATTTTTACGAACTCATTTTTTAGCACTTACTATGGATCTTTCAAAGGTAAAAATGGTCGTAACCGATATGGATGGCACCCTGCTCAATTCAAAAAACGAAGTCAGCGAACAATTTTTTGAATTATACGCCGCGCTGAAATCTCATCAAATTCATTTTGTTGCCGCAAGTGGAAGACAGTATAGCAGTATACAAGACAAATTGAGTTCCATATCTGAAGAGATCACTATAGTAGCTGAAAACGGAAGCTATATCAAAGAAGGTAATACCGAACTTGGTTCCATACTCCTTTCTCCAGATCATATAAAACTGTTGATCCCTGTTGTCAGAGAAGTTGAAGGACTTTTTACGGTACTATGTGGTAAAAAATCGGCCTATATCGAACAGGATGAGACAAAATTCAAAAACATACTACAAGAGTACTATACCAAGTTTCATGTAGTCGATGATCTGATGGACTTACCTGATGATGACTTTTTTAAGGTGGCCATCTACCATTTCGAAAGTTCTGAAACTTATATCTACCCTGTGGTCAAACATCTTGAAGATATATTACAAATAAAAATATCAGGAAGTAATTGGGTAGACATCGCCGATCACACTGCCAATAAAGGGCGGGCTATTCAACTGCTTCAACATAAATATGGTGTATCCAAGGAAGAAACCATGGTATTTGGTGATTATAACAATGACCTGGAAATGATCAATCAGGCATTTTTTAGCTATGCCATGGCCAATGCGCATGACAACGTAAAACAAGCCGCCAGATTTCATACAAAAAGTAATAATGAAGCAGGGGTGGAAGTTGTATTACAAGAACTCATCTCGGCCAAAAATCATCAAAACAAACATTAATTATGCTGATCTGGACGCAAAGTATCAAGGATATCACTTTTGATCCTTGTTGGTCTTAGGGTTTTGGCATCTATCAAACACCAGGTTGAAGCGGCTCTTAACAAAAGGGTGTCTCCTTTAAATATGTCAACATGACGCACCGATTTCACCCCTTTAGATTCTCCTACCCAGGTAATTAATGTAAGCTCATCATCCAAAACTGCCTGATTTAAATAATCT
Source organism: uncultured Flavobacteriaceae bacterium (assembly GCA_964586115.1). Lineage (GTDB taxonomy): Bacteria > Bacteroidota > Bacteroidia > Flavobacteriales > Flavobacteriaceae > Lutimonas. The sequence goes on along the minus strand of CAZPHF010000010.1, from coordinate 39,125 downwards.
AATTCATGCCTCAAGACTACCCAAAAGTATTTCTCTTTCAAACCCTGAGCCGATAATTTATTCCAGTGCCTTTCAGAAATATCATTAACCCATTGTAAGTACACAACGTTATTAACATGTTCAAGCCCATCAATATGCGATGCCTCTACCTTTATTGTGTATGAAAATGAAACAGTATGTTGTGCTTTGTCTTTCATTAGTTTATTTGTGTCTTTCTTTTAACACTTTTTCGACATCCTTCAAGGTATATCCTTTGGCTTGGAGCAAAATCAAATAATGAAACAGTAGATCTGCAGATTCGTCCAAAAATAATTTCTCATCATTATCCTTGGCCTCAATAACTACTTCTACAGCCTCCTCTCCCACTTTTTGAGCTATTTTATTGATCCCCTTTTTAAACAATGAGGCCACGTAAGAAGCCTCTGATGGGTTATCTTTTCTGTTTTTGATGACCTTCTCAAGTGTGCTCAGAAAACCAAACTGTGATTCATTGGTTTCGGCCCAACAAGTGTCAGTTCCTTTATGACAGGTCGGCCCCTCTGGTTTTACACTAATCAAAAGTGTATCTTGGTCACAATCATTTTTGACATTCATCAAAGTTAAAAAATTACCACTTTCTTCTCCTTTGGTCCAAAGTCTTTGTTTGCTTCTGCTAAAAAATGTAACTTTTTTCGTCGCCAGGGTTTTCTCATAGGCCTCCTGATTCATATAGCCCAACATCAAAACTCTCTTTGTTAGTTCATCTTGAATGATGGCAGGTACAAGTCCTGTATTTGCATCAAATTTTATAGTCATAATCTTACGTTTATTCCTTGTTTTCTAAGTTCTGATTTTAGTGCTTTTATCTCTATTTCCTTATAATGGAATACACTAGCTGCAAGTGCTGCATCTGCCTTACCTTTCACAAAAGTATCACAAAAATGCTGCATATTACCAGCGCCACCACTTGCAATGATGGGTACCTTGACCATTTCAGATATCGTTTTTAAAGTTTCATTGGCAAAACCGTTTTTAGTTCCATCATGATCCATGGAAGTAAAAAGAATCTCTCCGGCACCGAGTTCAACACCTTGTTTAATCCAGTCAAAAAGATCCAATTCAGTTTGCACGCGTCCTCCAACTAGAAAGACCTTCCAATGATCATCAATCAATTTGGCATCTACTGCCAATACGATACACTGACTTCCAAATTTATTAGCCAACTCTTTGATCAAATCAGGATTCTTTACCGCTGATGAATTAATTGAAATTTTATCCGCTCCGGCACGCAATAGCATATTGACATCTTCCACACTTGAAATACCGCCCCCAACAGTAAAGGGAATGTTTACTTTTCTTGCGACCTTTTCTACCAATTCTACAAGTGTCTTACGTTTTTCCTTGGTGGCAGTAATATCGAGAAATACCAATTCATCAGCACCTTCTCTTGAATACCTGTCGGCCAGTTCCACTGGGTCGCCTGCATCCTGAAGCCCCACGAAATTGACACCTTTGACCGTTCTTCCATCTTTTATATCCAAACAGGGTATGATTCGTTTACTTACCATTGGGTTTAAAATATTTATGTTTTACTATTGACTCAATCACCGGGCATTTCTAGATTTATATTCTCATCAAGAAACGCCTAGTATGAAATTTTCAAGTTGTTTTAAACTAATTCTCTGCTCATAAATCGCCTTGCCAATAATAGTACCTTCACAGCCCATTTCAGCCAATCTCCCCAATTCGTCAAAATGAGAAATACCACCAGAAGCGATCAAACTCACCTCAGGAACCTGCTCTAAAATTCTTTTATACAATTCAAAGGATGGTCCTTCAAGCATGCCGTCCTTTGAAATATCGGTACAGATCACATAATTGATACCTTCCTTTTTATACGATGTAATAAATGGAATAAGTTCCTCCTTCGATGCTTCAAGCCAACCCGAAATAGCCACTTTTTCATCTTGGGCGTCAGCGCCTAAAATAATTTTTTCGGAACCATATGTTTTTAACCAACCTTTGAAGGTTTCAGGTTCATTTACAGCGATACTTCCTCCGGTAATTTGTTTTGCTCCACTTTCAAAGGCGATATGCAAATCCTTATCAGACTTCAGCCCTCCTCCAAAATCAATTTGCAAACTTGTTTTGGAAGCGATATCCTCCAATACCTTATAGTTTACAATGTGCTTACTCTTGGCTCCATCGAGATCTACCAGATGCAGATACTTTATCCCAACACCTTCAAAAGCTTTAGCCACTTCCAAAGGGTGCTCATTATAAATCTTCTTCGTGGCATAATCTCCTTTTGAAAGTCTGACACATTTTCCATCAATGATATCAATCGCTGGAATTATTCTCATTTTAAACAGCCTTTATAAAATTCTTCAATATTTGTTCTCCTATACCCCCGCTTTTTTCAGGGTGAAATTGACAAGCATAAAAATTATCCTTTTTAATGGCTCCTGAATACTTGATGCCATAATCTGTATTGGCAATAGAATACTCATTTTCAGGCACATAGTAACTGTGAACATAATAGACATAAGACGATTCCTTTACCTCATCAAAAAGATGCTCCTTAAGCTCAATAATCTGGTTCCAGCCTATATGAGGCACTTTTAGATCTACTTGAAATTTTTTAACTTCTATAGGGAATATCCCCAGACAATCCGTACCATTTTCTTCCGAGTGCTCGCACATCAATTGCATTCCCAAACAAATCCCCAATACAGGTTGTTTTAATTCAGGAATCACCTGTTCAAGACCATACTTCTTAATTTCCTTCATAGCACTTTGTGCCTCTCCAACTCCGGGAAATATGACTTTGTCAGCAGCCTGAATCACTTTTGGGTCATTAGAACATATAGCCTTATAACCCAATCTCTCCAGTGCGAACTGAACCGATTTGACATTTCCTGCCCCGTAATCAATGATGACTATATTCATGCTATAACATTCCTTTTGTACTTGGTAAAATCATTTTTTCAGCATCCCTTTTTACAGCTACTTTTATCGCCTTTGCAAAAGCCTTGAAAATAGCTTCTATTTTATGGTGCTCGTTTTGTCCTTCTGCCTTGATATTCAGATTGGCCTTGGCCCCATCTGTAAACGATTTAAAAAAGTGAAAGAACATTTCAGTAGGCATATCGCCAATTTTTTCTCTTTTGAATTCTGCCTCCCAAACCAGCCAGTTTCGCCCTCCGAAGTCTATAGCTACCTGAGCCAGACAATCATCCATTGGAAGGGTAAAACCATAGCGTTCCATCCCCCTTTTATCATGAAGTGCCTGGGCAAAAGCTTCTCCAAGTACAATTGCTGTATCCTCCATGGTATGGTGTTCATCCACCTCGAGATCTCCATTCACTTTGATCTCCAGATCCATGTTTCCGTGTCGCGCAATCTGATCAAGCATATGATCAAAAAAACCTAAACCTGTATCAATGCTACTTTTTCCTTTTCCATCCAGATTCAGTTTGACATAAATTTCAGTTTCTTTGGTTTTTCTTGAGATTTCCGCTGTCCTTTCACGCAACTTTAAAAATTCATAAATGGTCCTCCAACTTTCAGTTTCCAGTCTAATAAATGCTGATATCTCCTTACCGGAAACAGAGGTTTCCTCTGACCCTAAGTTTGATTGGTTGTTGATGTAAATCCCCTGAGCATTTAAATTCTTTGCCAGTTCCATATCGGTCATTCTGTCACCGATCACATAAGAATTCTTTAAGTCGTAGGTCTCTGAAAAATATTCGGTGAGTAGTCCGGTCTGAGGCTTACGATTGGGTGAATTGTCTTTGGCAAAACTTCTGTCAATAAATTCTTTCTCAAAAACAACTCCTTCATTTTCAAACGTCTCCATAATGAAATTATGAACCGGATAAAAAGTGTTTTCTGGAAACACCTCCGTTCCTAAGCCATCCTGATTGGTAATCAAGACCAATTCAAAATCGAGTTCGTCGGCTATTTTTGATAAATAGAACAAGGCTTTGGGGTAAAATTCCAGTTTTTCAAAGCTATCAATTTGTTCATCTTCCGGCTCTTTGATCATTGTACCGTCCCTGTCGATAAATAATACTCTCTTCATGAATTCTCGTTTTTATTAGCGTCTAAATAATGCAGTTGTTTCATCAATATTTTATTTTCTTCAGGTGTGCCAACGGTGATTCTTAAGCAGTTTTTACATAAGGGCTCTTCGGTTCGGTTCCTAACAACCAGGTCTTTACTGATCATTTCTTGATACCTTCTATCCGCATCGTCTACCTGCACCAATATAAAATTACTGTCTGAATCATAGATTTTCTCAATAAATCCGATTGAAAGTAGTTCAGTACTGAGTTTATTTCTGCTGTTGATCAGTTCTACAATCTCCTGTTCGGTAACTTTTTCATTTTCCAAATACTTCAAGGCTGTTTCCTGAGTCAGTACATTTACATTATAAGGCATTTTTACTTTTTTCAATAATTCGATGATCCCTGTATCAGCATAACAAATACCAAGTCTGATCCCCGCAAGCCCATAGGCCTTGGAAAATGTTTGGGTAACAATCAAATTATTATAATGCGCTAATTGTTGATTCCAGCTTTGAGCTCCTGAAAAATCAATGTAGGCCTCATCTACGATCACCAAAACACCCAGCTCAAGTAAGGCCTTGATATCCTGATCATCCATAAGGTTACCAGTAGGGTTATTTGGCGAGCAAATAAAAATAGCCTTGGTAGTCTTGTCTACTGCATGAGTAATGGCAGCTATGTCAAGTTGAAATTCTGGTGTCAGGGATACCTCCTTATATTGAATATTATTTACATTCGAAAGCACCTTGAACATCCCAAATGTAGGGGTATTGATAATAATATTGTCTCTTCCTGGTTCAAAAAATACCCTAAAGATCATGTCGAGAATCTCATCACTTCCATTCCCAAGAAGCATATTTGTCACAGGTACTTTTTTGATCTCTGAAATTTTTTGTTTTACTTTTAGCTGGTGTGGATCAGGGTATCTATTCAGTCCGTTTTCATATGGATTTTCATTGGCATCAAGATAGATCATCTCCTGATCAAAATCTTTGAATTCATCCTTGGCGGAGGCATAGGGCTGCAGCTCTCTTATGGAAGGTCTGGCCATTTCTCTGATATTTATCTTCTCTCTAGACATAAGCTTAGTTGTTGCGTTCCTTATTTATCTTTGCCAATCTCAAACTAACTGCATTCTGATGTGCATAAAGACCTTCCGCATCAGCCATCAATTCTATTGCCTTTCCAATCTGTAACAAACCTTCTTTAGAGATTTCCTGAAAACTCACCGCTTTTTGAAAAGCATCAAGATTTACCCCACTGTAATTTTTCGCAAAACCATTCGTGGGCAAGGTATGATTAGTACCAGATGCGTAATCCCCAGCACTTTCAGGACTGTAATCACCAACGAATACAGATCCTGCATTTTTAATTTTCCCCAGGATCATATCTGCATTAGAAGTGCTTATAATAAGGTGTTCAGGGGCGTATGCATTGATCAAATCAATAGCCATTTCTTCTGAACCGCAAAAGATCAATTTTGAATTTTCTATAGCTTTAGAAGCGATATTCTTTCGTGGAAGATCTGTCAATTGAACTGCTATCTCCTTCTCGATCTCTTCTAATTTTTCTATTGACCTGCACACTAATATCACCTGACTGTCTGTTCCATGTTCAGCCTGAGAAAGCAGGTCCGCTGCCATAAAACTAGCCGTGGCACTATCATCCGCATATACCAGTAATTCACTTGGTCCTGCCGGCAAATCAATTCCTACTCCAAATTTCATAGCCATTTGCTTAGCCACTGTCACATACTGATTACCCGGCCCAAATATTTTATATACTTGAGGAATCGACTCGGTTCCAAAGGTCATGGCGGCTATAGCCTGTATACCACCCACTTTGAATATTTTTTTAACTCCGCAAAGATCAGCCGTATACAATACAGCCGGATGCACATTTCCATCTGCATCAGAGGGGGTGCACATCACTACTTCTTCACAACCCGCTATCGTTGCCGGAACAGCCAACATTAAAATAGTTGAAAATAAAGGTGCTGTTCCTCCGGGGATATATAAGCCCACTTTTTCTATGGCTCTCTTTTCCTGCCAACAGATCACTCCAGGTGTGGATTCAATTTTTATGGGTTCCGTTTGCTGTGAGGTATGAAAAGCCTCTATGTTAGATTTGGCAAGTTGAATCGCATTTTTAAGATCAATACTGACTGATTCTTTTGCCTTTTGAATATCAGAGGCATCTACCTCAAGTACAGATAAACTTGCTTTATCAAATTTCTCTATATACTTTTTGACTGCAAGATCACCATGATTGGCAATCTCGTCAAAAATCTCTGCCACTAAAGGCTCAATGTCGGTATAGGTTTGCGTAGGCCTTTTTAATATCTCGGCCCAAGTTTCTCTTTTAGGATCAAGTATCTTTTTCATTGTATCAAAATTAAATGACCATTTTCTCTATTGGCGCCACAAGGATACCTTCGGCTCCAAGTTGTTGTAACTCATCAATGACCTCCCAAAATTTGTTCTTTTCAATAACTGTATGTATAGAACTCCAGCCCTCTTCTGCCAAAGGCAATACTGTTGGACTTCGCATACCCGGTAAAATGCCTATAACTTTTTCAATGGTCTGATTAGGAACATTCATCAAAATATACTTGAAATTCCTAGCCTTAAGCACTGATTGTAGTCTAAATCGCAACCTGTCTAAAGTCTCTTTATTCTCTGAACTGATCAGAGGCGACACGGCTAAAACAGCTTCTGATTTGGCGATAACTTCTACTTCTTTCAAGTTATTCTTAAATAGCGTACTTCCACTACTTACAATATCGCAAATAGCATCGGCCAGCCCAATATTTGGTGCAATTTCAACCGAACCGGATATTTGGTGTAAATCTGCTTCAATTCCTTTATCCTTGAGAAATAGATTCAGGGTATTCGGATAGGAAGTAGCAATTTTTTTTCCATTAAGATCCTTGATACTGTCGTACTGAAATGCTTTTGGTACCGCCAAAGAAACACGACACTTTGAAAAAGAAAGTCTTTCCAGGATCTCGATGCTACCCTCATCTTTTTCAACCAATAGGTTTTCTCCTATAATGGCAATATCTACCACTCCATCAATCAAATACTGAGGGATATCGCTATTTCTTAAATAAAGGATTTCCATGGGGAAATTCGATACAGTTGCTCTTAACTGATCAAGACCATTGCTGATCGAGATGCCGCATTCTTTAAGGATTTTAAGGGAATCGTCATTGAGTCTTCCCGATTTTTGAATTGCTATTTTTAATCTTTCCATCTTTAATTTTTATGTTCAAGCATCAAAATAGGTCATGAAAAAACCCGCCTGAATGCTCAAACGGGTTCAAATATTTTGACTTTAATCACAACATCTTCAGCTCGCTTGATTGCAAGTATGGATATGATGGTGATGTAAAGCTATTCTTTTCATTTTACTAAAATATGCAGCAAATGTAAACATATATTTTAAAAATTCCATAAGGATTGAAAAAATAATTTAGCCATCCTTTTCTGCTGCATGCCTAAATCCGTCATCCCACCATTGCCTCATTTTTTCCTTTTGAAAAACCAGGGTATTGGTTGTGAGTACTACCGGGGTATAATATAAATTCAGCTTTACATGCTGATGTTGCGCTTCAAGTTTTCCTATGGAAATATTATACTTTTCAATATGTATCTGCATATAATTAAACAGGTTTGTAATCAAACTGAAAGGATTTCGAGAGGGCATTCTGTTGAGTTGCGTTACTTCTGTCTCTAAAATAATCGCATCTATTTCGGTCGCTCCCTGGCGGATGGCTTCCCTTATTGGGACCAGGTTGGCTAAACCACCGTCAGCATATTCATAACTGTTCTTTACAAGTAAACTCATAAAGGGAACTAAATTACTGGACGCCCAGATAAAATCTCTGAAATCATCAAACGAATGTGTTTCCAGTTCTTTAAACTCAACCTGATTCAATGTTAAATTTGACACAGTGACCAGTAGTTTTTTATTAAGATCTTTTACTTGCTGTAAATAGTCGTCTTTAATATTCCTTTCAATCATCTCCCGCAGATGATAGCTTTCTCCAAAGGTCTTACTTCCTCTTAAAAAATTTTTTATGGTACTAAAGTGGTTAATACCCACTGAAACATGCCCTTTATATGTTTTAATTTTAAACGGGCATGTACTGAATATGGTATTCTGGTCCACATTAGAATAAATTCTTTTCAGTTCATCAACCTTGCCAAGTGCTAGATGCGTTAACATCAAACTTCCAGTAGAAGTTCCTACAAAAAGTCCGTAATCTCTTTTCTTTTCTTCAATTAAATACTGAGCTATACCGCCGGCAAATGCTCCCTTACTTCCTCCACCTGAGATGACCAATGCCTTCATTTATTTTATTTAAGTATCGTTTGATAAATATAAAAAAATTACTTTTGAAAAAATCTTAGCCGAAATCATGATCAATTTGAAGAAACTACTTTTTTTTATTTGCCTTGTAAGCGTTTCTTTAACAGCTCAGCAAGAGTCAAGTATAACGTTTCTGGCAAATTTTAAGTTACCTGGTGTCAGTATCAGAGCGATAGAAGTAACCCATACAAATACACTTTGGTTTGCGGGTTCCGAAGGCCGATACGGTCGTATTATCGATGATCAGCTCGAAATTGATTCAATCAGTCATCAAGGGAGATTACCTCAATTCAGGTCTATAGCGTTTAATGGCGAATTTGTGTTTCTATTGAGTATAGAGAACCCAGCCTTGTTATATAAGATAGACCCCACGAAACCATTAGGTCAGTATGAACTGGTATACAAAGAGTCTGATCCAAAAGTGTTTTATGATTCTATGTCTTTTTTTGATAAAAAAAATGGAATCGCCATGGGCGACCCAGTCGCAGGTTGCTTGTCTGTGATAAAAACAACAAATGGGGGTGATAGCTGGAGCAAAATGACCTGTGCATCACTTCCGGAAGTTGCTGAAGGCGAAGCAGCCTTTGCAGCGAGCAACTCGAATATAGCCATTTTTAATAAAAAGGTTTGGTTGGTTACCGGAGGTATGAAAGCAAGAGTTTTTATGAGTGAGGATTATGGAGAAACATGGAAAGTGAATGACACACCAATCACGCAGGGAGAAAAAATGACAGGGATTTATACTGTCGATTTCTATGATGCTAAAAACGGTATAGTCATGGGGGGTAACTGGGAAGATAAAAAGCACGGGGCAAATAGTAAAGCTATAAGTAATGATGGTGGTTTGACCTGGAACCTTATCGCTCAAAACAGTTTGCCTGGGTATACTAGTTGTGTACAATACCTTCCTGAGGGAGAGGCTAAGAAAATCCTCGCCATTTCTACAGAAGGGATGTTCTATTCTAATAATGCTGGCAGCACCTGGAAAAAAATTGAAGAAAAGGGGTATTATAGCCTAAGGTTTATTGATAAAGAAACCGCCTGGGTATCTACCCATGAAGAAATTACAAAGATCAAATTACAATAATCTATGAAGTATTTAATTGCCACAATTTGTGTAACCCTTTTGTTAGTATCGTGTCAAAATAGCAAATTTGAAAAAGAATTTGAATGTGAAACACCTATCAGTAATACACAGACCAAAACCTATAAGGATGTATTGAAACACTTTGAAATAGAAGTTCCAAGTAATTGGAAATCAGAATTATATTATGACGAGTACCAATCTGCCTTATATACTGCAGACACGACAAAACAGTTAAGGGAAACATATATTCTAGACATTGCCTGGCATCAGGGAGAATTGGTTTTGAATAAAGATTTTGAAGTTCGCGTCGCCCAGAATGCCTCGCGAAATTTGAAACTTATTCCAGTTAAATCAGGTTTTGGAGAATATCTTGGTCATCCTGCTTATTACCATATTGCTACGGGAAAAAGCGATGACCTCAGCTGGCATTATCTGGAAATATATGTACAGCACAAAGTAGATGAATACTACACATTCACTGCAAAAATTTATGGCAATGAATTTGTAAGCGAAAGAATTTGTGCCTCCTTTAGTGTTTTTAATAAGATATCCTTTCTCGAATAAAATAAATTAGCTTCTATCACGTTTTTATTATTGCTATGAGTCGTTTTATTCTCTCCTACCAATAAATAAAACAATTGTTATGAAAAAGAAAACTGGTATTGCTACTAGTTTGATTTTGTTGTTCCTAATTATTTTCTCATGTGAACAAGAAGATCAAATTGATAGTTTTAAAGCCACCCAATCCGAAATTCGAACGGAAAGCTCAAATGACCCATTAAATATTCTACGTAAAAGAGAAGAAATTGATGAACTAAATTGTGGCGAAACAATTAAAAAAGAGCTGATCGCGGGACAACATATCGTCGTAGGTGATTTACTCATTAAGAAAGAAGAAGATTTATTGAAAATTACTTATGATCTGTCAGGTACTGACTGGTGGTTAAAGGAAACTCATCTATTTGTTGGCAATATTGATCAAGCCCCATTCACCAAGAGCGGAAATCCGAAAATAGGTAATTTCCCATATCATGGAGATCATGATATGATAAAAAAGTTTTCATTCACTATCGCATTGGATGAGTTAGATGATTGCTTTTCAATCATAACACATGCCTCGGTTTCACTGATTGTTGACGGTAATGAAACGGCAAATGAAACCGCTTTTGGGCATGGAGATAATGAGTTTACGGGTAATCGTTGGGGCTGGTATTCGGATGTATGCAAATCTGATTGTGAGGAAGATACAGATAATGAAGAGGATGAAAATGAATCTTCAGACGCTGAAAGTACAACTGAGAGTAATTCAAGCGATCAGGCTAGTGATGACACTTCTGATGTAGCAGATGAAAATTCAGATGGATGCATGGATGCGTATGCCTATTCAAGTAAGCAGAATTCCTTATGCTTTTTAAATGATTTTGACTCCTGGGGCTGGACCAATAAAGTAATTTCCAACGACGAGCATTATATGCCAGGAGGTGTTACCTATACGTATCCTTTATATGCCAGTGCATATGACTGCGCGATAGATAATAGTATTCTCATTGGTGAAGTTACCATTAATGTTTCCGGTGGAGATAGTGTTCTGTATGCTAGTATTTCTATAAATCTTAGCAAACAGGAACTTAGCATCACCGATATTGATATTTATGCCGATGAAACAACATATCCATTGGATGATTCGGGCGCTCCAACTATTGCGTTTGATCAATTTGACATCAGCCTGAATAGTATGAATGAAAAAACATATAGCGTAAACTGGTTCGACTGGTTTGATCAAACCAATTTTATCGTTCATGTAAAAGTTTGTCCGGAAGAAATTTTGCAATAGTTATATTAAAAATGTTAAAAAAGATCCTTGTAATAAGGGTCTTTTTTTTTATCATTCTGGTTTAGAATAATTATTTTTGATCAAACTTAAGAAGATGCAACACATAATCGATAGATTCTTACAATACGTAAGTTTTGACACACAGTCAGATCCAAACAGTTCAACAACACCAAGTACTGAAAAACAATGGGCTATCGCTCGTTATATAACTGAAGAACTGAAGCGTATAGGGATGCAGGACGTAAGCCTTGATGAACATGCCTATATCATGGCCACACTTCCATCAAACGTTGATCACAAAGTACCTACCATTGGGTTTGTTTCGCATTTTGATACGAGTCCGGACTATACAGCAACTGATGTCAGACCTCAGATTCATAAAAACTATGATGGTAAGGACATTGTATTGAATGAGGAAGAAAACATTGTGTTATCTCCCTCCTATTTTGAGGATTTATTACTTTACAAAGGGCAAACCCTGATCACTACAGATGGTACCACCCTTTTAGGGGCTGATGATAAAGCGGGAATCACCGAAATAGTAACTGCCATGGAGTACCTGATCGAACATCCGGAAATCAAACACGGTCCCCTTAGAATCGGATTTACCCCTGACGAGGAAATCGGACGTGGTGCTCATAAATTTGACATTGAGAAGTTTGGAGCAGACTGGGCCTATACCATGGATGGTAGTCAGGTTGGTGAATTGGAATATGAAAATTTTAATGCGGCCGGAGCTGTTGTTACGGTTCATGGAAAAATAGTTCATCCAGGCTATGCCAAAGGAAAAATGGTAAATTCTATGCTCATCGCGACTGACTTTATCAAGGCATTACCAAGCCATGAAATTCCGCAGGAAACAGAAGGTTATGAAGGTTTTTTTCATCTTTCAGATATGCATGGATCTGTAGAGAAAACGACACTGGAATATATCATCCGAGATCATGATATGGATCTCTTTCAGCAAAGAAAAAAGCATATGATAGGGATTGCTGAAAAAATGAATCAACAACTAGGCTCAAAAGCTATTGAAGTGGCCATCAAAGACCAGTATTTCAATATGCGTGAAAAAATAGAACCGGTAATGCATATTGTTGATATCGCTGAAGAAGCCATGAAATTACTGGACATTAAGCCCTTGATCAAAGCTATCCGAGGAGGAACCGATGGGTCGCAGTTGTCATATATGGGTCTTCCCTGTCCAAATATTTTTGCAGGAGGTCATAATTTTCATGGGCGCTACGAATATGTTCCGGTAGAATCAATACTCAAAGCCTCTCAGGTGATTGTGAAAATTGCCGAATTAACGGCTCAAAAATACTAAGCGAATAAAATTTCACGGAAAAAAGGTTATCTGTTATTATTTATTAAAAATTTTGATAATGACATCAGTGTACTATTTTTGCCCACTTAAATGTTATTACCATGACCAACGAGTTTTTGACCTCACTGACTAAAAAATATGATAGCCCTCTGTATGTATATGATGCTGAGAAGATCATTTCACAGTACAACAAACTGACAAATGCATTTTCATCGGTTAAAAACTTAAAGATAAACTACGCAGTCAAGGCCCTTTCCAATATCAGTGTACTTAAAATATTCAATTCTTTAGATGCAGGTTTGGATACTGTTTCTGTCCAGGAAGTTCAATTGGGACTAAAAGCAGGGTTCGACCCCAAGGATATTATTTTTACGCCTAACGGAGTGTCTCTTGATGAAATAGAGCAAGCTATGGGGCTCGGGGTTCAGATCAACATCGATAATATCTCAATTTTAGAACAATTCGGACAAAAGCATCCAGAGGTACCAGTTTGCATCAGAATGAATCCTCATGTAATGGCCGGAGGTAATAAAAACATCTCTGTGGGTCATATTGACTCCAAATTCGGTATATCCATTCATCAGCTACCTCATATCCTTAGGGTTGTCGAAAATACAGGGATGCTGATTACCGGTGTGCATATGCATACAGGATCTGATATTTATGATATTGATGCCTTTTTAAGGGCTACTGATATACTCTTCAATGTGGCAGCGTCATTTAAAAAACTTCAATATATTGATTTTGGAAGTGGTTTTAAAGTACCTTATAAAGAGGGTGATATTCAAACCGATATTGATGAGTTGGGTGAAAAACTATCAAAGAGGTTTAACGAATTTTGTAAGGAATATGGTAGAGAGTTGACTTTGATGTTCGAACCTGGAAAGTTTCTTGTGAGTGAAGCAGGTCAGTTCCTGGTCCATGTCAATGTAGTAAAACAAACTACTTCAACTGTATTTGCGAGTGTTGACAGCGGTTTAAATCATTTGATCCGCCCTATGTTCTATGATTCATACCATCATATAGTCAACGTTTCAAATCCGGAAGGCAAGAAAAGATTCTATACCATTGTAGGTTATATTTGTGAAACTGATACTTTTGGATCAAATCGTCAGATCTGTGAGATCAAAGAAGGTGACGTACTGAGTTTTAAAAATGCAGGAGCTTACTGTTACTCTATGGCCTCCAACTACAATTCACGCTACAGACCTGCAGAAGTACTCGTATATAAGGGTGAAGATTATTTGATCAGAGAGCGGGAAACAATTGAAGACATTATCAATAAACAAGTTGATGTCAGTATTGAGCTATAGTCATTGGGCATTCGTTTATTGGGTGTAAAAAACTAATTAACGGGGAGGCTAAAATTTGTATCTACAATGTCCTTTACCTTTTGATTTAAGGTTTTCATTGAAGTATAATTAGAATGTTCTAAAGTGATCACCACAAGTTCCTCATCTGGGTATTGCATCAGTGATGTACTAAAACCATTCCATTTTCCATTGTGATAGATGACCTTATTACTTTCGTCTTCTTTGATCCTGAATCCAAAACCATAAGGAACCTTTCTATTGTATTTAGTTTCACCAGGCGTATACATTTGGGCTAAGGAATTTTTGGAAACGATCTTGCCTGAATTTAAACCCTGAACCCATTTCAACATGTCTTCTGTAGTTGAGTAAACATTTTTATCTCCAACAATCGCATCGTTGACGGTCCCTCCTATTTTGGCATGATATCTTCTTCTGTAAATCCTATACCCATCTAGTTGCCCTTCTTTCATCTCATCCATTTCATATCGATAGACAAAAGTGTTTTTCATGTGAAGGGGTTTAAAAATCTTATCCTCAACAAAATCACCAAATTCTCTGTCACTTACCTTCTCCACAATAGAAGCCAGAACAAAATAACCTGTATTAGAATAATCAAAATTAGCACCAGGACTAAAGAATCGCTGAACGTCATGCTTACTCATCAAATCCATCATTTCCTCATTTGACGGTGCATGTTCCTGATCCCATTTATGTTCTGCCAGCCAAAAATATTTAGGCAAACCCGAAGTATGGGTCATCAATTGTCTGACTGTAACCTCTTGGTAAGGAAAATTGGGAAAGAATTTGATCACCTTATCATCAAGGTCCAACTTGCCGTCTTCAAACAAGAGTAATATTGCAGCTGCAGTAAATTGCTTCGAAACAGAAGCCAGTTGAAATATGGAACTATCATCAATTCTTGATTTTTTCTTAAAATCAGCATAGCCATAATGGTTCTTAAAAATAACCTTGCCTTTTTTCGCAATGATGACACTGCCGTGAAAATCATATCTTTTATTAAATCGCTTGAAGAGTGAATCGAGTTTTTGATTCACTTTGAGCGTCGTTTC
The DNA here is from genome assembly GCA_964586115.1 of uncultured Flavobacteriaceae bacterium. Lineage (GTDB taxonomy): Bacteria > Bacteroidota > Bacteroidia > Flavobacteriales > Flavobacteriaceae > Lutimonas. The sequence goes on along the minus strand of CAZPHF010000010.1, from coordinate 24,074 downwards.
TTCCGGATAAAAAGCCAAAGGCATATCCATATTCAAACTTTCTTCTGCATCAATGCCACCATTATTTACATCCCTTATGGAAGTTGAAACACTGAAACTATTCAGAACAAAGAAAATAATAAGTAGGAAATACTTAATATTAACACTCCTTTTCATACAAATTTTGTTATTGTTTAAGACGGGGAAAATATAAAAAAACATCCAAACCGCAAAATGAACGCCCTGCTTATATGCTCTTTTTCTTCAAAGCTATTTATTTTAACATTCTAAAATCCAAGGACAAAAACCCCTTAAAAATGGTAAATAGCTGCTTGCATATCTTCTACCGTGCTCTCAACTAAACGAAAAAAAATTGAATTTATTGAATAAACAAACGATTTAGCCTCCATACTTCGCTATATGTCAACTTTCTAGTCAATAATTCCTTTTTCTTTAGGTCTGAATTTTTATACCTCCCTTTGACTGGATCCATTGGTCTATCTGTTCCTCTAGGATCGCCAGAGGAATACAACCTGTTTGCAATACTTTTTGATGAAATTCTTTGATATCGAACTCGTCGCCCAGCGCTTCTTCTGCCCTTGTTCTTAGTTCCATAATCTTTAACTGTCCGATTTTATAAGACAAAGCCTGTCCCGGATTTGCCATATATCGTTCAATTTCACTGGTGATACCTGCCTTTGACTCCGCTTCATGTTCAAGAGAATATTGAATGGCCTGTTCTCTGGTCCAACCCATGGTATGTAAACCGGTATCAACAACCAACCGGACCGCTCGATGCATTTCTGCACCTAAGGTTCCAAAGTACTGATATGGGTCAGTATAAAGTCCCAATTCCTTTCCAAGTGATTCTGCATAAAGGGCCCAGCCTTCGCCATAAGCACTGTACCATAAAATTTTTCTGAAATTTGGTAAAGAATCATTTTCTTGAGTCAAGGCAATCTGATAATGATGTCCGGGTATGGCCTCATGAAGAAACAAGGATTCATCGCTATAGGTGTTATATGCTTTTGCATCCGGAATAGGCACATAAAAAATACCCGGCCTGTTGTCTTTTAAAGAACCTAAATTATATTCTGCACTCGCAGAAGCTTCTCTGAAAGTTTCGGTTCTTTTCACAATGAACTTCGTTTTTGGTGCCTCTAAGAACAATTCTTTCAATTTAGGCTTCATTTTATCGTGAATCTTGTTAAAATTCTCAATGACCTGTTCCGGAGTACTAAAGGGCATTAATTTTTTATTTTGCCTTACATGATCAAAAAATGAGATCATATCACCTTCAAAACCAACCGCTTCTTTTACCTTTTCCATTTCTGATAAAATTCGGGCTACCTCGTCGAGACCTAGCTGATGTATCTTTTTAGCGGATAAATTTGTCGTCGTATATTTTTTAATCGAGAACTCATAGTATTGCTGACCATTTGGAATAGCATCTATACCGCTAGAAGTTCTTCCTGCCTTCAAGTAAGCAGAACTCACATAGCTATAAAGGCTCGCGAATGTCGGTATTAACCTTTCTTCCAACATTTTAGAATATGCTGCGGTTAATCTTTCCTTATCCTCTACACTAAACGATTTGGGAAATTGCTTCACCGGAGCATAAAACAGATGCTCATCAAGCTGCTCATTGGCCAT
>CAZPHF010000010.1:0-22342 GCA_964586115.1 uncultured Flavobacteriaceae bacterium | reverse complement strand
TCGTTGAGTAATTTAGAAAATTCATGCCTGATTTCAGCAGGGTTCTGAATGATCAATTCGGGCTTGTCTTTTTGACAACCTGCTAAAAAAAACAACACACTAAAAGCCAACCAAATAATATTTTTCATGTTAAGGTTTTTTACAATCGTTAAATATAAAAAAAAGAGCCAACATGAGATTTATCACATTGGCTCGTTTTTTTTTGACTTGAATAGATATTTCTATCTGAATTCTTCTAATATTTTGCTGATTTACCCTTAGGTAATGATCTTTTTATAAAATCTCTTAGGTCATCATTAGCAGATTCAAGATCCTCTTTCCTAAGATACATCATATGTCCACTTCTGTATCCTTTAAATGACATACGGTCTTGCAGGCTTCCACTTTGATCCATTTGCCACATGGTGTATTTGGCATTGAAGTAAGTAGTTGCCCCATCGTAATATCCTGATTGAAATAAAACATTTAAATAAGGGTTTTCGGCCATAGCTTTACGCAAATCATCCCTGGTATTGTTATTTCTTGAATCCCAGGGGCGAACGCTTCCAAACATATTATACTTGATATCCGTCTTAAAGTTTAAATGCTCTCTGATATAATAGTTGATGGCCGGTGTAAAGGAATGCAACCATGAGGTTAATTCAGCACTGTAATCTGGTCTGACCCCGGCTACTGTCTTATCCATCCCCAAATACCTGGAATCAAGCCTTCCAATTGTTTGACCCGATCGATCTCTCAGTAATTCTTTCCAAAAAAACTGCGTGGGTACATCTAAATTGTTTTCCATAATGGACTTCGTAGATAGCCCCGAGAAATACGACATTTTTTCGGCCACTTTTTCTTTATCTTCTATCGAAAGTGACCCTCCCTTTGCTAAGGCTGGCATCAAGACATTGAGTGCATACGCTTCTGATTCTGGTAAAACCTCAAGCAGGTCTTTTTGTTGTAATGCTTGTGGTAACATTTTGTGATACCAGGCGGCCGCTGTAAAATAGGGTAAATTCAAAGCTGATGATATGGCGGGGTCAGATTCGAAAAACTTATAGTCAGCCGGCGATACCATAATGACGCCATTTAAATACATCCATTGACTTTCCTGAAGTTCCAGTGCCAAACCAGAAACTCTGGTTCCTCCGTAACTCTCGCCAATTAAAAATTTTGGTGACAACCATCTGTTGTGTCTGTTGACAAAGGTATTTAACCAACCAGCCAAATACTTGATATCAGCATTGATACCAAAAAAAGTCTCTTTTTTCACTTCCTTTCCATCGGCAACAATCGGCCTGGAATAGCCTGTATTGACCGGATTTACATATACAATATCAGCTACATCCAGTATTGAATGTTCATTATCTCTTACTCCGTATGGCTGCTGGGGATATCCCTCCTCATCTATTTTCAAAACCTTAGGTCCGGTATAGGCAACATGCATCCATACAGACGCCGAGCCCGGGCCTCCATTAAAAGAAATAACCAACGGTCTGTTAGCTAATGCTCCTGCATTACTTCTCTTATAATAGGTATAATATAAAGTAGCGATCGCCTTTCCGTCTTTATCCCATACTGGTTGCGTACCCGTGGTAGCTGTATAACTTATTTTTTGCCCCTTTATAGTGCTTGTATGATTTGTGATCACAGTTGTATCAACAGGGATATGAATATCTTGAGATGAAACAAGCAGAGAGCCAAGGAAGAAAAGCGTAAACGATAAAATGGATTTCATAAATATGGATTAATTATTGATAAAATTTAAACCTATTCCGGATATTCAATTCGGAGGTGATAGATATTGTTTAATTTCTTTTTTATCACTTTTTTAATGGTTTGAATCTCTTTGAAAGTGATGTCTGAATTCATATACTGCCCTTTGCTCATCTGCCCATTGATGATTTTTTCAACCAACTCATCGATCAACATTGCTGTAGGATCCTTAATGCTTTTGGAAGCAGCTTCACAGGCATCACACATCATCAAAATAGCGGTTTCCTTTGAGAAAGGGATAGGTCCTGGATAGGTGAAATCTTTAGGGTCCACCTGATCAGGAGTAATATCATTCTGTTTTTTGTAAAAATAATAGACCATCGTAGTGCCGTGATGGGTTCTTATAAAATCAATGATTCTGTCGGGAAGTCTGTTCTTTTTAGCAATTTCAATCCCCTTAAGCACATGATCAACAATGATAGTAGCCGAATCATGAGGTGGCAATTCATTATGTGGGTTAACACTGGTGGTCTGATTTTCAATAAAATACATAGGGTTTACCATCTTACCTATATCGTGATATAGGGCCCCGGTTCTCACCAGCATGGCATTGGCCCCTATTTCATTGGCCGAGGCTTCTGCCAGATTCGCTACCTGCATGGAATGCTGAAAAGTTCCGGGCGCCTTTTCATTGAGCTCTCTCAATAATTTAGAATTGGTATTAGACAATTCCAATAGCGAAACATCCGACACCAAATTAAAAGTCTTCTCATAAATGAGAATTAAAAACAATGAAAGAAATGATAAAACACCATTCAAAGCAAACATCACAAAATAAGACAGTTTAATCTGTTGCGCATTACCCTCCTGAATGATCGAAAAAGCCAAATATGACAGTATATAAACCCCGGTAATCTTGATGATCGAAAAGAACAAGTTCGCCCTTCTGTGCAATTCGGATACGGTCAGAATAGTTACAATACCTGCAATAATCTGCAGAAAGATAAATTCAAAACTATTCGGAACGATAAAACCAAGGATCAAGACAGTACATAAATGAGCAAATAATCCCAGACGGGCATCAAAAAACGCTTTAAATATAATGGGTAAAATAATAACCGGCACCACATATATATAATTCACCCAGTATTTCTGAACCATAGTAACCAAAAATACAATCAAGATGATATTGAAAAAGATAAAAGTAAGCTTCGTATTATTTTCCCAAATACTCTTTCGATAACGCTGCAAAAACAACATCAACATCAGCAGTACCAAAGCCACCAAAATAGTATAGCCGAATACGATCCAGTTGTAATTTGATTTGCTCCAAAGCTGAGAATCATACTCACTTTTCAGCGAAATCAGAATCTCGTATTTCTCTCCTTCCACTACGTCACCTTTGGCAATGATCCGTTCATTTTCAGTGACCAGTCCCTTGTTTACAGTAATTCCCCTGATCTCTTCATCTATGACTTTCTGAGTAAACTCCTCATCATAAAAAATATTGGGTTCCAAAATATCAAAAAACAAGGTTGTGAAATTTTGTTCCAGTCTTTGATACCTTGTTTTATCAAAATACTTCTGAATAGCCGGAACCAACATCTCTGTGGTAAATAGGTTATCAGACAGAATATCTTCTGCTTCGTTCCCTTTTCTTAAGGTTATGATCGTATTCTTTAGAACTTTTTCGTTGTCTGATTTATTGAGAAACCCGGTTTTATAAACATTCTGAAGAAATTTAAGTCCAAAGGTCTTAATCCGATTCTTTCCCATACCGGCAGCGGCTGAATCCTCCTGTATCAGCAATAATTTGGAAAGATATTGCTGCTCAACTTTTCCATATACATCTTCGCTTACCGTAAAATAGAGTTTTTTATTGGCCTCTATTTCTTCAATTTCTTTACTGACATTCTCATCTGTTTTGAGAATTGCAAAATCAAAAGGGGCATATAAATTTTCATATTGCCAAGGCTTGCCTTTTTGAATATTGTATTTGAATTGACCGCCTTTAGGAAAAAGATATACAATGGTCACGGTGATTACTATAAAAAGTATGATTTTATAGACAAGAGCGTGATTTTGATAATATTTATTCAGTAAATCCTTCATTAGATTGAATTGCGATTTCAAATGTAAAAAATAATACTTCAAAACTGCATTATTTGACGAACTTATACGGGGTACCTACCTATTAACTATATTGGAAATAAAATTACCTTGTAAGATTTAGCGTACTTCACCCAAAACAGACATGGTTACTATGCTTCTTTCTTTGACAAGGAGCAGAATAATCTCACTAAAATTATTTACTTTCGCATAGAGCCAATAAATCAATTTTATTGGAAAAATATATTGCCAAAAATAGAATATACCATGAAAGAAGTTGTCATCGTTTCTGCAGTAAGAACACCCATTGGAAGTTTTTTAGGAGGCCTGTCGGAAGTGCCGGCCACTAAATTGGGTGCAACGGCCATAAAGGCCGCCCTTGAAAAGGTATCACTCGATCCGTCATTGGTAGATGAAGTTTTTATGGGCAACGTGGTACAAGCAGGTGTTGGGCAGGCTCCGGCCAAACAAGCAGCCTTATTTGCCGGTATACCTGATAGTGTGCCTTGTACGACTGTAAATAAGGTATGTGCCTCAGGCATGAAATCGATCGCTTTAGCTGCCCAGGCCATTAAATGTGGTGATGCCGATATCGTGGTCGCAGGCGGAATGGAAAATATGAGTATGATTCCGCATTATATGCAAGGACGTAAAGGGCAAAAGTTTGGTAATATCCAAATTGAAGATGGCTTATTAAAGGATGGGCTTGTGAATGTATATGATGGAAAACATATGGGTACTTGTGGAGACGCTTGTGCAGAGAAATATGAATTCAGCAGAGAGGATCAGGATGCTTTTGCGATTAGCTCCTATGAGCGTTCTGCTGCTGCCTGGAGTGCGGGTAAATTTAAAAATGAAGTAGTTCCTGTTGAGATACCTCAAAGAAGAGGTGAGGCAATCATTCTCAGGGAAGATGAAGAATATAAAAATGTAAAACTGGAAAAAATACCACAACTAAGACCTGCCTTTAGTAAAGAAGGAACGGTTACTGCTGCTAACGCTTCAACCCTGAATGACGGAGCTGCCGCACTTGTGATCATGAGCAAAGAGAAAGCCGATGAACTGGGTATAAAACCCTTAGCCATCATCAATGGTTACGCTGACGCTTCCCAGGAACCTGAATGGTTCACTACAGCGCCTGCCAAAGCATTACCAAAAGCATTGGCACATGCCAATATAAGCGCTGAAAGCGTTGATTTTTATGAATTGAATGAGGCTTTTTCTGTTGTGGGACTTGCCAATATTAAATTGCTGAATCTGGATCCTTCAAAGGTGAATGTGCATGGAGGAGCTGTATCCTTAGGTCATCCTTTGGGGTGTTCCGGGGCCAGAATCATTGTGACGCTGATCAATGTACTTCAGCAAAATCAAGGAAAAATTGGTGCTGCCGGTATTTGTAATGGAGGTGGTGGTGCAAGTGCGATGGTGATTAGTTTAGCCTAGTGAATTACGATCTAAAGTATATTTAATTCTTTTGCATGGAATTTGGAATCTGTCATTTAAATTGTATCGCGATCAGGAAGGATCCTTCAGATCAAAGTGAAATGGTTTCTCAACTTTTATTTGGAGAAACGTTTCATGTTTTGCGTGAGGATGCAGAATGGATAAAGATTCACATGGATTATGACTTTTATGAAGGATGGGTCTTAAAGCAACAAATATTGGAGCTCAGTGAAGAGGTCTATAAAAGAGTTTCGCTGAATAAGCAACATTTTTCAAATGAAATGGTCACTTTTATAGATGATAAGGATAAACATCCACAAATCTTGACTTTAGGTGCTGGCTTACCTGAGTTTAAGGATGGCTTTTTTTTATTAGATCAACTTAATTATGCTTTTGATGGCGATGTTATCAAAGGGAAACAAATAAAGACAAACCTTGTCCTTACAGCCTATAAATTTCTTAATGCACCATTTCTTTGGGGAGGCAGAACTCCTTTTGGAGTGGATTGTTCTGGGTTTACGCAAATGGTATATAAAATTAATGGTTACCAATTGTTCAGAGATGCACATCAGCAGGCAAGTCAGGGAGAAGTTTTGAGTTTTATCGAAGAATGTGAACCTGGTGATCTTGCTTTTTTTGATAATGAGGAGGGAGAGATCATTCATACAGGTATTGTTTTGGATAATAACTACATCATACACTGTCATGGAAAGGTGAGAATCGATAGAATTGACTCAAGTGGCATCTATAATGTAGATACCAAGAGGCATACTCATAAGTTAAGAGTGATGAAGCAATTGTTTTAAGGATTAATTTGTTGCCGACCGCTGGATATGAGCTATAAATTTATATGATAGAAATCAGAAAACGGTATTTGAGGTTATTTATATACCTATCCAATAGATTAATATGAGGTGGGCATTTCCCAGTCGTTACAAAAGAAAAGAGCCGATAATCATATGATTATCGGCTCTTTTTTTAGGGTTATGATTCTTATTTTAATGAATCATATTTTTCTTTCATCGTCTTGAACTTATCGTCCATTTCAGTATTTTCATATAAGCTCATCAAAGTTCTCACAGTATCAAGATCATCAGGTCTTAATTCAAAAGCTTTCTCATAGTAAGGAATTACTTCTTTGTACAAATTTGATTGTTTTACTTTGATCTCGTCATACTTATCAAAATCATTCAGGCTCTTGTTCATTTCTTCCACCAATACCTTATCATCTTCTAAGTAGGCTGATCCTAAGTTAATATAGGCATCAATATATTTAGGATCCAACGCAATACATTTTTTGTAATATTCTTTGGCTTTTTCATAATCACCTTGTTCTCCATTGATCACACCAAGGTTAAAGTATAAAGCCGGGTTTTCGGGATCTAATTCCAAGGCCTGACTCATAAGTCTAGCAAACTCATCCTTATTTCCTAATTTAATTTGAAGATTGGCTTCAGTCAATATAAGGTTTACATCATTTGGTGCTACTGTCCTTGCATCCTTAACAGCTGCAATGGCTTTTTCAGTATCACCTTTCTCAACATATACAAAGGCTATATTCTTAATAATTGCGGGTTGTTTGGTCTTCGAAGTTTCTACCTTCGGTGCACTAAAAGCACCCGTTTTCACCATCAAATCCATTTGGGCTTTAGTTGCCATAGTTTCTCTTTCCCCAGTATCTTTATTAAGCGCTGTATATTCAGTTGTGATACCTGTATACCCAAGATCTTTTAATGACATAAAATATTCAAGTGCTCTATCATAGTCCTTATCAAGGTATGCCGCGTTAGCCGCATACTCAAGAAAAACCGTATCTTTTGGGCTTAGGTTATACACCTGGAACAACTCTGTTTTTGCTGCACTATAATTTTTATCCTGGTATGATTTGATACCTACGGCCGAAATCTCTGTGATCATGGTACTCAAAGTAGGTTCAGCTAATGTTGTATACTTCGAAGACCCTAACTTTTTCTCCACTTCAAAAAGCGAATTAAAAGACTTCGCTGCGGCATCATAATTAGACACAGATGGGTCAGTTTTAGCCATTCCGGCATAGGTCTGTCCTTTCAAGTAATAAAACTTGGCTTTGGTTTTGTCGTCAGCACTGGCGATCAAAGCTTCAGCTTTATCTACTTCTGCAACGGCAGTTGCATAATCGTTCTTCTTTACCGCCTTTTCAGCAGCTTTTAATTCATCCTTTTGAGCAAATGTCGACGTGCATATAAATAATGCCACCAACAACAACAATTGATTTTTCATTCTGATATTAACTTAGGTTATATATTGATTTATTTAGCCTGCAAAATTAATCATTTTGTTCATTATTTTCATGATTTTCATCAGTTTTTATTTCATTATCAGGCAATTCTGAATCATCATCGTCTTCACTCTTAACCTTAGCCACCGCAGCAATCGAATCATTTTCCTTAATATTGATCAGTTTTACTCCCTGAGTAGCCCTTCCCATAACTCTAAGATCTGCAACACCCATTCTGATCGTGATACCGGATTTATTAATGATCATCAAATCATCCTCATCTGTCACGTTTTTAATAGCAACCAATCCACCTGTTTTTTCAGTAATGTTGATGGTCTTAACACCTTTACCTCCGCGGTTGGTAATCCTGTAGTCATCTAATTTTGATCTTTTCCCATATCCTTTTTCAGATACTACCAAAATATCACTGGCATCGTCTGCGATAGAAACCATTCCAATTACTTCATCCTTAGTGTCTCTTAGCGTAATTCCCCTAACTCCTGAAGCATTTCTACCCATTGGCCTGGTTTTAGCTTCCTCGAATCGAATAGATTTACCCGATTTGGCTGCAATCATAATCTGACTGTTACCATTGGTAAGTTTTGCTTCCAATAGTTCATCGCCTTCTTTAATGGTGATGGCATTGATACCATTAGTTCTTGGTCTCGAATATTGTTCCAGCGAAGTTTTCTTGGTTTGACCTTTTTTGGTCACCATCACAACATAATTACTATTTACATATTCCTCATCCTTCAAATCCTGAGTGACCAAAAATGCTTTTACCTTGTCATCACTTTCGATATTGACAAGGTTTTGAATCGCCCTTCCTTTCGATGTTTTGTTACCTTCCGGAATCTCGTAGACACGCATCCAGAACACTTTCCCTTTTTGTGTAAAGAAAAGCATGTATTGGTGATTCGTCGCCACAAAAAGGTGTTCAAGGAAATCTTCGGTTCGCGTAGCAACTCCTTTCTGTCCTCTACCTCCTCTGTTTTGTGTTTTGTATTCTGACAGGTCTGTACGCTTGATATAGCCCGCATGAGAGATCGTAACAACAACCTGCGAATTCGGGATCATATCCTCTATATTCAATTCTCCTCCGGCATATTCTATGACAGATCTTCTTTCATCTCCATATTTCCCTTTGATCTCTAACAATTCGTCCTTGATGATCTGCATCCTTCTTGGTTCATTGGCAAGAATATCCTTAAGATCTTCTATCAATTTCATGATATCATCATACTCTCCTCTTAATTTATCCTGCTCCAGTCCGGTCAATTGTCTTAACCTCATTTCAACAATAGCCTTGGCCTGAATTTCAGTCAATTCAAAACGTTCTATCAATTTCTCTCTGGCCTCATCTGCATTACTAGACGCACGGATCAATTTGATCACCTCATCTATATGATCACTGGCGATGATAAGTCCTTCAAGAATATGGGCCCTAGCTTCTGCTTTTGCCAATTCAAATGTTGTACGTCTAACGACTACCTCATGCCTGTGATTCACAAAGTGAACGATCAGGTCTTTAAGATTCAACATTTCCGGCTTTCCATTAACAAGTGCAATATTATTCACACTGAATGAAGTTTGAAGTGCCGTATACTTGTATAATTTGTTCAGAACGATATTTGGAATCGCATCTCTCTTCAATACATAAACCAGTCGTCTACCTTTTCTACTTGTTTCATCTCTAATCGTTGCAATACCATCAATTTTATGATCATTGATCAGATCAACAGTTTTCTTGAGAAGTTCTGATCCATTTACCTGAAACGGTAATTCAGTCACAATGATACATTCGCGGCCATTCACTTCTTCAAAGTTCGCCTTAGCGCGCATCATTACTCTTCCTCTTCCTGTTAAAAAAGCCTGCTTAACACCTTCATACCCATAAATAGTACCTCCTGTCGGAAAATCCGGTGCCTTGATATACTGGATCAATTCTTCAATCTCAATATCATTATTCTCGATATAAGCCACTGTTCCGTCGACAACTTCACTTAAATTATGAGGCGCCATGTTTGTGGCCATCCCTACTGCAATACCAGAAGCTCCGTTGACCAATAAACTTGGAATTCTTGTTGGCAGCACCGTTGGTTCCTGCAAGGTGTCATCAAAATTAAGTCTGTGATCAACTGTATCCTTGTCAATATCAGCCAGCATATCTTCAGAGATCTTTCTCATTCTCACCTCAGTATAACGCATCGCTGCCGGACTATCCCCATCGGGTGAACCGAAATTTCCTTGTCCGTCGACCAATTCATAACGCATACTCCAGTCTTGGGCCATCCTCACCATTGCATCGTATACCGAAGTATCCCCATGCGGGTGATATTTACCTAAAACCTCACCTACTACTCTAGCCGATTTCTTGTGCGCACCAGTTGCCCTGATTCCCAATTCATGCATGCCAAATAACACCCTTCTGTGAACAGGTTTTAAACCGTCCCTAACATCTGGCAAGGCTCTGGAAACAATCACAGACATTGAATAATCAATGTATGCAGATTTCATTTCCTCCTCAATATTAATTGGAATAATTTTGTCGTGTTCCGCCATCTTATCTAACCGTTTTTAATCGTTTTTTTTAGCTGGAGCAATATACAATTATTCTAATTTTTTGTGATGCCAAAGCCCATTTTTATTGAGACTAGTTATTAACAATACTATCAGATTATTTGACTGAATTTTAGTAACTTAGTGTGAAGTTAAAAGTTGATAATAACTTTTGTAAGGAATAACTTAAAAATTCCACTAAATTTACATCATAAACAACAAGCATATGGACGATAATTTTTCACCAAAAGTAAAGGATGTAATTGCCTATAGTAAAGAAGAAGCTTTGAGGTTGGGGCATGATTTTATAGGCACTGAACACTTGATGCTTGGTATTTTACGTAAAGGAAAAGGCGAAGCCTATGACATATTAAACACCTTTGAGCTGAACTTTTCAGCCTTAAGGAAGAAGATAGAACTTCTTCATGAGGGAGGCATTACTGGGACTGAGGTGAATGACAAAAAAAGTCTACACCTGACCAAGCAAGCTGAAAAAGCCTTAAAGACAACCTTTCTGGAAGCCAAATTATACAAGAGCGATGCCATCAGCACAGCACATTTACTACTTTGTATTTTAAGAAACGAGAATGACCCTACTACTAAGGTGTTGCATAATTTTGACGTCTTCTATGAAGATGTAAAAGAGGTCTTTCAGGAACTTTTTGCAGACTCCAAAGAAGATGATATTACAGAAAGCCCTGTTGCAGAAACACCTCCTGAGGAGTTTAATGATCCCCAAAAGAATCCTTATCAGGGATCAAAGGGCAAGGTGGTGAAAAAATCTAAAACTCCTGTTCTGGATAATTTTGGAAGAGACTTGACTTTAATGGCCGAAAATGGTAAGCTGGATCCGGTTGTAGGAAGAAAACTGGAAATCGAGCGGATTTCACAGATTCTAAGCCGTAGGAAAAAGAACAACCCCATTTTGATAGGAGAACCAGGAGTTGGTAAATCTGCGATTGCAGAAGGACTGGCCTTAAGAATTATTCAGAAAAAAGTATCCAGAATTTTATTCAATAAGCGCATTGTTTCTCTTGATTTGGCCAGCCTTGTTGCCGGAACAAAATACAGAGGGCAATTTGAAGAGCGCATGAAAGCGCTGATGAATGAATTGGAGAAAAATGATGACATCATCCTTTTTATCGATGAAATACACACCATCGTAGGAGCAGGTGGAGCAACTGGTTCACTTGATGCATCGAACATGTTCAAGCCAGCACTGGCAAGAGGCGAAATACAATGTATTGGCGCCACTACCCTGGATGAATTCAGACAAAACATAGAAAAAGACGGGGCGCTTGAAAGGCGTTTCCAAAAAGTAATGGTAGAACCTACAAGTGTGGAGGAAACCATTCAAATATTAGATAATATTAAGAATAAATACGAAGACCATCACAATGTGGTATTTACTCCTGAGGCCATCAAGGCTTGTGTGGTACTTACCAACAGGTATATGACCGACAGGTACTTGCCAGACAAGGCAATAGATGCACTTGACGAGGCTGGATCAAGGATCCATATTACTAATATTGTGGTCCCGAAAACTGTTTTGGAACTCGAAAAGAAACTTGAAGAGATCAGGGAAAATAAAAATGATGTTGTAAAAAGCCAGAAGTATGAAGAAGCGGCAAAGCTCCGCGATGATGAAAAGCGCACTGAAAAGGAGCTGGAAACTGCTCAAGCTGAATGGGAAGAACATTCCAAACTTCACAAAGAGACCGTTACAGAAGATAATGTAGCTGAAGTGGTGAGTATGATGACCGGTATTCCTGTAAACAGGGTCGCTGAGGCGGAAAGCAAAAGATTGAAAGACCTTCCTGAACTGATCAAAGGTAAAGTAATTGGTCAGGATGAAGCAGTCAGTAAAGTGGTCAAAGCCATTCAGAGAAATCGTGTGGGATTAAAAGACCCGAACAAACCAATTGGTTCCTTTATCTTTTTAGGTCAAACAGGGGTTGGAAAAACACAACTAGCTAAGGTACTTGCCCGGCAGTTATTTGATTCTCCTGATGCCCTTGTAAGAATTGATATGAGTGAATATATGGAGAAGTTTGCCATTTCAAGGTTGATTGGTGCTCCTCCTGGCTATGTAGGTTATGAAGAAGGTGGGCAACTGACAGAAAAAATTAGACGTAAGCCATACGCTGTGGTACTGCTTGATGAAATAGAAAAGGCGCATCCTGACGTGTTTAATATGCTGTTACAGATTTTAGATGACGGATATATTACTGACAGCCTCGGTAGAAAAATAGATTTCAGGCACACCATTATTATCATGACCTCTAACATTGGTTCAAGACAATTAAAAGATTTCGGACAAGGAGTCGGATTTGGTACAAGCTCGAAAAATGAACAGGCGGATGCCAATGCTAAAAGTGTGATTCAAAATGCCTTAAAAAAGAGTTTTGCTCCTGAATTCCTGAACAGAATCGATGATGTTATCGTTTTCAATGCACTGGAAAGAAAAGATATCCATGCTATTATCGATATAGAATTGGAAAAACTCTTGGATAGAATTTCAGACTTAGGGTATTTGCTTAAGCTTAGCGATGAGGCCAAAGACTTTATCGTTGATAAAGGTTTCGATAGGCAATACGGTGCACGGCCTCTTAAAAGGGCTATTCAAAAATACATTGAAGATGCACTGGCAGAAGAGATTGTCAATGCAAATCTAAATGAAAATGACACGATTTATATGGATCTCGATAAAGACAAAAACGAGCTCAGTATAAAAATAGTGAAGACTAAAGAGTCAAATTAAAAAAAAGGGAAGCTTTCGCTTCCCTTTTTTTATACAGCAAATGATCAGTTTAATTATTCTTTCAAATCTTCAACATTCGATTTGATCTTTCGCAGCCTAAGCGACAATGCTATATTGGCCACACCAAATAGGACCAGTGTTATTGCCAGGGTATAAACTAGATAGCTGGCACCGATCAATGGATTAACAATTGACATCATGGCAAAGATAACGATCAAAATACCGAAGGCCAGGATCCATCCCCAACCATCATCACCTGAACTTTTGATCTTAAAAGAAACAGATATCATATTAAAGCCTCTGAACAATAACCAAAATCCAATAAACATAGAGAACAACAATATGGTTAACCCGGGATACTTAAGCAGTATAAAACCAATCAGCACATCCAATACACCACCCGCCAGGTAAAGGCCGAAATTATCGATATCATCTTTATTTGTCAAGGCAAAGAACACGTTAAAGAGGCCACTGACAAAGATCAAGGCGCTAAAGAGGCTTGCCAGGCCTATAAAACTCTCAACCGGGGTTGAAAACATCCAATAGGCGCTTATCAGCAACAATACGCCGAGAATTAAAAATACCCACCAGTTTTTGATGGTTCCTGATACTTTTGAAATAAGATTTGACATAGTAAATAATTTAAGGTTTGATTATACACTGTAAACATACTACATATCAATTCCTTATTAAAAAATAAATGACATTTTGAAAAATCATATGTTTTTATGATCTCAACATGATCTCTAAGTTTTTATTACTGAAAAAAACCTTTCAACTTAATAAGTTATTACAATAAAACCTACCAAATTATCAAGCTTTGCCATCAATAGCCTCATTTTCTTAAAAAAATTATATTATTCTTTATCAATTAAAAAAAGTAGTATATATTTGCCTCATCATGCCAAAAATAGTTGACCTATATACTTCATTTCGCCGTCGCACTTTGACCGCTACGTTCACTATTACGACCCTTTAGGGTTTGTCATATATATTTCTACGCTTATATAGATTGTATTTACAAGAAGTAAATTGAGAATCTAAAAATATTAAAAATTTACATTTTTAGCCTTTAAAATCAATACAATGATAGTATCAAAATTTGGTGGAACATCAGTGGGTTCTGCTGAAAACATTAAAAAAGTTATTCAAATAATTCAGCAAAAGAATCAACAAACAGCCGTGGTGGTTTCCGCCTTGGGAGGAGTTACAAATTTATTGGTCAAAGCATCTGAACTTGCCTTGAATAATGAAGCTGGGTATGAAACGATAGTCGATCAGATTGAGCAAAGACATTTTGAAGTGATTGAAGGCCTACTAAACCAAGATAACCAGACGGTTTCCAAGGCTGAAGTTGCAAAAAAATTGAATCAGCTTAAGGAGATCCTCAATGGCGTGGCTTTATTGAATGACCTTTCTGATAAAACTTCAGCCAGAATTGTGGGTTTAGGAGAAATGTTGTCTTCTTTTATTATATATCAGGCAATGTTACAGGAAAATATTGTGGTAAAACTTGTTGATAGCAGAGATCTCATTAACACTAATGATGGCTTTTTAAACGCACAGGTAAATTTTACGGCAACTTTTACTAATATACAAGAACTGCTGAATGAAGCTAAGATCATGGTATACCTGCTTCCTGGGTTTGTCGCTTCTAATGACAAAGGTGAAACCACAACTCTCGGTCGTGGTGGTTCAGATTTTACTGCTGCCATCATAGCCAATGCAATAAGTGCCTCTATGCTCGAAATATGGACCGATGTAAGTGGTATGTTTACGGCGAATCCAAAACTAGTCAGACAAGCGTATCCTATTGAGGAGATCTCTTATCAGGAAGCCATGGAATTGTCTCATTTTGGTGCCAAGGTCCTTTACCCTCCAACCATCCAACCTGTTTTGGACAAGAAGATTCCTATCATGATCAAAAACACCCTTCTTGCAGAAGAGAAAGGGACATTGATCACCGAAAAGTCTTTGATTTCCGGATCAATTGTAAAAGGGATCAGTCATATCGAGGATATAGCGCTGTTAACGCTTGAAGGCAATGGAATGATAGGTGTTCCGGGAATCTCTAGACGCTTATTTGGAGCCCTTGCTGAACATCAGATCAATGTTAAATTTATTACCCAGGCCTCCAGTGAGCATTCTATATGTATCGCCATAGACAGTAGCGAAAGTGAATTGTCCAGAAAAGCAGTAGATGCAGAATTTGAATATGAAATTTTTCAGCATAAGGTAAACCCTTTGATTATTGAAACTGATCTTGCCATCATTGCACTTGTTGGGGATAACATGAAATCTCACCAGGGTATCAGTGGCAAAATGTTTTCAGAATTGGGTACAAACAACGTTAATATCAGGGCTATCGCCCAAGGCTCCACCGAAAAGAACATTTCGGCGGTCATTAGTGAAAAAGATGTTAAAAAGGCATTGAATACGCTGCATGCTGCATTCTTTGAAGATCAGATCAAGCAAATCAACCTGTTTGTAGTTGGTATAGGAAATGTTGGTGGAAAATTATTGGATCAAATCAGCTCACAATTTACTTATCTGTTAGAACAGCAGCATGTGCAGTTAAGAGTAGTAGCCATAGCCAACTCTAAAAAGATGCTTTTCAAAGCCGAAGGTATTGATCTCAATTCTTGGCCGGAACAATTGAATCAAAACGGAATTCTTTCAAATATGGAAGAATTTATAGAAACAATGAAAGCCTTAAACTTGCGTAACAGCGTCTTTGTAGACAATACTGCAAATGAGAAGGTCCCTGACCTCTATGCTTCATGCCTTAGAGATAGTATTGCCGTAGTGGCTTGCAATAAGATCGCCTGTTCATCAAATTATGACAATTATAAAGAACTCAAATATTTATCAAGAAAATACAATGCGCCTTTTCTCTTTGAGACCAATGTAGGTGCAGGATTACCAATCATTGACACTCTGAATAACCTGATTTCATCGGGTGATGAAATCACTGAAATACAAGCCGTATTATCGGGGAGTTTAAATTTTATATTCAATCATTTTGATGCGGAACATTCTTTTTATGATGTTGTTGTGCAAGCAGGTACAGAAGGATACACTGAACCTGATCCAAGAATTGATTTAAGCGGAGTTGATGTTATGAGAAAAATACTAATCCTGATGAGGGAAAGCGGTAAACCCTGTGAGTTGGACGATATCACTAACGACTCCTTCTTACCCAGCGCTTCACTGAACGTTAAATCAGTACCGGATTTTATGGAAACCCTAAAAACAGAAGCAGCTCATTTTGAGATTTTAAGAAAAAACGCCGAAAATGAAGGATGCAGGCTAAAATATGTTGCCTCCTTTAAAAATGGAAGCGCTAAAGTAGGCTTACAGCATATCCCTAAGGACCATCCTTTTTATAATTTGGATGGTAAGGATAATATTGTACTTTTCTATACAAATCGATACAAAGACCAACCCCTTATTATAAAAGGTGCAGGAGCAGGAGCTGAAGTAACCGCTTCAGGAATCTTCGGAGATATTATTCGAACTGGTAACAAATAAGTGTAGACATGAAACTACAAGAAATAGAAATTTTCGCCCCTGCTACAGTCGCTAATATATCCTGTGGTTTTGATGTTATGGGATGCTGCCTGGACTCCATAGGTGATACCATGATCTTGCGAAAAACAAGTAAAAAAGGTATTCATATCAGCAAAATTATTGGGGAGATACTCCCTATGGAGCCAGAAAAAAATGTGGCTGGTGTCGCCATCATTGCGATGTTAAAGGCTTGTGAAGTTCAGCCTGACTTTGGATTCGAGATAGAAATTTATAAAAACATCAAACCTGGAAGTGGCATTGGTAGCAGCGCAGCAAGTGCGGCTGGAGCCGTTTATGCCGCTAATGAACTGATGGGCAAGCCATTTTCGAATCATGAATTGATCCCTTTTGCTGCCGAAGGAGAGCGAGCCGCCTGCGGTGCGCCAATTGCTGATAATGTAGCTCCTGCCCTTTTAGGCGGTTTTACATTGGTAAAAGAAACAGATCCGATAAAAGTCATTGAACTTCCTTCGATTGAAGGCCTGTATGCCACGATCATTCACCCCCAAATTGAGATCAAGACTTCTTTATCCAGGGATATTTTACCTCAAACGGTGAGTTTAAACAAGGCCATAAAACAATGGGCAAATGTGGGTTCCTTTGTTCATTCCCTTCACACCCAGGATCACGAACTCTTTGCCAGTTCCTTAAAGGACTATATCGTAGAGCCCCACCGTTCAAAATTGATTCCGAAATTTGATGAGGTGATCAAAACTGCTATTGAAGCAGGGGCCTTAGGCGGTGGTATTTCAGGGTCTGGACCTTCAATTTTTACATTTAGTAGAGACAAGCAAGTAGCTGAAAATGTGAGTTTAGCAATACATAAAGTTTATAAAAACACAAATATTCCCTTTCATGTTTATACCTCAAAAATAAACGAAATAGGAGTGAAAACATTAAAGAGATCCTAATGAAGTTCTATAGTTTAAACCAGCAATCACCTGAGGTTAGTTTTAAAGAAGCCGTTATCAGAGGAATCGCTCCAGATAAAGGTTTGTATTTTCCCTCAACAATCAGCCCGATCAATAAAGAGATTTTTGACCATATAGATACGTATACAAACCAAGAACTCGCCTTTGAAATGATCAGACAATTTGTTGGCGACGATATACCAGATGAGGCCCTGAAAGATATCATTAAAGACACGCTTTGTTTTGACTTTCCTTTGGTTCAAGTTGAAAACGATATATTCAGTCTTGAACTTTTTCATGGCCCTACTATGGCTTTTAAGGATGTTGGAGGTAGGTTTATGGCCAGATGTCTATCTTATTTCAATAAGAAAAAAACGAATGAAGTAACCGTTCTTGTGGCAACTTCTGGTGATACAGGTGGTGCTGTGGCTAGTGGGTTTCTCGGGGTAAAAGGTGTGAATGTAGTCATTCTTTATCCCAGTGGAAAAGTAAGTAAAGTTCAGGAAAAACAATTGACGACTCTGGGGCAGAATATAAAAGCCCTTGAAGTTGACGGAACTTTTGACGATTGCCAGGCTATGGTCAAAAATGCCTTTTTAGACACAGAAATCACCGATAATATGCAGCTCACCTCTGCCAACTCCATCAATGTAGCACGATGGCTGCCTCAAATGTTTTATTTTGCCTTTGCCTATAAACAATTAAAGAACCGATCCAAACACCTGGTCTTTTCAACACCAAGTGGGAATTTTGGTAATATCTGCGCAGGAATTATGGCTCAGCAACTAGGTCTGCCCGTTAGCCAATTTATCGCCTCAACCAATGCCAACAAAGTGGTGCCAAATTTTATGGAAAGTGGAAAGTACCAGCCAATGAAATCGGTTGCCACGATTTCTAATGCCATGGATGTAGGAGATCCCAGTAATTTTATTCGGATCAGAGAAATTTATAAGAACGACTTTGACTTGATTAAGGATAATGTTTCCTCCTATTCCTTTTCGGATGATCAAACCAGAGAAGCCATGCTCAAAGTCTATAAGGACACTGGATACATCATGGATCCTCATGGAGCTGTGGGTTATCTGGGTTTAAAGAAATACCAGGAAGTGCATAAAAACACCTCCGGGATCTTTCTGGAAACAGCGCATCCTGTAAAATTTCTTGAAGTCGTTGAACCAGTGATCGGAAAAACTATTGACTTCCCTGAACAAATCAAAGAAGTAATGAACAAGAACAAAGAAGCTCAGTTTATCTCAAACTACGGTGAACTTAAGGAATTTTTGCTTGCCGAATAACCAATGTAAGAAGCTATTCAGTTAGGCCTTATAAATTGAGTATCTTTAATATTCGTTTGAATTCTATGAAAATTAAAATATATTTCTGCTTATTATACTGCATATCTCTTTCATTTTCAATGACTTCTCAACAATTTCAACGCAAAGACAGTTTGAGAGGAAGCATCACAAAAGAAAGAGCCTGGTGGGACCTTTTGCATTATGACATTGACCTAAGTGTTAATTTGGATAATAAATCCATCTCCGGAAAAAATACCATCAGGTATCGCGTGATCAACAACGGCGCTGAACTTCAAATTGACCTTCAGGAACCGATGAAAATCATCAGTATAGTGCAAGAGGGAGAATCGCTGATCTACAGAAAAGAGTTTTCGGCCTATTTTGTAAAATTGACCAAGTCTCAGGAACCTGGAAGCATTCAAGAAATAACTGTCGAGTTTGATGGAGTGCCTCCCGAGTCTTTGAATCCTCCCTGGGATGGTGGTTTTATCTGGAAAAAAGACAGAAACCAAAAAGCTTTTGTAGCCAATGCAAACCAATTGCTGGGTTCTAGCTCCTGGTTGCCCTCTAAAGATATTCCCTATGATGAACCAGATCAAGGTATGCAAATACGAATAACAGCGCCTGGTTCTTTGGTTAGCGTTTCAAATGGCAGGTTAATCAGGCGTGATTCAAATACTGACGGGACAGCTACTTATACCTGGAAAGTTATCAATCCGATCAATGGCTACGGCATTAATATGAATATTGGTGATTATGTGCATTTTAAAGAAACCTACTCAGGAGAAAAGGGTTCTTTGGACCTTGATTACTACGTATTAAGTTATAATCTCGGAAAAGCTCAGCAGCAATTTAAGCAAGTTCCTAAAATGCTGGAAGCTTTTGAATATTGGTTTGGCCCCTACCCCTTTTATGAAGACGGATATAAATTGGTTGAAGCACCCTATCTGGGGATGGAACATCAAAGCTCTGTTACCTATGGAAATGGCTATCAGAATGGTTATTTGGGAGGTGATTTGAGTTTTTCCGGGGAAGGATTGAAATTTGATTTTATCATCATCCATGAATCAGGTCACGAATGGTTTGCAAACAGCTTAACCAATTATGACGTGGCCGACATGTGGATACATGAAGGTTTTACTACTTATAGCGAAGTACTCTATTTAGACTATCATTTTGGCACAGCATCAGGAAACAAATATATGATTGGACTGCGAGAAAGAACTTCAAATAATTCTCCTGTTACCGGTATATATGAAGTTAACCAGCGAGGTTCAGATGACATGTATACCAAGGGAGCTGCTATGATTCATACGCTAAGACAAGTCATCAATGATGATGGTAAATTCAGAAACTTGTTAAGGGACATCAACAAAAACTTTTTTCATCAAACCTTGAGCAGTGAGCAACTGGAAAATTATATCATGCAAGAAACTTCCCTGGATTTGAAAGGGTTTTTTGAACAATACCTTAGAACCATTAAAATTCCAGTGATTCAGTATAAAATTAAAAAAGGCAAATTCCGTTATCGCTACAAAAATACGGTTCCTGGTTTTGACATTCCTGTTAAGTTCTTTGTGGACAATAAAGAAGTATGGCTTATACCTTATCAAAAATGGCAAAAATTTAAGTTACCCACTGAAGCTTCAGAAGTTCGACTTGATGAAAATTTCTATATCACATTCGAAAAAAAATAAGGATGCGTTTATTCTCCCGCATTGATTCTCTCAACGCCTCTCTCCTTGATTTATGAAAATCTGCTGACAAATAATCCGTTGGAATATTTGTTTGTGCCAAAAGACTATTTATAAAAATTAGCAGTAAAAAACTAAGTATCAATTTGAATTTCAAATGGACTTATTTGAATCTTGAAAAATATAAAAAATTGGAGCAAGCAGAGATCTTGTATTTTGATGGAAAAATAATTTTCCTTCCAAGCATATTTTATAAATTAGCATAAATTTAAACAACATGAAAAACACAGCACTAACACATATTCATGAATCATTAGGTGCAAAAATAGTTCCTTTTGCAGGCTATAACATGCCGGTTCAGTATGCAGGAATCAATGTGGAACACGAAACTGTTAGAAACGGTGTCGGCGTATTTGATGTATCGCATATGGGAGAATTTTTGATCGAAGGAGAACATGCGCTTGAATTAATTCAACGCATAAGTTCAAACGATGCATCAAAACTTGAGATAGAGGATGCTCAGTATAGTTGCATGCCAAATGCAAGCGGAGGAATCGTCGATGATTTGATTATTTATCGTATGAAAGAAGATACCTATCTGCTGGTTGTCAATGCATCAAATATCGATAAAGATTGGGACTGGATCAGCTCAAATAACCACAATAAGGCAACAATGAGGAATATTTCAGACAACTATTCTCTATTGGCCATTCAAGGACCCAAAGCAGTTGAAGCCATGCAGTCATTGACTTCTGTGAATTTAGCAGAAATCCCTTTTTATAAATTTAAGATAGCTGATTTTGCCGGTATTGACCATGTGATCATTTCTGCAACGGGCTACACTGGAAGTGGTGGTTTTGAAATATATTGTAAGAATAGTGAAGTTGAACAAGTTTGGCAGCGCGTTTTTGAAGCGGGAAAAGACTTTGGGATCAAACCCATAGGACTTGCGGCAAGAGATACTTTAAGACTTGAAATGGGTTATTGCCTTTATGGAAATGATATCGATGACGCTACCTCACCCATTGAAGCCGGTTTGGGTTGGATCACAAAATTCACAAAAGATTTTATCAACGCTAAAGCACTGTTACAACAAAAAGAAGAAGGCGTTGGCAAAAGACTAAGGGCCTTTGAAATACAAACCAAAGGAATACCCAGACAAGGCTATGATATTTTGGATGAAGCAGGAAGCAAGATCGGAGTAGTTACCTCTGGTACCATGAGCCCTAGTTTAAAAAAGGGCATTGGTATGGGATATGTCAACACGGGCCATACAAAATTTGGAACAACTATATATATTCAAGTGAGAAATAAGGCAATCCCTGCTACCGTTGTAAAACTTCCTTTTTATAAAGGCTAAAGAAAAATACTTACTGTTTTATGATCCAAGATTCCAAATATAGCCTGTTGAAATTTGTAGATACGCATCGTATCCATATATTGATGGTATCTATTTTGATATTGGTTTTTATTCCTCCTTTTTTGAGCGATGCACCTGATTTTATTGATCAATTTATCAAGGTGGATTTTTTGATCATCCTTATCGCCTGTTATCTCATAATCCGTAAGATTAAAACTTCAAGGTATATCGGTTATCTTACTGTCGCCATGATCATAACGGATACATTTTTAAAAAGTAACGTCCTTAATTATTTGTCACAAATCGGCATTTCCTATTTGATTATACATGCTTTTATACTCGTATTAAAAGAAGCCATATCATTAAAAGGAGAAACCAAAAACCTGATCCTGGTCTCTATTACGGGATATTTGATCATAGGGCTCGTAGGGGGGTTTCTGGCAGCAGGACTGGAATATGTTTTTCCGGAATCTTATTACCATTCAACAGGGATGACTTTGGACTTATACAATTATATCTATTATAGTTTTGTAACCATGACTACCCTGGGTTATGGAGATATCATACCTATTAACGAGAAGTCTCAAGCCCTTGCCCTTATGCTTGTTATTTCTGGACAATTATTTTTAAGTGTAATCATAGCGATCAACATTGCAAAATTCATGCAAAAGAAAGTAAAATA